>CBDTVL010000155.1:0-9302 GCA_965363755.1 uncultured Sulfitobacter sp.
CGTGCAAACATGCTACAAGTATATCGCTGACGAAAAAGATCCACTGCGGGATGATCCGAAACAGAATACACACGCGTTTGAAGCACAGTCCATTAACTGGCCTCCCTCAACAACATGGGGCGTTAACGGGTGTCGTGGCGTTTATTCACGCGTAGGGGGCTCTGCTCCGCGATCCAGCGGCGGGTTCACGGTCTATCGTAACGAGCACTGGGCATTTGAAGGCACCGATCTGTATTACGGCGACGTATTCGGTGGTGAGGTGCCGGTCGTCGGATATGAAAGTGACGGTGTGACCTATACTTTTGAATATGGATTACCATATCCGACAGGCGAAGATGGAACGCCAAAAGATGTGGAGATCATTGCTATGACGCCCATCACGATTGTGGAAGAGGATCATGGGCATTTTGGTCAAACACTTGATCGCGGCGATGGAGATTGGAAGACTCTCACAAAGGCCGTTTATGGTGACAATAGCCCGGAAAACATGGCAAAGATGCGCTATGGGTCTTGCGTCATCATAAATATGAAGAAAGGCAAAGGCGAAGTCTTTTGTGCCGGAACAACGGAATGGCCCCATGCGCTCAGTGAGGGCGAATGGTTCTGCCAAAAAATTACCAAAAATGTGCTAGATCGCTACACTGTTTAAACCAAATGAGGGCCCGGTGTTCGCAACCGGGCCCTCGCTCCGAGGAAAATAATCCTTTGGATGTCCCATGTGCCACGAAAGTAACGACCATGATCCCAGTAAAGCTGAGCCGGGCGTTAACACAACTGGTTCTCGCTATGGTGGTGGTTCTACCAGAGAGAGCATTCGCGCAGGACCCACTCTTCAGCCCGGCCGGATTGCCTCCCTACGACACGACGGAAATTCTACGCCTTGATGATGACCCCGATCCTGATGCAGCGTTTGATCCGGCATTGGGGGCGAAAGCCGAAGACGCGTGGGAACGATTTACGACCAGAACAAAGGCACACGGCCTTGATATGGTGCTAGCATATTCCGTGCTCTACCAGCGCTCCAGTCGTGCAATGAAGCAAAAGTACGGATTTAGCGGTGACTTTGATTTTCAGGGACGCTGGTCGCCCGAAGCACTGCAAGGGGATTATGATCATTCGTTCGTCTTCCGATTCGAAGGACGAAATAAAATTGGTAGCTATGTTCCCGCCGACCTAGCCGACAGCATTGGTGCCCAGTTGTCGACAACAACTTACTTCTACAATCAGCAGAAACTTTCACTGGTGGAGATTTTCTGGGAGGCCGCGAACACCCGGACAGGGTTTTTCTCCCGTATTGGTAAACAAGACCCCGGAGCGATTTACAACACGACGACCTGGGGCGATCCTGAGTCTGGCTTCCTTGGTGAAGGTGTCGTTGGGGCCGCTGCGCCACTGCCTGATCTGGGTTGGGGCGCGACGTTTCGTGTGAAGCCTTCCAGTTCGACTTACGTGTCTTTTGGCCTCCATGACGCAAACGGTGATCCAACCGAACTGGGCTTTGGGTCTCTGAAAGATGCACAGTTTTTTACGGCAGCCGAAGTCGGTTTTATCCCGGGAGCAATTGATCCTGACGGTCCAACCGGCAAGTATTCAATGGCGCTCTGGTACAGCGATGAACTGTCCGATCCGTCCTCAACCAGCGGATATGGCATAGCCCTTACAGTTGAGAAGGAATTGCCCAACAACCCGGACATCGTGCCTTTCTTTCGCTATTCATGGAGTGACGGTGCCGCAGCCGCCAAACAGCAGGTGTCCGGCGGCGTGGTTTTTCAAAACGTTTTGGGGCAAAACGATGATATCGTGGGGCTTGCGGCTTCGTGGGTTGATCCTGCGAACACATCTTTCCGGAATGAAACCACTCTGGAAGCGTTCTACAGAGTTCAGGTCACGCCAAACCTGGCCATCACTCCTGACCTTCAGGTGATTTTGAACCCGGCTAAGACTAAAGATTACGACGAGGTCTATGTCTGGTCTTTGCGGGCGCGGTGGGTCTTTTGATGGCTGGACGTCCCGTGCACGGCCGAGATGACCGTTCAGCCAAATCAGGAAAGCAGAATAGATGAATTCTGATAGCGCGAGCAAGACGGGTGAGACGAAGATGTGCGACAGCGTGAAGCCCAAGGCCACAATAAAGGGAATGACAAGAGCTTGTGACCTGGATGCCCGGTTCGCAAAAACGATTTGCGCATACCTTACCCTTGATGCTGCGGCGGCCCAATCCTTGAAGGCAGTGGGTTATGTCAGCGGTGTTGGCTATTCAGGCGGCAAAAACGCCCGGGTCAATTGCACTAGGGATCCTTACTATACGGATGGAGCCCGGCCGTACTTATTTTGTCGGATAAACGAATGGCCGCAGACCAAATCCAATTGCAGCAATGGGAGAACCCACAGTGAACAAGCCCGCGCAGCCTCGGAGAACCCGGTATTTGTTTGGCACTTTATCGGGGCATTGCTTCTGCCCTGCCGGAATTAAAATGCTCCTAGGGAGGGGAAATTAGAATGACAAACGTTGCGAACCCAATACGGTCTATTTCAATCTGCTTCTCGAGCGAGGTGACAAAATGAAACGCAGTAGAATCGCACTCCTTATCGTGTTTGCCCTCGCGGCAAGCCCTTTGGTTGCCGAACCCTTGAAGCCATGGGGGACAAGCGGCGATTGGGCAATTCTGGTCGATCCGAATGTCGGCCATGGGTGTCTGATGGAAAAAGTGTTCGACGGTGAAACCCAGATCAGGTTTGGCGGCGTTCCTTCAGAAAAGGGCGCATTTGTCTCAGCGATGAACCGGAGCTGGGTTGATCTGGACATTGGAAACAAAGGAACAGTTAAACTGATCTTTGATGACTCGCGCTTTGCTGGAGATGTCGACTTTGTCGAGGACGGCGATTGGAAGGGGTTTTATGCGTTCTTTAACAATCAAGAAGTTGTCACGGACCTCGCGCTCCGCAAGACCATGAAAGCCATCATTTCAGAGGGATTGGAGTTTGAGGTTGCTCTGTCGGGGACATCCAAGGCGGTTGAGGCGTTGGAAAAATGCCAAGGCGAACAGCCCCAACCCTAGCCCAACATTCAGGAAACAGGACTTAGGATCGCGGATATGAAGACATTTGATCGACGCGCCATTTTGCGTGCAGGGCTGTTGGGCGGAACCTACCTTTGCTCAACTAGCGTGACGGCTTGGGCGACCTCGTCTTCGCTGAGCGATGTTGGACGCGTGATCAGCGCCTTGGACGAGGTGACTATCTATACGGCAAAACAGATCGTGACGCTTGATCCCGAGCGGCCCGATGCGCAGGCCGTTGCGGTTGTGAACGGCAGAATTCTTTCAGTCGGGTCTTTGGACGACGTCGAAACCCTGGTCGGAGATCAACCGTATGTCGTTGATACATCGTTCAGTGACAAGGTAATCGTACCCGGCTTCATCGCGCAGCATGATCACCCCGTACTGGCGGCCCTCACGATGTCTTCAGAAATATTGTCGATAGAGGACTGGGTTTTGCCAGGTGGCACGATTGCCGCCGTTAAAGATAAACAAGACTTCATGACGCGACTCGGCATGGCCAACAACAGGTTGGACAACCCTGGCGAACCGTTGCTGAGTTGGGGCTATCATGCCTATTTCTATGGACCTTTGACCCGCGAAGATCTGGATTCTATCAGCACGGAAAGACCGATCATCATATGGATGCGCTCCTGCCATGAATTTGTGCTCAACAGCGCAGCACTTGCACGCGGCGGTGTCACACAGGACGTGGTTGATGATTGGAGCCCGACAGCGCAGGAGCAATCCGATTTTGAGGCGGGTCATTTCTGGGAACAGGGGATGTTCGCCATCCTTGGGAATATTGCTCCGATGGTGGCAGACCCAGACAAGTTACGCGATGGCCTGGAATTGATGCGGGATTATATGCATTCAAAGGGTGTGACCTTTGGCAACGAACCCGGCGGCATATTGGCAAAACCCGTTCAGGACGTGGTCAACTCAGTGATGTCCAGCCCGTCTATGCCATTCCGCTGGTCTTTCACACCGGACGGTAAATCACTGGTGGGGACTTACCCAGACGACGCGCAGGTCCTTGCCGAAACCGAGAAGCTGGACAGTTGGTATGGTGGGATGACCCAACAGGCCAAAGGCAGCGTAAAGCTATTCGCCGATGGCGCGATCTATTCCCTCGCCATGCAGGTGCGCGAACCCTATCTGGATGATCATCATGGCGAATGGATGATGGACCAGGAACTGTTTGATCGCGCATTCCGTCTCTATTGGGATGCCGGGTATCAGTTGCATATCCACGTTAATGGCGACGCGGGACTTGATCGAGTACTGAATGCGCTGGAAGCTAATTTGCGCCGGAACCCCCGCTATGATCATCGCACGACCATCGTACATTTCGCCGTCAGCGCGCCTGATCAGGTGGAGCGTATCAAGCGATTGGGCGCGATTGTAAGCGCCAATCCGTATTACGTTACCGCCCTGTCAGACAAATACGGCGAGGTCGGCCTTGGCCCGGAACGCGCCGACCAAATGGTCCGGCTTGGTGATGTTGAGCGGGCGGGTATCTCCTATTCGCTGCACTCTGACATGCCAATGGCTCCGGGAGACCCCCTGTTCCTTATGTGGTGTGCAGTGAACCGGATCACCAGTTCCGGGCGCGTGGCGGGCGACAACCAGAAGGCATCAAGAGAGGGCGCGCTACGTGGAGTTACACTGGATGCGGCCTATTCACTACGGCTTGACCATGAACGAGGCAGCATCGAGGCAGGCAAGCTCGCCAATTTCACCATTCTGGACGGCAACCCGGTGACAGTTGACGCGATGCAGATCAAGGACATCGCAGTGTGGGGAACGGTGATGGAAGGCCGGAAGCTGCCAGTTGGGTATCTTGTTCGGCAAAAAGCGTCTCTCGGACGCGCTGACAAGGTGCCGGACACCGTCAGGTTTGCCAGCGATGCTCTTCAGCATGCCGTTCATACTGTGTTCAGGCACGCATGATGTGGCCTGCATATTGCGCGGAGCGGATGAACGAGGCCTGACCTCCGAGCGCCCTTCTTCGGACTGCCAAGTCACTTTTTGGACGGCGCGGCTTCGATCAACTGCGATGCGTCAGGTCTGCACGGCTTGCGATTTGCAGGCATCTTAAGGGGGGATTTCGGCTTGCGCGTATCGTTCGACACGATCCCGACAACTGGCTTTGACAACGGACCTGTGATTGAGAATGGCCATGCCCCACGGGCTAACGGACGGCCGAGTGGGCGAGGTTTTGCCAGCAGATTTATGGTATCCTTGTGGAAATCAACCGCGCCGTTGATCACGATCTGAACCCGCTGCGTTTCAATCACAGTTGCGTTCGATGCGACCCGCCCATTTTTTATGTGCAACGGGGCAACGATACAGACAATGTCGGTATAGCCTTGCTTGCGCTCCTTGGAAAATAACCATGGGAATACGCCAAGACCGGCAAATTCCAAAAGGCTGGTCCCGATTTTTGCATTGGTCATCGACACAGTTGCTGCGCCGGTCATTGTGTCCAGAAACGCATCCACCGAGGACCGTTGACCAAAGAGATCGAATTTGGCCCGTAAAGTCCCGCTTGCAGGTATCGACGCTCCTGCTGAACGCAATATTTTCCCGAAATCCCAGCCGCTGGTCGCGCCAGTCAAACGTATGGAGTTCGGCGCGTTCACCACATCCATGGTCGCGCCGAAATTAAAATACCCCCCACCTAAGCTCGCCTCGATCGGGCCGAACCGCATTTTACCGTCCTGAAATTCAAGGTCGCTACGAATTTGAGATACCCCAGCCTGACCAGTCAGTTTTGCGATATCGATGCCGATCTCAAGATCAAGGTTCCGTGCCAGCAGATCAAAATCAAAGAATTCGTTCAACTTAACCTCTTCAGACAGGGCTTCAATAACCAACGGCTTATCTTCCGGCTCCGTTTGATCTTCCGTTTCAGGTTGTTCGGTTGTTTCCGGCAAAACCAAGGGCTTTACATCTTGATCGTCGGGCGAGGGCAGAACCAGCGGCTTTTCATCGGCTAGCGCCTCGTCGGCCAGCGAGGCGATTTGTAGTGCAGTGGCCACCGCAGCCTGCAAATCTGCCGTGTTAATCTCCTGGCTCGAAATAGTGCCCCTTACATTTGGTTTGCCACCTTTCCGCGTTGCTGCAAGCTGTGTCTCAACACGTGTGCCGCCAAGGTTCAAAGCATAATATAAGTCTATGACCTGCGTGGATCGATCCAGTTTTCCGGACATTTTAAGCCCGTTCGTCGCTACAGGCTCTAAATCGAGTTTTTGGAGAAAGGCCGCCAGATCGGCGACTTCCAGGTCAAATTCAAAAGTAGCCTCGCTTAGTGTTCCGATGTCACCAATAGACGATCTGGCACTCAGCGACCAAAGGTCGGTGCCTTCGGTGCTAACGGCGAAACGCGATAGGCTGGGTGTGCCACCGGAGTCCGAAACATCAAAAACAGCACGGGCGGTGCCAAGTTCTGTTCCGACTGAATTTGGAAGGAACGAAAAAACCCAAGGTGCAGGTAGCACAATCTCTCCGGTGGCATCATAGTCTGATAAGTTCAACAGATCACGGATCTCTCCGCGGGTGGTCAAAAGTGGAGTCTCGCCGTCACCAAGTGCCAGCGTCACGTCCAGAAGGTTTAGTCGGCCGTCCGGTGCTCTCTTAATCTGACCGACCGAGATCGGACCAATTTCGCGGAAATCCCTGTGCCCGATATTCGTTCTAATTTCCAACTCGTCGATCGAAATTTGTTGGCCGGTGCTTTGAATGCTGGCGAAGATTGAGTTCAATCGAAAATCTTCGATCTTTTGAGCGGCATGCTCTGGCGCGCCGGTTTCAGCAAGGTTGGCGTCGACCTTAATTTGTAGTTCCTCCAGTTGTGAAAGGTCTCCAATGTCGCCTGTCACCTGAGCGGTTCTGCCGTCTTCCAGCTCTGCCAGCATAACCAGATCAGACAGCGATGTCTCGCCAGCATCGCCTGACAAAGACCCGTTCAGTTTGGCGTGCCCCTCCAGCACACGGGCCAACCCCAGCGTTTCAAGAAAGCTGCCCAAATCTTGGACATTGACCTCCAAATCGCCGGCGTAAACTTCGAAACTCTCTTCACCCACCTGGCCATCAAAAGACATGGTTGTTTCACCAAAAATGGCATTTGAAGTGAATACACCTTCACGAAGGAAATGGGCCTGATACTGGAACACCTCTCCATTCACGCTACCCGTGCTCGCAACTTCAACCGCGGTATTGCTGTTGGTCTGATCAATTGTCAGGTCTTGCAGTAAGAATAAGAAATTGAACCCGGTTTTCTCGTTCCGCACGTTGAGCTGGATGTTTGAAAAATCGATTGTTCGGTTTAGCAGAAAGATGACGATATCGTCGGCGTCTGCTTCCGTGTCTGATGGTGGTGCATCGGTGGACTGGGTCTCTGGATCGTTCGCCGAAAGACCTGCCCAGTTGGTTGATCCATCTTCATTTGTGACGAGGTTGACCTGCAAGTCGTCGACAAAAATCGCGTCAATGTTGATTTGACCACGCAAAAGGTCCTTCGGACTAAGCCGCATTTCGGCGTCTTTCAGAACAGCCAATTCGGTCTGATGGCCGTTGGAACCAGGCAGTTTTACCGCTTCCACAAACAGGATGACCGTCGGGTAGAGTGCAGCGCCCACGTCGCCTTCGATCCGAACTTCGTACCCAAGCGCCCCCGCCAGAAGCCTTTCCACAAGGGAAATCCGGTATCCGGACAACATGCTGCTTTCCAGAATGACCCAGATCCCAAACAGCAAAACAGCAATCGCTCCGACCCCGTACACAAGAGCAGACCGAAGTATTTGGGGCATTCAGCTGGCCTCCAATGATTGATGCGTTTTGATGATAACCTGCTTCCAAACAAATTGCATGTCGTCCTTGATGGAGGTCAAGTCTAAGCGTTTGAAACTTGTTCAAAGCTCCAAGGCCTTGTTTGCCGTATTCGTAGTCGATTTGAACGGAGGTACCAATGCACCTCACTCCGTAGATTTTTGCTTAGCCGACGTTACCCAAGTAGAATGTCTTTTCCTAACTGGAATACTAATTCCGGCCGGGATTTTGACGTATCTGTACTAACTGTTACTGAAGGCTCCAAGTCCGTTATAATAGCGAACATGATCCATTCTCGGCCACGTCACTCATTCCCATTGATCGATCCTGAAAGTTTGCCCGAAGCGTAAGCATCCGCTTCTCCCTATGGACTGCTCCGGTCGACGGGGCCATCTGACATGTGGCGCTGTTCAATCTGAGCATTTAGCGCAGCGCCCAATAATACAAGAAAACTGCTAAACCAAAGCCAAACAAGCATCGCAATTACGGCCCCAATAGAACCATATATCTGGTTATAATTTCCGAAGTTTGACACGTACTGAGAAAATCCAATCGACACTCCAGCCCAGGACACCACCGCCAGAACTGAGCCCGGCGTTATCCAAGGCAACTGGGCCAACCGTCGGTTCGGCCCGAACCGGTAAAGAACACCAAGGCCAGCCAATAAGACACCAATCGCAATGATCAATCTAACAACATCGATCAGCAGAACCGTAAACCACCCTAGCGGAAAAAACGAAATTACAATCGGCGCGACCACAACCGTCAGCAGTGCCACAATACCCACAAGAACAAGGCAGATCGTCAGTAGCAGCGCGCGCAAGAAATGCCGCGCAGTATTTCGATTTTGCTCACTGTACACTACATTCAGGCCAATCATCATCGCTCCCACCCCGGAGCGGGTTGTCCAAAGCGCTACCATCAACGACACAAATCCTGCCCAACCCAACGTGCCAGAACTGGCGGTCACTAGCGAAGTGACCTGACTGCTGATAATCTTGAACACATCGTCAGGTAGCAGGTCGCGCATCTCTGTAAGCTGGGCCAGAACAACATCGGGATTTGAAATCAGACTCAGTACCGCGATTAACGCGGCAAGCGCAGGGAATAGCGAGAGCATCCCATAAAACGCGACACCTGCCGCAATAAGCGAGACATTCTCTTCTCCAATCAGCTTCAAAGCGTCTCTAAGCGCGCCCCAATAGGCATAGGGTTTGAGTGGTTGTCTGCGTCTCAAGTCGTAGTTCCTTTAAGGTGGCGCTATGCGTCGGGCCGGGATTGGCACAATATTCTCCGCGCACTTGGCGCGGCACCGCGATGGTATAGATCGACGCAATTTGTAGATATTGCGAATTCGCATTGAGATTTCCCTAAGTGGGCGACCAGCCAAGACCAACGAATACAACAAATCCCGTGTCTGGTCTTTGCGTG
>CBDTVL010000156.1:0-9293 GCA_965363755.1 uncultured Sulfitobacter sp.
AAACGCTACGAAACCGCCCCACCCTGTTCAAGTCGGTTTCTTCTGACACTGCCCTCTGATGGGCCGAGCGCGTCGTGCCGGTGACGCAGATTAAGAAAATTCAGTGACCTGTGCGCGGCATTAAACATATTAGCTGCCAAACCCTTGCAGTTCTGGCAGGATCTTGACTGAGAGTAGGGGAGTAATTTTGGGTCAGTCCTTTTGACCCAAAAGACTTATTATGTTGAACTGCGGCAATTGCCTACAGCCCATATACGCGCTTTGCCGTACCGATTCCAATTGCATCCGCTTCATCCGTGCCTAGCCCATGCAGGATCTCATTTGTCACGGCAATCCAATCCGACAGGCCATTTGCCAGATCGACAACAGGCCAATCGCTACCCCAAACCATCCGCTGCGGTCCGAAAGCGTCAAGCACATGATCAACAAACGGACGAATGCTGCTGAGTGTCGCTTCACCCGCCGCGCAATAGGCAAGAATCCCTGAGAGTTTACAGGTCACGTTCTCATGGGCGGCTAGTGCCGTCATATCCGCACGCCACGGATCAAGACTCCCACCGGCGATGTCAGGGACACCACAATGGTTCAGGATAAACTGCGTGTTGGGACAGGCCGCAACAAGCTTGGCCCCAATTGTGAGCTGCTTTGGCAGCACACACAGGTCAAAGCTCTTGCCTTGTCCACCAATGGTCGCAACGTTGCGCCGGAAGGTGTCACTGGTCGACAGATCATCGTCCATCACATGTAAAATACGCCGATAGCCAACCACGCCAAGATCCGCACATTCGTCAAGCCAAGCGCTGAACCCTGCGTCTTCCTCGGGCCGACAAGAGGCGATGAGGCCCAGAATACCACTGTTTTCCTGCCCCATCAGTCCCGCGACATAGCGGGCCTCTGCCTGATAATCCGCATCATCGACACCGGTCTCCATAAACAGTGACCCAATGACATCCGCATCCTTGGTCAGATTCTGATAGCTCTCCAACGTAAATGCCCTGTTGGCCAAAGGTGGAATGCCATCCGTCCAGCCGTAACCGGCCACGTCAGGATAAACGAGGTGTTGATGTGTATCGATGAGCTTCATAGTGTGTCCTCTCATATGGATTATTCAGGATCTGCAATCACGTCCTGACGCTGTTGTCCCAAGCCTGAAATACCAAGCTCTACGACGTCGCCGGGGCGCAGGTATTGCTGGGGGTTTTGGCCCATACCAACACCAGGAGGTGTACCCGTAGAAATGACATCACCTGGTTGCAGACTCATGAATTGGCTGAGGTAAGACACCACATGGGCCACACCATAAACCATTGTTTTGGTGGACCCATCCTGCATCGTTTTGCCATTAACCGTCAGCCACATCGGCAGGTCTTGTGGGTCTGCAACTTCATCACGCGTCACCAACCATGGTCCGATTTGACCATAGTTGTCACAGCTTTTACCCTTGGTCCACTGCCCTGCCCGCTCAATCTGAAATGCGCGCTCTGACACGTCATTGGTGATGGCGTAGCCCGCGACATAATCCAACGCGTCGGCTTCAGATACATACTTAGCGCGCTTACCGATGATCACCGCAAGCTCAACTTCCCAATCTGTCTTCTCAGAGCCGCGCGGGATGACAATTGGGTCATTTGGGCCGCAAATCGCAGAGGTCGCTTTCATGAATATCACCGGTTCCGGCGGCACTTCGAGGCCGCTTTCGGCAGCGTGATCGGCGTAGTTCAACCCGATGCAGATAAATTTGCCCGTATCCGCCACGCACGCGCCAAGGCGGGTGTCAGCGGGCATCAAAGGCAAGCTTGCCGGATCAACCGCCCGGATCGCTTCCATGCCTTCGTCGGAAAGGACAGCACCCGCAATATCAGGCACAATATCTGACAAGTCTCGGATCACGCCATCAGTATCCATCATGCCCGGCTTTTCGCTACCAAGCTCACCAAATCGCAATAGTTTCATTTTCTCAATTCCTTAGGTGTTAGCACAGCCGCCATCAATCACATGCGCCACACCCGTGGTATAGCCAGATTCGTCGGAGGCAAGGTAAACCACAAGTGCTGCTATTTCCTGCGCTTTGCCAATCCGCCCCATGGGTTGGCGGGCAATAAACGCAGCGCGTGCGGCCTCATAATCGCCGGTGTCGCGCAAACGTTGTTCCAGTGACGGGCTTTCGACGGTACCCTGACAGATGGCGTTGCACTGCACACCCTGGGTGACAAAATCAGCGGCGATTGATTTGGTCATACCGATAACGGCCGCTTTGGTCGTGCCATATGCAAACCGACTGGGCGCGGCGATAACCGATGACGCGACTGAGGACATGTTGATGATTGACCCCTGCCCTTTATCCAACATGCCCGGCAAGTAAGCGCGGTTCATCCGGTACATGGCCGTCACGTTCAACCCATTGGAAAACTGCCATTGGTCTTCATCACAGTCCAGAATGCTGCCATTGGCGACAAAGCCAGCACAGTTGAACAAAACATCCAGCGGCCCAGTATGGACCACGGCCGCAGCGATTGACGCAGGTTCCATCACATCCAGCCGGAAGGCATCAAAACCAGCTGCAGTTAGGTCAGCAAGTGCATCTCTATTCACATCCGTGGCAAATACACGTGCACCTTCAGCCTGCATCGCGAGTGCTGAGGAACGTCCAATCCCCTGCCCAGCCGCCGTTACAACACAGGTTTTTCCGTCTAATCGCCCCATGTCGTTTCCTTCTTCAGACCGGCAAACATGCCGGGCCAATAGGTTCAAAGCTTTTGTAGGTCAGGATAAATTCGCGGTGGCCAAGGTCTTCTGACTTTGTGCGCGCACCGCCTGCAACAGCCTGCACCATATCAAAGATCTCATCCCCCACCTGCGGCAGGCTTGCTGTACCGTCGATTATGCGACCTGCGTTGATATCCATATCTTCGTGCAGGCGCGTGTACATATCAGGGTTGGCTGCGATTTTGATAACAGGCGCAAGCGCTGAGCCAACGACCGAACCGCGCCCGGTGACAAACAATGTCATATGGGCACCGGACGCCATCATTTCTACGATTTCCGCGTTGTCTGAGATATTAGGGAAACCAAAACGCACTGGGCCATCAGGCACTACGTCCATCAGATACAGCCCACCTTTGGGTGGGATATCTCCAGGTTTGATCAAGCCAGAAATCGGTGAGGCACCGGATTTAGCATAGGCACCCATCGACTTTTCCTCGATGGTAGAAAGACCACCATCGGCATTGCCAGCGGCAAAGCTACCGTAGCCCAGCGTGGCATAATATTCCGCTGCCTTTGTCACAGAGGCACGCAATTCTACGGCGAGTTCCGGCGTGGCAGCACGGGCAGACATGATGTCTTCACAGCCGATCAACTCGCCTGTTTCTTCAAAAATACATGCAGCCCCGGCCGCGACCAATTTATCAAAGGCGCGCCCCGTGGCCGGATTGCCAGAAATACCACTGGTACCATCGGACCCACCACAAACAGTGCCAATCACGAGATCGGAGACTTGCATCGGCACGGTCGGGCTATCTTGTAAGGCGTTGACCGCTCTGGCAACAAAGGCTTGCCCTTTGGCAATGGCGCTACGCGTACCTCCTTCTTTCTGGATCACGAGTGTCTCAACATCGCGCCCGCTGTCACGAACAACCTGCTCCAGCTTATAGCGGTTAAAGCTTTCGCACCCCAGCGACACCAGCAGTACAGCGCCCACATTCGGATGGGTGCAAAGCCGTTCCATCATCTTCTGCGCATAGTCATTTGGAAAGCAGCCGGGAAATCCAATCACATGGGCATGCTCACGCAGCGGCAAGGTGATTTCCCGCGCGACATGATGCGCGCATTCCACCAAATAGGCGACCGCCACCACATTGCGAATGCCCTTGCGACCGTCTTGGCGAAGATACCCTTGCATGCTCATGCTTCATATTCCTTTTGCGCATCCGCCAGCGAATATGTCGGCGTGTAATCGCTTTGCATATTATGCAGATGCACATGATCCCCGACGGAAATATCCGTGGTGGCAGAGCCGATAGATGCGCCATACTTCAAGACTTTATCGCCTGTCACCATGGGGCGCAGCGCCAGCTTATGCCCCATACTCACTGCCACACCCAAAACAATTTCCGTGCCGCGAATGACCAAGGTCTCACCCCGCACGATGGCACAACGCGCGACAACCACCGTATCTTCGGGTGCGAGAATTATCAGGCGATCATCGGTTATATCGGTCATCGCTTAAACCTCTGCTCTTGTGCAATTGTCGATGAAATCCCAATCCAGATCGACACCAAGCCCAGCGGTTTGCGGCAATGTGGCCACCCCATTTTCAATTGGTAAGTCACTGGCAAGGCCAAAGTTAAATGTCTCCATCGGCCATAACACCTCAAAATAGCTATTGTTCTTGATTGCCGCACAAAGGTGCAGGTTCACCATTTCCAACGGATGGAAAATTGTCGAATGCAGCTCACAATTCATATGAAATGCCTCGGCCAGCCGTGCAGTTTTCAGCGCACCGGTGATCCCGCCGGACCAAGACACATCCGCACGCACCGCATCAGTGACCCGCTGTGCAATACATTCCGCCACCGAATAGGGATGTTTGGCTAGAACCTCAGTCCCCACGATAGGAATGTCCAACACCCGCGTTAACTCTTTGAGAGCGCTGAAATTTTCATCCGGCATCGGCTCTTCCAGCCAGGCATATCCCAACCCTTCGAGCGCACGCCCAAAGCGGATCGCCTCTTCTAGAGTATAAGGGGCTACCGGATCCGACATCAGGGTGAAATCGTCGCCAACAGCCGCGCGAACAGCAGCGTGAATTTCGAGATCCTCGTTAAAATCACGTGCCGGTGGGTGAATTTTATAGGCTTTCAGCCCCGCATCACGCACGGCGCACGCTTCCTGCGCATAGGCGGCCGCATCCGACAAAATCAGAGAAGACGCATAAACCGGCACCTGTGCGTGCATACCGCCAATATAGCGCCATAACGGTTGGCCTGCGTTTTGTGCCCCAAGCAACCAAAGGCAGCAATCGATTGGGCCATAAGAATAAATCGGCAAGTGGTGCCACCAACGGTCCGCAACCCGCCAATCATGCCAGATCGCCTCGCGATCCAGCGCATTGCGACCGAGTAGAAATGGTCGCAAAGACGCCGCCGCTGTATGTCCAGCTCCGAGCGATGAACGCCCCGCAAACCCAAACATCGAGGCACTTTGGTTGTCCTCGGTGCGCAGTGTGTAGACCAAGAACTCCATCCCGGTGATCGCTTGCCCGTCGCGCATTGCACCACCGGCAAGTGCGGCACCGTCATACCGGCAGCATCGGATATCAAGGGCTGCGATTTTCATCGGCTAGAACTTCCCCCATTTGAGGTAGGCGTCCTGCGGGTCCATACCGTCCAAAATGGCATTGCGGACCTTGCTTTCAGTTTGCATCGCCTCGGTTGATTTCGCGATGATCTCATCAAGCTGCTCAACCGGGACAAAAACCATGCCATCACGGTCACCATGCAGCCAGTCACCGGGGCGAATGCGCACATCCTCGATCATGATATCCACATCCACGGCCGTCGGCAGCCATTGGCCCACGATATCTTTGGGGGTGTGATGGGTGCGCCAGCTGGGAAACCCTAGATCCAGAATAAAGTGACTGTCGCGCAGCGCACCGTCCAGCACGCACCCAAGCACGCCTTTGCGGTGTAGGGTTTCTGCCGAAAGCTCGCCCATTTGCGCCAGGCTGTGGGTATGAGGCTGCGCGGTCCAGATGTGCCCTTCGGGGCATTTGGAAAGCAGCCCGGTCCAGGCCAACAGCGTCTCGTGGGCGTCTGCGGTCTCGTCCAGTCGTCCCTCGATGGTAAAGGCAGGACCGCACAGCGTCATCTCTGGCTGCAGCGGTTTGATCCGTGGAGGCAACGTAAAATTGCGCAGGCCCATCGCGCGCATCACATCGTGCACAACGCCCGTGTAACAGGCCTTGAACGTCTCAATCCGTGGATCACTCATGGTGAAATACCTCCTCCATCATTGCCCACCATTCCCCCTCTTTGCGAGTTTCAAGTGGCTCTTGCATCGGCATACACAGTTTCCACCATTCCTGAGTTTTGGGATCCGCGGCCATTTTTGTCCCATCCGCGGCAAAATCGCTGCCATGGTATTCCCAATAGCCAAACAACATGTTTTCCGGCTCTTTGAGAAAGATCGAATAATTGCGGATATTGCACGTCGTTATACCCGCCAGGATTTCAGGCCAGCAATTGGCATGCAAAAGTTTGTATTCAGGAATTTGATCGGGCTTGATCCCGATCACCATGGCCATCCGTTCCATCAATGTGCTCCAAATTCTGCGGTGAGACCTGCGGCAGATTGCCCACGGATCGCCTCCCAGTTCCACTCAATCCCAAGTCCCGGTGTCATCGGGGCATGGGCCTGTCCGTCCCGAATATTGAGTCGGGAATGGGTGATGTCATCCAGCTGCGGAATAAATTCCAGCGTCGGCGCATTAGGCACCGCACAGGTGAGGCTAACATGCAGTTCCATCAGGAAATGCGGGCAAATAGCGACGTTAAACGCTTCGGCCATATGGGCGATCTTGAGCCACGGAGTGATCCCGCCAACCCGCGCCACATCGGCTTGCACAATAGAACAGCCGCCCTTTTGCAAATAGTCTTTGAACTGGCTGACCGAATACATGCTTTCGCCTACGGCAATCGGCACACGCGAATGCGCGTTAAGGCTGATATGGGCGCCCAGATCATCCGCCTTCATCGGCTCTTCGAACCAGCCAATGCCAAATTCAGCCAGCATGTCCGCGCGCCGCATCGCTTCAGAAAGATTAAAGGACTGGTTTGCGTCGACCATGATCTGAAACTTGTCACCAACCGCGTCCCGCACTGCCTTCAGACGTGCACGATCTTCGGCAACGGTGGGTTTGCCAATTTTGATCTTTGCCCCGGTAAAGCCCTTGGCTTGCATCGCCAATGCATCCGACACTAAATCGTTGGTTTCGATATGCAGCCAGCCACCTTCGGTGGTGTAAAGCGGTACAGAGGTTTTCGCCCCACCCGCCATCCGCCACAACGGTTGCCCGGCTTTCAGACAGCGCAGATCCCAAAGAGCGGTATCAATCGTCGCCAGCGCCAGCGAAGTGATAGCCCCCACAGACGTTGCGTGGGTGCTATAGAGCATTTCGCGCCAGATCCCGCCGATTTCCTCAGCTTCGCGCCCGATCAGCCGGGACACCAATGTCTCGCGCAACAGGCTGATCACCGCAGGGCCGCCGGTTCCAATCGTATAGCTATAGCCTGTGCCGGTGACGCCATCCGCATCCGTCAGACGTAAAATCGGTGTTTCTTGACTGACGAAGGATTGGATTGCATCCGTCCGTGTAACCTTCGGAAGAAGGTCCACCATCATCAGTTCGGCATGCGTAATTTTAGCCATCGTGGGGCCGCACAGACTTGCCCGTGGCGGCGTCAAACAGATGGGTTTTCTCCATCGCCACGTCAAACTCCAGCACCTCACCGGGCTTAACCTCACGCGGACCGTACATCTTTCCTTGCGCCTCCTGCCCAGCCACTTCTGTATAAAGTATGGTCTCAGTACCCAAGAGTTCTGCCAAGGTGACGGTCAGGTCAATCCGCGCCATATCTCCGCCCTCGGCGATGCCGTGGCCAACAGGCGTCAGATCATCGGGACGGATTCCCAACACCACCTTTTGCCCATCACTGACAAGTCGGGCGAGGCGTCGCGGAACTGGCAATGTCATATCGCCCGAAAACTTGATTTTATCACCATCAATCTCAGCCGGTATCAAGTTCATCGGCGGTGAGCCGATAAAGCTGGCGACAAAGGTGTTCACAGGATGGTTAAACACCTCCATCGGGGTGCCTACCTGCTCAATATGTCCATCCTTCATCACCACAATTCGGTCGGCCAGCGTCATCGCCTCGACCTGATCATGGGTCACATAAACAACCGTGGTTTTCACCTTCTGGTGCAACTTTTTGATCTCAGTACGCATTTGCACGCGCAGCTTGGCATCAAGATTTGACAATGGCTCATCAAACAAAAACGCCTCTGGGTGACGCACAATCGCACGGCCCATCGCCACGCGCTGTCGTTGACCACCCGACAGCTCAGCCGGGGTGCGCTCCAATAGCTCATCCAGACCCAGAACTTCGGCGGCTTCATTGACCCTTGTTACAATTGTAGCCTCATCAAGTTTGGCGATTTTCAAACCAAAGCCCAGGTTTTCACGCACTGACATATGCGGGTAAAGTGCGTAGTTCTGGAACACCATCGAGATGTTGCGCTTGCGCGGCGGCAGATCATTCACCACCTCCGGCCCGATAGAAACTGTTCCGCCTGAGATATCTTCCAGCCCGGCAATCATCCGCAAAGTCGTGGATTTTCCGCAGCCCGATGGCCCTACAAGCACTACAAATTCATTGTGATCGATATCAAGATTAATGCCATGCACCACCTCAATTTTACCGTAGTTCTTAACGACGTTTTTTAGTGAAATCTCAGCCATGACTTATCCTTTTACGCCGCCAAATGTGAGGCCGGCGATGAGGTGTTTCTGAACAAGGAAGGTGAGGATTAGCGCCGGGATGATGATGATCACCGCCATGGCCGACATGCCTGCCCAGTCGATTGTGAATTGCGCGGTAAAGTCCATCAGGCCCACCGGAAGGGTTTTGCTATCTGTGGAGCGCGTGAGGTTGGACGCCAGTGCATATTCGTTCCAAGAAGTAAGGAAGGCAAAAATACCGGCAGATGCGATGCCCGATTTGGCCAGCGGGAATTCAATCTTCCAAAACGCCTGCCAGCGGGTGCAGCCATCCACCTGAGCGGCCTCTGACATTTCCTTGGGGATTTGCCGAAAAAACCCGTCGATCAACCAAATAGTAAACGGCACATTCAGGGCAACATAGACGATGATCAGGCCTGCTTTGGTGTCAATCAAACCGATGCGACTCCAGATCATGAAGACAGGCAATGACAGGGCAATCCCCGGCACGGTACGCGACAACATCAGCCCCAAAAATAACCCGTTTTTAAACTTGAAGCGGTAGCGCGCAAAAGCATAGCCGCCCGACATCCCAATCAACAGAGCGATTGCCGTGCTGGTCGCCGCGATGATCAGTGAGTTGGCGAAATAGGCAGGCACGGGGATCGCTACTTGATCGACGCCAAACCCAAAGATTTTGGAGAAGTTATTTAGGTTAAACTGCTCAGGGATCCACACAGGGGGTTTGGCCAGAACTTCGCCATTGGGGCGAAATGCGGTCAGCACCACCCAG
>CBDTVL010000157.1:0-9243 GCA_965363755.1 uncultured Sulfitobacter sp.
CGCGGGCTGGGGTCCATCAGCTCGGCCTCGGAAGGTTTGTACGTGTCCTTCATCGCCACGTTTCGCCCAAAACGTGCCCCGGCGCTGCCCACTTGGGGCTCGGCTAGGTCATTGAACCGACCATCAGGTGTTCGCCAGCCGATCACATCAAAATCCGGTGGCCGCTTCGCATCCAGCGGATCAGTCTCGGTGTCAATTAGGTTGTCATGTCGCAGGTTCACCCGATGGCCCAGGATGATTGCGATGGCGGGGATAAATGGCCACGAGTGCCACACCGCAATTCGTTGAGAAAGACGGGCGATACGGCCCAGAAAGGCATCAAGTATTCTTTCAAACATTAATGGCGCCTCCAAAGGAGAACTAGGAAATAAGCATCAATCAAC
Organism: uncultured Sulfitobacter sp.; assembly: GCA_965363755.1. Classification (GTDB taxonomy): domain Bacteria; phylum Pseudomonadota; class Alphaproteobacteria; order Rhodobacterales; family Rhodobacteraceae; genus JL08. Next base: position 384 of record CBDTVL010000157.1, read on the forward strand.
TTAGGCAGAGTATCACAGAATGCGCTAATTTCACAGTCTCAGATTTCTCGCCGCAGCGACGTTTCCCCCGACTTTGTCAGTGCGTCCACTTTCACGTAGGTAACAATCCGGCCCCGGTCATGCGCCGGGAAACTCGTGCGCCGCAATAGCCGAGCGGAGCGTCAGGTCAACAGCGGCGGATATCATCTGGATGCCGCAGGCGTAGCAAAAGGCCATCACATGCTCGATATCGGGTGCGGGTGGGGAACACTGTTGAAATCCGCTGTCGAGCTTCGCGGCGCTGCCTCGGCGCAGGGGCTGACGCTGAGCCCGCTACAGCGTGACCATATTGACAGTCTGGGCATGCCGAACGTCTCTGCTTTACTTCAGAGCTACGAGTATTTCGAACCTGAAATCAAATTTGACTCCATTGTCAGCGTTGGAGCATTTGAACACTTCGTAAAACCGGAAATGTCGCATGATGAGCGATTGAACATCTATTCTGAACTGTTCCGACGATGCGCAGACTGGATGACCGTCGATGGGCGGGTCTCATTGCAAACCATGGCCTGGGGCGATGCTGGCGAGACCGAACGACGCATGAATCGGATTCATGAGATTTTTCCCGAAAGCGACCTGCCGGAAATCGCAGAAGTGATCGAGGCAGTTCATCCGTATCTGGAACTGGTCGCAATGGAAAACAGGCCCGAGGACTACGAATGGACCCTTGCGGCCTGGGCCAAAAATCTCAGGGCCAATCGCGACCGCGCGATTGAAATCGTTGGTCCGGAACGGTTCAAGTTTTACTTGGATAGCTACAAAGGCGGATCGCTGCTCTATCGTCGGCGTCGATTCTACCTTTGCCGATTTGTAATTAAACGCCGAGGTAGATGAGCCCGCGGTGGTGACAGAAGCAAAAATCTGCTCTGCTACCTCGACGGGCTAATACGCAAAATTCCCTCACATTGCCCGCGTCCTGTAAGGCCGCATTCAGATCGAAGGAGACAGTCCGCCGTCAAGTGGCTGATTGCTTGTGCAGAAGATACGCTGTCACAACAATCTTAGCGCCTTTAATTGTCCAAGCGCCAACTCACCTTGTAATCTTGCGACGGGATTGGCGCCATGTCACCGTCAAAACCAATGCGTCTTGCCAAAACAACTCCGGTGGGCGTAGCTCTAACGTCATTCCCCGTACTTTGGGGTTCTCAGGTTAAGGAGTGTTTGACGTGAATGCCATCTCTTATGCGGCTCTACCGTTATTGATTGGCGCGCTTCCGGCTGGTGCTGAGACGTTCCGCGCAATCAACTGGCTTAACGTCAGTGCAATCACGGCAACCGAGTTTGAAGTGGTTTTGAAGCCGGGAGCGAGTTCTCGTGGAGTATGGTGCGCAGCGTCTGATTACAGCTGGCGGCGCTTGGGTCAGTACAAAAAACTGAGCTAATTGTTAAAACTTCGACAGGACCCAGTGTTACACAACCCGGGCGCAACGGGGTTGTATTTACCATTGATCCCAATCAGGTGGACGCTGCTCCGACCAGATCGTTTATGGTAACGACAAAGAGGGTTGGCGCGAGCATGAGTGTGGATCATGCCCGGATGTTTTGCCCGCACTTGCCGGGCCCCGCCTACAATTGGCGCTAAACATTGGTTTGGACTTCACCGTTGGCTTCACTTGGCGTTCGACATTTCGGGCGGAAGGCTTTCTGCTAGCAAACCTTGGCACTGTGTTCCCAATTGATGCGTCGTGACCATTGTGGATGGCGCTCGATTTATGTGGGTCTGCAAAAAGACGAACAAACACCAGGTCGCAGTTCTCTGATGCGATTGATTCCGCACCTGAATTTCCGTTTTCGGTTGGAACTGTCTTGATCGAATTTCCTAGGTCACAAAATTCGAAATGTCGGGCATTAGGACGGCGGTGGTGTAAGCGCTTGCATTTTGACTTGTAAGCGCTTACACCACTCCTGTCGTCACAACTTGGTCACTTGGGATAGGAGCGTCACATGTATATGGGGATAGCAGTATTTCTGTTCGCTGGATTTTTCCTAAACGTATTTCTAGGGGCTTCTGGAGGGGGACTGCACCTGAGCGAAGTGTCGGAAATGCTAGTGCTGACGACGTCAGTGCTGTTTTTTGTCGCCGCCATCTTGAAGCGCGAAGCGGCTGCCAAAAAAAATAACAATTAGCGAAGAAATGACTTCTGGGAGGAAGCAAGAATGAAAAACGAACTGCAATCGGCAGCACGCCGGAACTTTTTGAAATTGACTGGCAGTGGCGCTTTTACAGCAGCTATGGTTGCTGGGGGCGCAGGGATGCTGTGGTCAACCGAAGCAGTCGCCCAGACGGCGAAGGAAGAAAAAGATCGCCAGTCCGCCGCTGAACATACGATGACGATCGCAACGGCCTACGTATTGGGCGCGTCGCGCAGCTACCCCATCATGCAGCTTGACCTCAAAGAGAACATTCAAAACGCAACCAACGGCAAGGTGTATGTCAAGCTCGCACCAGGTGGTCAGCTTGGCGCCGGAGGCGCGCTAGTGCAAAAGGTGCAAGGCGGTACGATTCAGGCAGCGCAGCATTCGTTGTCAAATTTTGCCCCGTTTGCGCCAACCGTTGACTTGATCAACATGCCATATTTCTGCGGTGCCAATCAGCGATTCATCAATCTGGTTCATTCGGACGCTTGGAAAAATGATGTTCACCCGAAGGTGGAAGCAAAGGGCTTCAAGACGCTGTTTTATGTGGTCATTGACCCTCGTGTTGTCGCTGTGCGCAAAGGCGGCGCCGGAGCAGTGCTTACGCCCGGCGACCTGAATGGCGTCAAATTCCGGGTTCCGGGATCCAAAATGCTGCAGCAGTATTACCGGATGGTTGGTGCCAACCCGACACCGGTTGCATGGGGTGAAACACCCTCGGCCATCAAGCAAGGCGTCGCCGATGCGCTTGATCCGTCAGTTGGTGCGCTGCATGTATTTGGCTTCAAGGACATCCTCAGCCATGTCACGTTTACTCAAGCGGTGCCTGATAGCCAGGTCTTCTCTTGTAATCTGGAATGGTTCAACAGCCTGCCTGCCGACGTACAGGAAGGTGTTGTAGTAGGGTCTGATATCACGGCACAACAGAACTTGGCGAAAGTTCCGTCTGCGCGCAACTACGCCATGTATGAGCTGCGCAAATCTGGTGTTGAGTTCCATTCGCTCTCGGAAGATCAGCTTGCTGAGTGGAAGGCTGCTGGGGGCCATCAAAATGCGGATTGGGACAGCTTCAAGGTCGAATTGGCCGGTTCCATGGAGCAGTTTGACAAATTGAACGAAGCTGCCAGCACACGCGGCAAGTTCTACGTCCACGACGCTTAAGAATACTACTGCCGTCAAACCGTTCTGGTTTGACGGCACTCAATCTTCTTTTCAAAAAACTTCTTCCTCACCGCGCGCGTTGCAGGTGGCCGGAGATGCTATGAAAGTGAGGTCCCGATGCAGGGGATTCTGTCAGCACTAAACAAAAACGCTGAACGCTGGGCGCTCTTATTTTTCTACGTCCTGCTGGTGTCCACAATGGCCATCGAAGTGATCCGTCGCGAGGTGTTTTCGTATTCCTCGATCTGGGGGGAAGAAGTTGTGCGGTATGCGTTCATCTATCTTGCCTGGATCGGTGCTGCCTCGGCCGTCCGCGAGCGCGCCCACATCCGCATCGACGTCATCATGCACTACGTCCCGTCGCAGGTCAAAACGCTGATCTACATTCTGGGTGATCTGGTGATGTTATCGGTCGCTGTTGTAGCCCTCTACTGGTCGTTCGAGACGGTTATGGTCTCATGGAAATTTGGCTCCGTAAGCCACGGCCTTCGGATCTCGATGGTGTGGTTCCTCGCAGCGGTCCCCGTTGGCTTTTCACTTATGGTGTTTCGCCTGATCCAGTCGCTGCTCCGCGACATCAAAGACTTTCGTTCGGGTACGCCCGTTTACGAAGGTGACAAACTGTTTGATTGAGGTCCACCATGCTGTTTCCAGGTCTACAAGAACAAACTGTGGTACTCGGGTGGGACTTTTTCCTGCCGGTCATCGTTTTCGTCATCTTCTGTGCATTGGCTATCCCTGTCTGGGCCTCTATCGGTGCTGCCGCGATTGCAATGCTGCTGTTGTCTGGCGCTCTGCCATTATCGCTGTTGGGGGAATCTCTGTTTGATGGCATTGACGCCTTTGCCCTGACAGCCGTACCGCTGTTCATCCTGACGGGCGACGTGCTGGTGCGAACTGGGCTCAGTCGTAAGTTTCTGAACGTGGCCGAGGCACTGACGTGCTGGACAAAAGGTGGATTTGGTTCTGCCACTGTCCTTGTGTGCGGGATGTTCTCTGCGATTTCTGGCTCAGACGCAGCGGGGGCAGCGGCGGTCGGCCGGATGACGATTGATAGGCTGGTCGAATCTGGCTACCCGCGTCCCTATGCCTGTGCGCTCGTTGCTGCGGGTGCCTGTACCGGTGTTTTGATCCCGCCGTCGATCGCTTACATTATCATCGGACTGGTTCTGGGCATATCCGCCTCTACCTTGTTTATCGCCGCTCTGATCCCGGGGATCGCCATTCTGGTGTCTATTCTTGTGACCAATCTGGTGATGAACCGCATCTACTCTTATGAAGGCGGCGAACCCATGTCGTTTGGTGAGTGGTCCAGCAACCTTTGGAAAACTGTTTCCAGCGGCTGGTACGCGTTTCTGGTGCCCGGCATCATCTTTTATGGTATCTTCTCGGGACGCCTGACGCCTACCGAGGCCGGGGCCACCGCTGTTATCGTGACCATCATTCTTGGGTTCATCCTCAAGACACTGAAGTTTTCGGACTTTCCAGCCATGTTGATCAGTTCGGCAAAAGTAAACGGTGTTATCCTGCCGATCATCGCCTTTTCGCTGCCTCTGGCGCAGGCCTTGGCAATTATGGGCGTTCCACAAGGCTTCGTTGCCTCTGTCTCGGCGCTGACTGACGACCCATATGTGTTGACGCTGCTGATGATTGGTATCTTGATTGCCGCGGGCTGTGTCATGGAGACGACACCGAATATCGTTATCCTTGCCCCGATCCTCAAACCGCTGGCCGATTCCATCGGAATGCATGAAATTCAGTTCTGCATCATGATGATCACAGCCCTGGGTGTCGGGTTCATTACCCCGCCATTGGGGCTCAACCTTTTCGTTGTGTCTGGTATCACGGGTGAATCTGTCCTCAGAATCGCCTCGCGAGTCGGACCGTTTGTATTATGCATGCTCATTGTCACCTTGTTGATTGCCTATGTTCCGGCAGTCTCGCTGACAATGCTGCCCGAAAACCTAAGATAGGAAACAATAATGCCAAGAGATTACCTTAAGAAAGCAACGCTGACGGCCAAATCCGATGCATCCGATGTGCATGCTACCGTCAAGGGCATCCTGGATGACATCGAGGCCGGCGGTGATGCCGAGGCGCTGAAGTATGCAGCCAAGTTTGACAAATATGACGGACCAGTGCTGCTCGGGGCGGACGACATTGCAGCGGCGTCGGATAAAGTGTCGCAAAAGCTGAAAGACGACATTGCATTTGCCCATGACAACGTCCGCCGCTTTGCCGAAATGCAAAAGCAGACCATGCAGGATGTTGAGATTGAAATCGTGCCAGGCCTGATTGCAGGCCAGAAAATCATTCCTTGTCAGGCAGCAGGTTGCTACGTGCCGGGCGGAAGGTACAGCCACATCGCAAGTGCAATCATGACTGTAACCACTGCCAAGGTTGCCGGCTGCAATCATATCACAGCCTGCTCGCCGCCGCGCGTGGGTGAAGGAGTTGCACCAGCGATCATCTATGCCGCCAATTTGTGCGGCGCAGACAAGATCCTGTCGATGGGCGGGGTTCAAGGCGTGGCAGCGATGACATTTGGTTTGTTCGGGTTGCCCAAGGCTGACATTCTTGTCGGCCCCGGCAACCAGTTTGTGGCAGAGGCGAAGCGCATTCTGTTTGGCCGCGTCGGGATCGATATGATTGCCGGGCCAACTGACAGCCTGATTCTGGCGGATGCCTCGTCTGATCCCTTTATCGTTGCAACGGACTTGGTTGGGCAGGCCGAACATGGCTACAACTCACCTGTTTGGCTCGTGACAGATACCCGCGCGATAGCCGAAAAAGTCATGGAACTGGTGCCGGTCCTGATCGCTGACCTCCCAGATGTTAACCGTCAGAACGCGGAAGCAGCCTGGCGTGATTATGCCGAAGTCATCGTGTGCACGGACCGCGAAGAAATGGCCGCGACATCTGATGACTATGCGCCCGAACACCTTACCGTTCAGGCACTGGACCTCGATTGGTGGCGCAATCGTCTGCAATGCTACGGATCGCTTTTTCTGGGCGAGGAGACCACAGTGGCTTTCGGCGACAAAGCCTCAGGCACAAACCACGTTTTGCCCACGTCGCAATCTGCCAAATATACGGGCGGTTTGTCCGTGCACAAATACATGAAGATCGTAACATGGCAGACTTCGAGCCAAGAAGGGTCAAAGCGTGTGGCCGAAGCCACTGCCCGTATTTCAAGGTTGGAAGGTATGGAAGGTCATGCTCGCACTGCCGACGCGCGTCTGCACAAGTACTTTCCGGACGAAACATTTGACCTGACAGCGACCGAGTAACGGTTGTGGCTGGGCTGTTTGATGTCAAAGGCAGGGTGGTTTGTGTCACCGGAGCCAGCAGCGGGCTTGGGCGCGCTGCGGCCAGTCTTTTGGTATCGGCGGGTGCGCGTGTTGTCGGTGTGGCCCGGCGCGGGGATGTGCTGGATCAGTGGCGTCTCGAAGCAGATGGCGACACAGCCGCGGTTGTTGCCGACCTGTCTGACCGGTCGCAGCTGAGCCAGATCGCAGCAGATGTGTCTGTTCCGTTTGGCCCGCCCGACATTCTGATAAATGCCGCGGGCATCAATACCCGTCAGCACGCTGATGACGTCACCGCAGAGAGGTGGGATCAGACGATGAACCTGAACCTCTCGGCACCGTTTTTTCTGGCGCAGGCAATGGTTCCGGCGATGAAGTCAAAAGGCTGGGGAAGGATCATCAACTTTGCATCCCTTCAGTCCCGCCGCGCCTTTTCGAACGGCATCAGCTATGGCGCATCCAAAGGCGGTGTCGAACAACTGACCCGCGCAATGGCAGAAGCGTGGTCAGGGGATGGCATCATGGCAAATGCGTTGGCACCAGGGTTCATTCGAACCGAGCTCACCGGGCCGGTATTTGACAATCCGGTGCTGGCCAAACGCAATGCTGATCAGACCTGTATCGGTCGCAACGGCGAGCCAAACGATCTGGATGGCCCGTTGATGTTCTTTTGCTCACGTGCGTCTGACTATGTGACCGGCCAACTGCTCTTTGTTGACGGAGGCTATACAGCCAAATGAAAGCTTTGATCTATACCGCAGTTGAAACCTTAGAGTATCGCGATGCGCCGCAGCCAGTCCCTAATGAGGGCGAGGAGCTGATCCAGATCATGGCATCGGGCATATGTGGATCGGACATGCACGCTTATCGTGGCCATGATGCGCGCAGACCTGCGCCTCTGGTACTTGGACACGAAGCGGCGGGGGTTGTTGTCGGCGGACCGGATGAGGGGCGGCGGGTAACGATCAACCCGCTTGTCACCTGCGGAACCTGCCGTGATTGCACAACAGGTCGCACCAACCTTTGTGCCGCCCGTCAAATCATTTCGATGCCACCGCGCGCGGGCGCTTTTGCAGACTACGTTACCATGCCGCGCAGCAATTTGATCACGGTGCCAGATGCGACGTCTCTGGCACATGCGGCCCTTGCTGAACCATTGGCCTGCGGCTGGCACGGTGTGCGGCTTGGTATTGCTGCTGCGGGCAGGGCACCGGAAGACATAAATGCCCTGGTGATCGGTGGCGGTGCGATTGGTCTTGGATCGGCCCTCAGCCTGACGGCACAAGGCATTCGCAATGTCACCTTGGTCGAACCCAATGACGAGCGACGCACATTTTTGCACAACAGATGCGGCCAGAACGCAGTGGCACCTGATGATCTTGATGCTGACATGATGTTTGATCTGATCATCGACGGCGTGGGTTTTTCTGCAACGCGCCAGTCTGCATCTGCCCATGCGCGCCCCGGTGGGGTGATCGTGCATATCGGTCTCGGCGAAGACGCCGGCGGTCTGGATATTCGCCGCATGACCCTTCAGGAGATAACCTTCATCGGCACCTACACGTACACAGCCGACGATTTCGAACAGACAACCGGCGCGATCTTTGATGGTACCATGGGGCCGCTTGATTGGATCGATTTGCAGCCACTCTCGGACGGCGCGCGCGCCTTCCAAGGCATTCGAGCCGGCACAGTTGCTGCGCCAAAAACTATTCTGGTTCCGGCGCATGCGCGCCTGCCATAACGCCAAGCATTTACGCGTTCTGCGGATCGCATCCCTTCCCGAAAGGACAGGACATGTACGACAAGATTATCATATCACTGGCCCTTGATCATGGCATCAGCCAGACTGCCCTTGCGGTCGCAAGAAGCCTGCGCAGCGAAGTCGGAGAGATTGTTGCGGTGCACGTCTACGAACCGCTCCATGGCACAGCGAGCACCTTTGTTACGGAAGAGGCCGTGGCGCATGCGATGCAATCGGCCAAAGACCGGCTGGCGGAAAGGGTTACGGACGCCCCCGATGTTGAGGCGGTTATGCTCAAAGGCCATCCCGGCCGCGCCATCACGGATTATGCCAAGAAGTTTGGGGCGGATTGCATCATAGTCGGCTCTCATAAACCGGGACTACGGGACTATTTTCTGGGCTCAACCTCTGCCCGCGTCGTGCGCCATGCCCCGTGTTCCGTCCATGTTCTGCGTTAGTTTTCTGATGCAAC
>CBDTVL010000158.1:0-9068 GCA_965363755.1 uncultured Sulfitobacter sp.
ATTCGACGCCGATGTTAAAGCCGAAAAGGGCCGGAAAAAACTGGCCCTTTGGCAGGCCGTACTCGCCAAGAACCGAGGCAAATCCGAGCCCGTGCAACAATCCAAAGCCGAAGATGATAAACGGACGCCAGCGGCTAAGCGTGCTGGTAAACAGGTTCTCTACCGCGACATAGGTGATCGACGCCGCGATCAGTGGTTCGACAATTGACGGCGGCACAGTGACCCACCCCAGCGCGCCCAATGCCAACGTCACCGTATGCGCCAGTGTGAACGCGCTGATCTGCCAGATGAGCGGGCGCAACTGCGTTGAAAGAAAAAACAGCCCCAGAACAAACAGGATATGATCCAGCCCCTTGGGCAATATATGATCGAACCCGATGGGAATATAAGCCGCAAAGGTGGCCCATCCTCCGACCTGACCGCCACCGCCCAGTTCGATCACCGGGCTTGTCGCGCCGCCTTGGACAAATCCGGTAAAGGGCTCGTCTACCCCAAGTTGGCGCAGGACCAACGCGCCTGCCCCACTAGGCCAGCTGAGTGTCAGGTCTGACCCGTCCGACGCCACCGATCCGGCCAGCGTCACTTGCGACATGCGCGGCAGGTCAATATCGCCAAGCTCACCAACCTCGCTTGCCACCAAATCCAACGGGATGCGCACGCCATCAACATCAATCGCGATGCTTTGCGCCCACACCGGCATAAATGCCTCGAGTCGAGCCTGTAGCGCACCCGGTGGTAGTGCGCGCAGGCTGTCATAGTCATCTGATTGATCCGTCTCGTCGGTATCCTCGATCCCGTCCAAATCAATACCGGCCATGTAGGCCTCTGCATTCAAACGCAAAACCAGCGTAAGCGCGCCGTCCGTGACCTCTAGATCACCAATTGTTGGCGTGACTTCATGGGCCAGCACCGCTAGGTTCATCAGTGTCCAAAACGCTGAGAAAATGGCGGTAAAAACCAACCTGCTGCCAAATCTATAGAAAGTCATACACCCATGTTCCGTGCCACACTGCCCGCTCTGATGTTGTTGTGTCTGTCCAACGCAACATATGCGCATGAGTTTTGGATTGAACCCCAAAACTATCAAGTCCAAAACGGCGCGCCCGTGACAGCAGATCTCAAGAATGGGCAGAAGTTCAACGGATCAAATCTTGCATTTTTCGAGAACCGCATCGAACGGTTCGAGTTGGTTCAGGGTGGGGAAACGACACCTGTAACTGGTCGTTTGGGTGACATTCCCGCCTTGCAGGTTACGGCGACAGACAACGGCCTACTGGTGGTGGTCCACCAGACCGCGCCCAGCAAGATAACCTATAAAGAGTGGGAAAAGTTTCAGGCGTTCGCTGATCACAAAGATTTCGGAGAGATGCGCACGCGCCATGAATCGCTTGGGTTTCCGACCGATAAGTTCAAAGAGACCTATACCCGTTATGCCAAGGCTCTGATTGCTGTCGGCGATGGCAAAGGCGCTGACGCCGCTACCGGGATGGAAACAGAGTTTGTTGCTCTTTCCAACCCTTACACGGACAACCTAACGCAAGGCATGGCGGTTCAGGTGCTCTATCAAACTGCCCCGCGATCATCGGCTCAGATCGAGATTTTTGATCGCTCCCCAGATGAAACGGTAACAATCACTACCACGCTCACTGACGCCGACGGGCGCGCAATGATACCAGTTCTGCCCGGCCATACCTATCTGCTGGATGCTGTTGTTCTGCGTGAAGCGCCCAAAGGCGGCGACACCGTCTGGGAAACGCTCTGGGCTGCGCTGACATTTTCCGTTCCGGACTGACTTGCACACACACGGATTCCCCGCCACAACCTGGTTATGAGAAAATCAGCTGATATCTTGTGTATTGGATCCGTCCTTTGGGACGTAATCGGCCGATCCGCCAGCGGCATGCGTCAGGGGTCGGATGTGCCGGGGCGTATCACCCGACTGCCCGGCGGTGTTGCGATGAACATCGCAATGACGCTGGTCCGGTTTGGCATGACGCCGGCGCTGCTGACCGCAATTGGCCGCGACGCCGAAGGCGACGAGATGATCGCCGCCTGCACCACACGCGGACTGATCACCGATCATATCTACCGCTCTGACGATCTGCCGACCGACCGTTACATGGCCGTGGAAGGCGCAAATGGCCTGATTGCAGCGATTGCCGATGCCCATTCGCTTGAGGCGGCGGGCGACAAAATATTGCGCCCGCTAATGGATGGCACTCTTGGCACGGCGGCATCACCTTACGACGGACCGGTCGCATTGGACGGCAATCTGACCCTGAGACTTTTGGAGTCAATCGCGGCGTCAGACGCGTTTAACAGCGCGGATCTGCGCGTCGCCCCGGCCTCCCCCGGCAAGGCAGAACGCCTGGCACCGTTTGTCGCCCACAAACGCGGTGTGCTTTACGTAAACCTAGAAGAGGCCGGGCTGCTTTGCCACACGGTCTTTGACACATCGCGCAGCGCTGCAGAAGCGCTGCTGTCGCGCGGTTCCCTGCGTGTTCTGGTCACCGATGGTGGAAATGATGCGTCAGAAGGCGACAACGATAGCATTTTAACCCAAACGCCGCCGCCCGTGCTGGTCACCCGCGTGACCGGTGCCGGTGACACCTTCATGGCCGCCCACATCGCTGCAGAATATGCTGGCTCGGATCGCGCAGACGCGCTGGCCCGCGCGCTTAATGCTGCCGCCACCTACGTTTCAGGAGAAACGCCCCTATGATCAATCTGATCTTTTCTGACGAAGTCGCGGCAGCCCGCGCCGACGGCACCCCAATTGTGGCGCTAGAAAGCACAATCATCACCCACGGAATGCCTTACCCGCAAAACCTTGCCGTCGCCCGACAGGTCGAGGACACCATACGTGAAGGCGATGCGACCCCGGCAACCATCGCGGTGCTGAGCGGAAAATTGCATATCGGCCTGAACCCCGAACAGCTTGAGACACTGGCGCAGGCAAAAAAAGTCGCCAAGCTGTCGCGCGCCGATATGGCCGCTTGCCTGGCCAGCGGCGGAACTGGCGCCACGACCGTCGCCGCCACGATGATCAGCGCGCAGCTTGCCGGGATCGAAGTTTTTGCAACCGGCGGCATTGGCGGTGTCCATCGCGGGGCCGAGCTTGATTTTGACATCTCTGCCGATCTGAACGAGCTGGCCCAGACCCCGGTGACCGTTGTTGCAGCCGGGCCCAAGGCCATCCTTGATCTGCCCAAAACGCTCGAAGTACTTGAAACGCTTGGAGTTCCGGTGATTGCCTTTGGGCAGGATCAGCTTCCGGCTTTCTGGTCTGCCCAGTCCGGTCTCGCCGCGCCTCTGAGAATGGACAGCGCCGCCGAGGTTGCCCGCGGTCACCGAATGCGCGCGGCGTTGGGTCTGCCGGGCGGTCAGCTGATCGCCAACCCAATTCCAACACCTGCCGAAATCCCTACCATCACGCTGGCCCCGATTATCACCCGGGCGCTCAGTGACGCGGCGCAACACAAAATCACCGGCAAGGCTGTCACGCCGTACCTGCTCCAGCGTATTTACGAGCTGACCGACGGAAAGTCGCTGGTGGCAAATATCGCGCTGGTTGTGAACAACGCCCGGTTGGGCGCAGAAATTGCCCATGCGCTAGGCACGACGAGCGACTAATCGTGCCTCTCTATGCGCAAATCATTGTATTGTAGTGCCCGGTCAAAGACCATAAGTTGCGCAGGCAAAGATAGACGGACAGGCAATGAACACCCCTTTTGACGATATGGAGCCTCCGCGCAAACCCCGGCGGTTTGCTGCTCTGCGTGCATCCTTTCTGACCGGATTGATTGTGATCGCTCCTGTGGGGCTGACGATCTGGCTAACCCTTTCCGTTGTCGGATGGATCGACGGCTTTGTCCTGCCGCTGGTGCCCTCACAGTTCCGGCCAGAACAATACATCGGCATCAATCTGCGTGGCGTCGGGGTGATCATTTTCCTGGTTTTCACTGTCATCGTCGGTTGGGCAGCCAAAGGCATTATCGGGCGATCCTTGATCCGTTTCGGCGAAAGCCTTGTGGAACGGATGCCAGTGGTTCGCACAATCTATTCCGGGATCAAACAAATCTCGGAAACCGTATTTGCCCAGTCTGAACGTTCATTTGAAAAGGCCTGTCTGATCCAATACCCGCGCAAGGGCATCTGGGCCATTGGGTTTGTGTCCACTACCGCGAAGGGCGAAGTTGCCAGGCGGGCGGAAACCAGCGGCGAACTTTTGTCGATCTTTCTGCCGACAACACCCAATCCGACGTCGGGCTTTTTGCTGTTTGTTCCTACAGAAGATGTGATTGAATTGCACATGACCGTCGAGGAAGCCGCTAAATTGGTGATCTCAGCCGGCCTTGTTTATCCCAACGGCAAAGATCCGACCCTGCCACCCGCCGAGGATGACGATGACGATGACTAACTGAACATTTCTTCCACTTTGACCGTGCTGCGCTCGTTCAGAGAGGTTTTGTGCTGCGATAGAAATGATTCCGCCGCTTCCTGCCCTGCCTTTTTCAATTCGCTTAAGATGTACGGATTGGGAAGCGTTTTAGTCGCGACCGACAAATCGTTCATCAGCTCGTCATCAGCGATCATATGGACCAGAACCCGATTCATTTCGCCCGGCTGTAATTTTCCCTCTCTCAGCAACCGCTGTACAAATCCAATCGCACGCAACTCGCGCAGCAGGGACGAATTAAAGCTGATCTCGTTGATCCGGTTTTGAATTTGCTGGGGCGTGCGCGGCACCTCCTTGCGTTCTAACGGGTTGATATTGATAATAACAACGTCGTCCGGCAAGGCCGCGTCAAACAACGGAAAAAGCGCCGGATTGCCGGTGTATCCGCCATCCCAGAACGCTTCAATCTGGTTGGTTTCTTTGTCAAAAAACTCAACCGCTTTGAACATCGTCGGCAAACAGGCCGACGCCAAAATCGCGTCTGTGGTAATGTCTTCGCCCTGAAAAACCCGTACTTTGCCATTGCGCACTCTGGTGGCACAAATGAACAACTCTGGTCCTTTATCACTGCACACGATGCAGTCATAATCAAACTCTTCGACGATGGCGCTCAGCGGATTGCTGTAAAACGGCCCATAGCTGTAGGGCGACACCATCCGAGACCACGTGTCGATCATCAGATAGGGCAATGAATGTTCAAGCGCGTGTGAAACCGCGGCCGGACCAGAATCGGCCATCCACCCAGTCAGGCGTGTGTCCTCTACTGCGCCAACTTTACCCCAGAGCCAGTCCAGATTTTCGCGCGCGCCCTTGCGGCCACCCTTTATCAAGCCGGCCTTAAGTGCGGCGCCATTCAGAGCACCTGCAGACGTTCCCGAAATGCCAGCTATTTCGATATCTTTTTCATCCAGAATGCGGTCCAGAACACCCCATGTGAACGCCCCATGCGCGCCACCACCCTGCAGGGCGACATTGATCCGCTTAGTCATCGAGTGACACCACAGTATCCGAGAAAGGCGAGCAACAGCCCCTTTTCAGGCATCATTTATTCACACTCCCATTCAAAGAGCAGTCCATCCACCATCAACACTGATAGTGGTTCCGGTGATCTGGGCCGCAGCGTCAGAGCATAAGAACACTGTTGTGCCGCCCATCTGTTCCACGGTCGCAAATTCTTTCGACGGCTGCCGCGTCAACATGACATCTTTGATCACGTCCTCGCGGCTCATGCCGTATTCCTTCATCGTGTCCGGGATCTGCGCCTCAACAAGCGGCGTCAGCACATAACCCGGGCAAATCGCGTTGGCGGTGATCGGTTCTTGTGCCGTTTCCAGTGCCGTGGTCTTGGTCAGCCCCACCACCCCGTGTTTGGCCGCTATATAGGCTGATTTGTACGGGCTCGCAGTCAGCCCGTGGGCCGAGGCAATGTTAACCACCCGTCCCCAGCCGGCATTGCGCATCATGGGCAGAGCCATGGCCGTGGTGTGAAATGCAGAACTCAGATTGATCGCAAGGATCGCATCCCATTTGTCCACCGGGAAGCTGTCAATCGGTGCGACGTGCTGAATACCGGCATTGTTGACCAGAATATCGCAGGTACCGGCCTTTTCGATCAAAGCCCGGCATTGATCGCCCTTGGACATATCAGCCTGAATATATCGCGCAGTCACGCCATAGTTCTCTGCGATGCCAGCAGCGATTGCGTGGTCATCTTCGCTATCGGTAAACGAGTTCAGAACGACGTCAGCGCCGGCTTTGGCCAGTTCAATCGCAATCCCAAGACCAATCCCCGAATTTGAGCCGGTAATGATGGCCGTCTTGCCTGATAACGTCATGTCGATAATCCCTGTTTAGATACAAAGCCTGTGTTGGCCGCATTGTCTCATGCTGCAGGTGCGAAATAAACCTAAAACACCAGAAGCCGGGTTTGAATAGATTGCGACAATATCTGTGATGTGTCGCAGGGCATCCAGGCTTACCTCACTCCTTTAGGGCCATAACCTCGGGGCAGCGGCTGGAAATGTAGTTCTGCGCCAATAGGCGTGCACCCGGCGGGCATCGCCACAAATACTTTCTCAGATCGTCGCTAATTCTGCCAGCCCACTCAAAAAGCCCAAACCCCTGCCATTAAATACAGCTTTGCAGCAATTCCAGCGCTGGTATTTCTGCCGGCAGATGATATTGGGGCGCTGTAGCTGCTTGATTCTAGAATAATTTCCGACTTGCCCGAATCTTTTGCCGTTGCCGGGCAGCATCTTTCACTGCTTTTCAGGTCTCAAAAGGACCAGATCAAGAAACCTAATCTGTCGCCGCGATGCCCGGACTACGACAGTTCAACGGGGCGCAGTGGCCATAAAATAAGACCCCCTTTTGAGGATGCCTTTCATTTGGCGGATTATTCAGCACAAAAAAAAACGCCCGCACAAGGCGGGCGTAAAGTTATTGAGGCAGGTTTCATACAGGCAAGAAACCTATCGAGCAGTACAGTCCTTATAAACATTAACGCTCCAGCATCCAAGCTAAAAGTTTGAAAAGACTTGAAACCCTCGTTACCTTCCGGATTATTAAAACAAAGGCAGAGCAGGATTGTCGCTAAAATGAGCCTAGTCTTTTTCGATAAAATTGGCAGGAAGCTTGGTATTGGAGCGTTGGTTATCGCCGCCGTCATTGCCCCGGCTGCAACATGTGCCGAACCTCTCCATGGCATAGCTATGTATGGATCACCGGAACTACCACCGGATTTTGTGTCCTTGCCTTACGCCAACCCGGAGGCGCCCAAAGGCGGGCGCGTTGTCTTAGGCAACACTGGCGGCTTCGACAGCCTCAATCCTTTCCAGCGCAAAGGCACCCCGCCCTGGCAACTGCGCTTCTTTGCATACGAGTCCCTGATGGGCCGCAGTTGGGACGAACCGTTCACTTTGTACGGCCTTTTGGCCGAATCGCTAGAGGTCGGGCCGAATCGGGAATGGGTGGAATTCAGCCTCAGACCAGAGGCCCGATTCGTTGATGGCAGCCCGGTCACGGTCGAAGACGTGATCTGGTCCTACGAGACCCTCGGCACCCAAGGTCACCCCCGCTATCTGGGTCTGCATGGTAAGATTGAAGCCATCACATCTCCGGGTCCGGGCAAAGTGCGCATTACCTTCAACACTGCAGATCGCGAACTGGCCCTGATCGCCGGTCTGCGCCCGATTTTGAAAAAATCACAATGGGAGGGGCGTGAATTTGCACAGGGGGGTCTGGCAGACATCCCCATCGGCACTGCCCCCTACAGCGTGACGGATTATGAAGGCGGTCGTTATGTGACGCTCAAACGCAATCCCGATTATTGGGGCAACGATCTTCCGCTGCGGCGCGGGACCAACAATCTCGACGAAATCCGGATCGACTTCTTCGGTGACAGTTCTGTCTTGTTTGAGGCCTTCAAGGCAGGCGAACTTACCGCGCTGAGAGAATTCAACGCGGAAAAATGGGCGACTAACTACAGTTTTCCTGCCGCCCTGCGCGGTGATGTGGTGAAATCCGAAATTCCCCATTCCAAACCCTCTGGTATGACCGGTTTTGTGATGAACACCCGGCGTGCCCTCTTTGACGACTGGCGGGTGCGCGATGCGCTGATCCATGCTTTCAATTTCGAATTCATCAACGACACGTTCACTGGCGGGGTTCAGCCCCGCATCACATCATATTTCTCGAACTCCGAGTTGGCGATGGAGCACGGCCCCGCGACAGGGCGCGTCGCAGAGTTGCTGGCCCCTTTTGCCGACAAGCTGCCCCCCGGCGCACTTGACGGCTACGCGCTGCCACAGGGCGATGGATCAGCCCGCAACCGCGCCAACCTGCGCCGCGCCACTGCGCTTTTGGCCGAAGCCGGCTGGACCACCGAGGACGGAACGTTGCGCGATCCCAACGGCTTACCGTTCCAATTCACCATCCTGATCAATCAGGGAGATACTGAAACACAATCTGTCGCTTCTCTTTATATCGAAGCCCTTCAGCGGCTGGGCATGCGTGTCGATATTGAAGCCACCGACAATGCGCAGTTCACCGAACGCAGCAATAGTTTTGATTTTGACATGACCTATTTCCGGCGGGATCTATCATTATCCCCCGGCAACGAACAAAGGTTCTACTGGGGGTCCCAAAGCGCCGAGACGCCGGGCTCGCGCAACCTGATGGGTCTTCAATCGCCGGCAGTTGATGCCTTGATCGACTCCCTGCTGACCGCAACCAGCCGCGAGGATTTCATCGCCGTCGTGCGCGCGCTTGACAGAGTCCTGACGTCGGGACGGTACGTGATACCCTTCTGGCAATTCAACGTCGGTCGCATTGCGCACGTGAAAGAACTCAAACATCCTGAACAGCTACCGGTTTACGGCGACGGACCAAATTTCATGCCCGAGCTTTGGTGGTATGAGCCAAGCTGATCTGGTCTGGTGATTGTTACTGAGTATTGCGGTTAATTGCCCACTTTGAGGACGGGCAGCCCATCGACCAACTGCATGCTAAATCCCTGTTGTTGCTGAACGCATTTGGCTGCGGCATCACTATTGCGTTTCATTTTCCAGGGTTAGGACCTTCAAACCAGCTGAAAGAGTCGGATGTCCGC
>CBDTVL010000159.1:0-9012 GCA_965363755.1 uncultured Sulfitobacter sp.
TGGACGTTGCGTCAATTAGATTAGCTCGAATGATGTGAGCCGTGCCTTTGTTCTATTCATGTATGGCTCCCAGGTGGAGGTCCGCTTCCGGAGTATGCGCCCATCAGTCTCGCAACTGCAGCGAATGCCCGGTTCCCGCCCTTAACGTCGAAATGTGCATGCCGCAGCATCGGTCACTAACGGCTCAGAGCAGTCATCTGACGATTTCAGTCAGTAAATGGGGGCCGACGCTAAGCTTTTGGATGGGTCCGGTCGTAGACTTCCATCAGTCGCGCTGTGTCAACCGCTGTGTAGGATTGTGTCGTGGAAAGGGAC
Organism: uncultured Sulfitobacter sp.; assembly: GCA_965363755.1. Classification (GTDB taxonomy): domain Bacteria; phylum Pseudomonadota; class Alphaproteobacteria; order Rhodobacterales; family Rhodobacteraceae; genus JL08. The sequence goes on from CBDTVL010000159.1 coordinate 316, forward strand.
GCGTGACCCAGCAGTTCCTGAATGGCGCGCAGGTCGCCTCCTGCGGATAGCAAATGGGTTGCAAAACTGTGGCGCATGGCGTGTGGCGTAGCAGTGGCAGGCAGCCCGAGCTGCATCCGGGACGCGGCCATGGCTTTTTGAATGGCACGTGGATTCAATGCACCGCCGCGTACCCCGCGAAACAAAGGGGCGTCTGGTTCAAGCGCGTGTGGGCAAAGATGAACGTAGCTGTTCACAGCATCGCGTGCGGCGTCCAGCACCGGAACGATGCGTTCCTTGCCGCCTTTGCCGACGATCCGCAATACATCCGGCAGAGGGGCATCTCTGCCTCTCAGGCCCAAGGCCTCAGATATCCGTAATCCGCAGCCGTAAAGTACCGTTACAACAGCGACATCGCGGGCCGAGACCCAGTCGCTTTGACTTTGCAGTTCGACCGTATCAATCATCGCGCGGGCAGCGTCTTCGGCCAGTGGACGTGGCAGTTTCTTCTGAAATTTGGGCGACCTGGCGGACAATACGGCAGTGGCCTCAAACCCTTCACGTTCGGCGAGCCAGCGGTAGAATGTCTTCACGGCCGACAATTTGCGCGCCAAAGACCGCGCGCCAGTGCCAGTGCCGCGCATGTGGGCCATCCAGGACCGCATGTCGCCGACGTTGATCTCTGCCAACGCCCCTAGGCCCTGAGGTTGCCCTTGATGGGTTGTCATAAAGGCCAGAAATTCGGCCACGTCGCCCTGATAGGCCGTAAGGGTGTTGCTTGCGGCACCGTTCAACGATTTTTGAGTGTCCAGCCAAAGGGCCAGGGCGTCTCGGGCGGCTGGTGAGACCAGGCTCAAGCCAGCCAGCGGCGCATCGCTCGTTCGAACACGCTCGCAAAAAAAGCTAATAAATCAGTGCCTTGTTGTGGCGAAAACTGGTGTGGATCTTCAGCACCTATGACCAGCAAGCCGGGCAATCGCCCTGCGCCAAAGTCGAGCTTCAGCGCCGCCTCGGATCTGATGCGGTTCGCCTTCTCGCCGTAAATGTCTACCGCCGCATCCTGTACCTGACGCAGCGTGACCTGGCGCACGTGGTCGCCGCGTCCAGCAGTCAGATAAGTGTTGATGAAGCCGGGGGCCGCAACGCTGAGCACTCCGCCAAGTCGGGCAACCGCCGGGTCATTGTCGCTTTGCACCGATTCCAGCACCAGCTTGACTGCATCAACCCGCAAGATATCCGCGACTTCGCCATTGAGATCACGCAGGAAGGATTCAAACTCGACTGGATCCAGCATCCGCAGAATCGCCCGGTGAATCTGATTTGTCCCCGAAAGGTTTTCATAAGCCGCGGCAATGACGCTTCGATGGGTGTCTTCAAGTCGGTCCAGTCGCGCTTCAAGACGCTCCATTGCGATCCCTCGAAGATCCACGATGTTCCCGCCCATGGCCTTTTCATTGGCGCTGACAAGAGCTTGCATTACATCCTGATCATCCAGAACTGCACTGGGCTGAGACATGATGGCCTGGCGCAATGTATCCGCCATTTTTGAACTGTTACTCATACGAACCTCTTACTGATTTGATCGCATATAGCATAGGTCAGAGTATTTTCTGACCAGTTTTTTCCCAATCCGCCAAAAACGCCTCTAGGCCGGATTTGGTCAGGGGATGATCAGCAAGTTTCTTGATCACGGCAGGTGGCGCAGTGATAACATCGGCGCCAATCAAGGCGCTTTGGGTCACGTGATTGACCGTGCGGATCGACGCGGCAAGGATTTGGGTCTCGTACCCGAAGTTGTCGTAAATGGTGCGAATGTCCGCAATCAGGTCCATTCCGTCAACGTTGATATCGTCCAGACGCCCAATGAACGGGCTGATGAAAGTGGCCCCGGCTTTGGCAGCCAGCAACGCCTGATTGGCCGAGAAACATAATGTAACGTTGACCATGTTGCCTTCGTCCGACAGTGTTTTGCAGGCCTTCAGACCGGCCCAAGTGAGTGGCACTTTGACAGCAATATTATCTGCAATCTTGGCGAGCTTGCGGCCTTCCGCAATCATGTCATTGGCCTCAGTCGCGACAACTTCGGCGCTGACCGGCCCATCGACGAGATCGCAGATTTCTTTTGTGACCTCGAGAATGTCACGGCCCGACTTCATGATCAGCGAGGGATTCGTTGTGACCCCATCGACCATCCCCAGATCGTTCAATTCGGCGATTTCGTTTATCTCTGCGGTGTCGACAAAAAATTTCATGGGATTCGGGTCCTTTGGTGGGTTGGCGAGCGCTTGGGTTGGCTTTACCTCATGATCTGCGATGCTGAAACCCTGAATTCAAATGCGAGGCTGCGTGGACGACCCGGACTTCTTTGACCAAGGCGATTTGATCGGGGTGCTGACGACGCAGCCATTGGATCGGCTTCTGGATTACAAAGCACCTGAGGGTGGATGCCAGCGCGGCGCCTTTGTCGAGGTTCCGCTGGGCCCACGCAAGGTTCTGGGCGTGGTTTGGGGGTCAGGAAAAGGCGACTATGATCTGGCTAAGATACGTTCGGTCATTCGTGTTCTGGATGCAGCCCCGATGCGCGAAGAGATGCGCGATTTTCTGCGCCGGGCCGCTGATTATACCCTGACACCGATGTCTGCGATGCTCCGTCTCGCAACGCGTGCACCCGGTCTGGGTGATCCGCCGTCGATGCGCAAGGTCTACCGATTGGGCCATGGCGCCCCTGATCGGGTGACATCGGCCCGTACCCGTGTGATTGAAACTCTGAACGAATACGGCGGTTTGTCCTTCACTCTTAAAGAACTGGCTGAAGCTGCAGGCGTGTCTGCGTCGGTGGTCAAAGGCCTTGTCGCGCAAGGGGTTGTAGACGAAGAGGACAGCCCGCGCGACATGGCTTTTGCGCGACTGGACCCTGCAATGCCAAGCAAGACCCTGACGCCTGATCAGGACGCCGGAGCAGACGCATTGCGCAAAGCGGTACGCTCGGATGTCTACGGCACAACATTGCTGCGCGGCGTCACAGGATCGGGAAAGACCGAAGTCTACCTTGAGGCCGTTGCGGAGTGTTTGCGGATGGGCCGACAGGCGTTGGTGCTGTTGCCCGAAATCGCCCTGACAGCTGAATTTCTAACCAGGGTTCAGGCGCGTTTTGGCGCGCGGCCGGCCGAATGGCATTCCGGTGTAACGATGACGGAACGTCGTCGCACTTGGCGTATGATCGGGCAGGGCGGGGCACAGCTGGTCGTCGGCGCACGTTCCGCATTGTTTCTGCCGTTTCAGCAGCTTGGGCTGATTGTAGTCGATGAAGAACACGATACCTCTTACAAACAAGAAGACGGGGTGCTCTATAACGCCCGCGACATGGCTGTCCTGCGGGCTTCGATTTGCGGCGCACGGGTGGTCTTGGCCTCGGCCACACCGTCGCTCGAAAGCTGGGCGAATGCCGAAGCCGGAAAATACGACAGGCTGGAATTGACGTCACGCTTTGGTGCTGCTGTGATGCCTGATATGCGGGCAATCGACATGCGGGTAGAGACGCTGCCCTCTGATCGCTGGGTGTCACCGACTCTGCAAAAGGCGGTGGAAGCCCGAATTGAAAAAGGCGAACAATCGCTGTTGTTTATCAACCGCCGGGGTTATGCGCCGATCACCTTGTGTCGCGCCTGCGGCCATCAGATTGGCTGTGATCAATGTGATGCGCGCATGGTCGAACACCGTTTCCTGAAACGTTTGGTTTGCCATCAATGTGGCGAAAGCAAACCTGTGCCTGGGATTTGCCCATCCTGCAGCGCCGAGGATCGGCTCGCCCCGGTCGGACCGGGCGTAGAGCGTCTGGGCGAAGAAGCGGCGGCGCTGTTTCCGGATGCGCGCATCGCGACGCTCAGTTCAGACATGTACGGCAGCGCGCGCGCACTGAAGGCCGAACTTGAGGGGATTGCGCAAGGCAGCGCAGACATCATCATCGGCACGCAATTGGTTGCAAAGGGTCATAATTTTCCGCTGCTCACACTTGTTGGCGTAATCGATGCTGATCTTGGCCTGCAAGGCTCTGATCTGCGCGCAGCCGAACGCACATTTCAGTTGATGCGGCAGGTAGCTGGGCGCTCGGGACGCGCAGATAAACCGGGCACGGCACTGATGCAGACATATCAACCAGATCACCCGGTGATCCGCGCCATTCTGGCGGGCGACGAAGAAGGGTTTTGGAGTGCCGAGGCCGCAGAACGCGAGCATGCAGGTGTGCCGCCCTACGGTCGGCTGGCGGGCATTATACTGTCCTCGACAGATGTTGCGCAAGTGTTTGATCTGGGGAATGAAATGGCGCGCCGGGACGGCCCACTCAGGCAGATCGGGGCGCAAGTCTTTGGCCCGGCGCCCGCCCCAATTGCACGCATCCGGGGACGGCATCGGGTACGACTGCTGGTAAAAGCAGAAAAAGGCGCTCCGCTGCAAGACGCCATTGCACGCTGGATTGGACAGTTCCGGCTGAATGGTGATTTGCGACTGGCGGTTGATATCGATCCACAGAGCTTTTACTGATTTTCATCCGTTCAAAGATACTGATGACTTCGCGCAATAACACGCTCCGCAGGGCCGGATCGCAGGTCAGATTTGCAAGATTGGATCTCGCCAGCGCATCGTGATGGCCCTATGAGACAGAGCATGGTCCGTATTATCCCACTCGCTGACGCGAAAAACCTGCCGCTGTGGCGTCGTCCGATAACGCTGCTGTTCCTGATGGCAGCGGCAATGCCGATTGCCTTTTCGACATGGTCGGCTCTGCTCAATAACTTCGTTGTAGAAGTGGCAAATTTTGACGGTGCTGATATCGGCCTGCTGCATACCGTGCGTGAAATTCCCGGGTTTTTTGCGGTTGGCGTGATTGCCATCATTATTTTTGTGCGCGAACAGGTGCTTGGGGTGGTGTCCTTGGCGCTGCTGGGCGTCGCAACGGCGATCACCGCATGGTTCCCGTCTTTGGGCGGTATCCTGACTATCACCATGCTCAGCTCAATCGGATTTCATTATTATGAGACCGTTAATCAATCGCTTCAATTGCAATGGCTGGACAAAGCCAGAGCACCGCTGGTGTTGGGCTGGCTGGTGGCGGCAGGATCGGCAGCCACTTTCGCGTCCTACGGTCTGATTGTTTTGCTGTGGGAGCCTTTGGGGCTGACCTACAACATCGTCTATATGCTTTCTGGTGGTGTGGCGGCCGCAATTGCCTTGTTTTGCCTGCTGGCCTATCCCCAGTTTGAAGCACCTGATCCGCAGATCAAACGCCTGATCCTGCGTCGCCGTTATTGGTTGTACTATTTGTTGCAGTTCATGTCTGGGGCGCGCCGCCAAATATTTGTGGTGTTTGCAGGCTTTATGATGGTCGAAAAATTCGGCTTTCAGGTGCATGAGGTGACGGCGCTTTATCTGATCAACCTGTTGGCAAATATGGTTTTGGGCCCATTCATGGGTAAGGCGGTCAGCGTGTTTGGTGAGCGAAACACGTTGTGCTTTGAATATGTTGGCTTGATCATCGTGTTTCTGGCGTATGGCGGGGTCTATTATTTCGGCTGGGGCGTGGTTCTCGCCGCCACACTTTATGTTGTAGATCACCTGTTCTTTGCTCTGGCGCTTGCCCTGAAAACCTATTTCCAGAAAATCGCGGACCCGCGCGATATCGCCCCCACTGCCGCAGTGGCGTTCACCATCAGCCATATCGCGGCGGTATTCCTGCCTGTCGGTTTGGGTCTTTTATGGCTCATTTCACCGGGTGCTGTATTTACGCTCGCGGCCGCTATGGCGGCTGTGTCGCTGATCCTGGCGCTAATGATCCCGCGCCATCCGGAACCCGGGAATGAGACCATATTTTCCCGTTACGCGCCTGCCGCGGCTGAATAGGACGTGACTCAAGGCCGGTTCCTGACCGGGTCCACCATGGGCCACGTCGCGCGAATGACCGCGACAGGCGCTTTAGGCATCACATTTGTATTCCTAGTTGACGCGGCCAACCTGTTCTGGATTTCGCAATTAGGCGACGGGCGTCTTGTTGCAGCGATTGGATTTGCCTTTGCGATCCAGTTCTTTTCGGTTTCGTCCGGCGTAGGACTAATGATCGCGGCTACTGCGGTTGTCTCGCGAACGATCGGCCAGGGCGACCCCGCCGAAGCACGACATCAGGCTGGCAGCGCCATCGCGTTTGGGTTCCTGATACAGTGTATTGTGGCAGGGCTGGTGATTTTCTTTCGCTATGACATTCTGAATCTTGCAGGGGCCAAAGGTGAGACGTTGCAGTTGGCCGCCCGCTATCTGGCACTCACGCTGCCATCGCTGAGCTTCATGGTCGTCGGTCTGGTAGCCAGCGGCGTGTTGCGCGCAGAAGGTGATGGCAAACGGGCGATGTTTGCGACGTTGGCATCAGGCGCTGTTGCAATCTTTGCCGATCCCTTTTTGATTATCTGGCTCGGGTTGGGCCTGGATGGGGCGGCAATGAGTCTGAATATCTTCCGGCTTGTGCTGATGGGCGCGGCCCTGTTTTTTGCAACCCGTGTGCATGATCTGATTGCTTGGCCTGAGTGGCATGCTGTTCGCCGCCATATCCGGCCCTTTACCATAATTGCGCTGCCTGCGATTCTGACGCAGATGGCGACGCCGTTTGGCAATTATGTACTGACCTCTGTGTTGTCGCAGTTTGGCGATGACGCGGTGGCGGGATGGGCGGTGGTAAGCCGACTGACGGTTGTGACCTTTGGCGGCATTTTTGCTTTGTCGGGGGCAATTGGAGGGATATTTGGTCAGAACTTTGGGGCAGGGTACTACGACAGGCTGATATCGACCTATCGCGACGCGATGCTGTTTTGCGTGATCTACACTTTGGTCGCGTGGGGGCTGCTGGCTGCCAGCACCGAGATCGTCGGTGCGGCTTTCGGCCTGTCCCCCGATGGTTTGGAAGTGTTGGCGGCCTTCACTCATATTGGGGCCGGTGCGTTCCTGTTTACTGGCGTGTTTTTTGTCTCAAACGCCGCATTCAACACGCTGGGCAAGCCGGCGCGGGCTACTTTGTTGACATGGCTGCGTGACGGCGTACTGACCCTTCCGGTGGCGATCTGGATGGCGGGGCTTGCTGGCTCGGTCGGCGTGATCTATGCGCAGGCAATACTGGGCGTGATTGTCGGCCTTGTCGCGGCGATTTGGGGCTGGCATTTTGTCAGGAATATCGCGGCAGCCCCACCCAGACTTGATCTGAAAACCCGCCGTGGCTGGCGTGACATCAACCGCTACCGGAGACGCTGAGAATGACATTTACTGCGCTTACAACATTGACCGGCAAGAAAGCAGCCGAAGGCCTTGGTGTGGCGGCGGAACGGTTGGAACCCGAGCCTTCAGGGATCGGCGTCTTCGAAGTCGAAGACGGATCCGGCCTGTGGGAAGTCGGGTGTTATTTCACCGAACAGCCGAATGAGACAGCGCTGGCCGTGCTGGCAACAGCGTTTGGCGCAAAGCCGTTTGTGGTGTCCGAACTGCCCGAAACCGATTGGGTTGCGCATGTCCGGCGAGAGTTGAAGCCGGTAGTGGCAGGTCGGTTCTTTGTTTATGGCAGCCATGATGCGGACAAGGTGCCGGATGACGAAGCGGTAGAACCGCTATTGATCGAGGCGGCGATGGCGTTTGGCACCGGTCACCATGGGACGACGTTGGGGTGCCTGCGCGCACTGGACACGCTGATCGGGCGCGGGCTTGTAGCCAAGTCGGTGGCGGATATCGGGTGTGGCACAGCGGTTCTTGCAATGGCGGCGGCGCGGATATGGTCGACCCCGATTCTGGCCAGTGACATTGATCAGGTTGCCGTTGATGTTGCAGCGGCCAATCTGCGCGCAAACGGGCTGGAAGGCCGGGTCAGATGTGTAGAGGCGGCTGGGTTTGACCATCCTGATCTACATGCAGCCGCACCGTTTGATTTGATCTTTGCCAATATTCTAAAGGGGCCGCTCATCGCTCTGGCTCCGGATCTTGCCGCGCATATGGCGCCTGATGGCTATGCGATTCTATCAGGGATTCTGAACGAGCAGGCTGACGACGTACTCTCTGTTTATGCACAGAATGGATTTAATCTTATTGTCAGAGATGAGATTGTTGAATGGACGACGCTAACTCTGCAGAAAAAATAGCCGTAACATCTTGTTTTTGACCTGTTTTGGCGGATTTGCCCACATTTCGCCATAATTCAAACTTACGAATTATTACCACTGTCCGGGGGTTAATGGTTCGAGGTTTTTATGGTCAACGCACATGAGCGCTTTAACGAGCGGCTGCGCCGGTTAGCGCGCAAACATCGCGCCATGGGGCGGGGATATATTATGCGGTTGATGCCGGATGGGTTGATCGTCGCGGAACCAGTTAAGGTCCGCATACAATTGCCATACAGAGTTACCACATTATTGATAGTGGCCCTGTTTGTGTTCAAAGGATTCTTGCTTGCGTCGCTTGGCACGCAAACATATCAGGAACGGCTTTTTGCGCTAAAAGATGGCACCATCATCGAACAGGCTGGCGCATGGCTCATGCAGGCGGACCGGGTTTCGGTGTTTGTCGCCGATCGGATAGAACCAGCTCTGCGCTAAGCCCTGTTCTGGTCAGGGCGGGGCCGAAGATCGTTACAAAACTGTCTTAGAAATACGAAAGCCGCGAAGTCTGTCACAGACAACGCGGCTTTTTTGCTCT
>CBDTVL010000160.1:0-8981 GCA_965363755.1 uncultured Sulfitobacter sp.
TTGTGCTTTTCGCAAACTGCCCAGAACCGACCAGCGTCGGGATAAGTTGGCACACCTTCAAACATGATTGTTGTGGCGCCATTCGCCAGCGGGCCATAGACGATGTAGCTGTGGCCAGTGACCCAACCCACATCAGCCGTGCACCAGAAAACGTCCCCTTCGTGATAATCAAAAACCATCTCGTGTGTCATCGCGGCATAAGCCAGATAACCGCCCGATGTATGAACCACACCTTTTGGCTGACCGGTCGAGCCAGAGGTATAAAGAATGAACAGCGGATCTTCTGCATTCATCTCCGCCGGGGCGCAGTAGTCATCAGCTTCGAGCGCCATTTCGTTGTAGTCATAATCGCGGTCTGTCCAGGTGGTCTGGCCGCCCGTGCGCTTGACCACGAGGCATTTGACGCTGTCTTTGCAGTGCAGAAGTGCAGCGTCAGTGTTCGACTTCAGCGCTGTTTTGCGACCACCACGCGGCGCCTCGTCTGCTGTGATGACGACTTTGGCGTCACATCCATTGACCCGAGAGCCTAATGCGTCTGGCGAAAACCCGGCGAAAACGATGGAATGGATGGCGCCGATCCGCGCGCAGGCCAGCATTGCATAGGCAGCCTCGGGGATCATCGGCAGATAAATAATAACTCGGTCGCCTCTGCGCACACCCAAAGATTCCAGAATATTGGCCATCTTGCAGGTGTTGCGATGCAGATCTTTGTAAGTGATATGAAGCGCCTGATCGATGGGATCATCAGGCTCCCAGATGATGGCTGTCTGATCGCCCCGGGTTTCAAGATGGCGATCAATGCAATTGGCAGAGACGTTCAGGACGCCATCCTCAAACCACTTGATTTTCACACTACCGAGCGTGAAGTCGACGTCCTGCACTTTGCTATAAGGTTTGATCCAGTCTAGTCTTTTACCTTGCTCGCCCCAAAAGGCATCGGGGTCTGCTATGGAGGCAGCATAAAGTGCGTGATACTTCTCCAAGTTGACATGAGAGTTTTGAGAAAAAGCCGGATCTGGCGCTAATGTCGCCGGCAAGGTTTCAGCAACGTCGGTTTTGATGTTCATGACTTTCCTCCTCAAGAATATGTCCAAAGGGGGTCCGAAAACTCACATCAAAGCGAAACCGAAACATCTCCCTTAGTAAACAATGAATACCTCAGGAGAGAAAACTTGTAAGTATCTATCTGTAATTGATCAATTATATTGTAATTTTTTTGACGTCAAATTCACAATTTTGTCAATTTTGCCTGCGTCAAATTGCCAAACACAAGCAAAGTCAATGAATTGTCGGTTAACGTCAGTCTCTGACCAATAAATGTTAGCGCCCAAAGGGATTGCGCGGCGCCGTCTCCGGCTTTCAGTTGCCGATCCCACTTAAGACGGAGGCTTAATGGTCAACCTTATGCTGACGTACATTTGTACCGTTTCGATCCATACCGGGCGCCGCAGAGCACAAATGCAGCACTTTTCCGGCGGGTCTTTGGCGAAGGGCTGCCAGTCCAACTGCGATCAGGATTGGCGACGCGCATCTTGCGCTGCCAGCGCCTCTTTGAAGCGGGCGCTGTCCCAGCTTTCCGACAATGCGCGGTGGAATAACGCCGCTTGCGTTTCGGGCGCCAGCCCGCCTGCCGGCGGATCGCGGTCGAGATTGGTTGGAAACGAATATCCCTCTGCGCACGCAGCAATTGCAGCCGCTACCTGTGCCGGCGACAATTCATTTGCTTTGGCCATACCCGCAAGCACGGGGAACAACTGGGCAGACATGCCTTCTCGATCTACCGCTTCCATCGCGCGACCAAACGCTGAAGAAACCTGCAGAAGATTCGCCATGCGATGGACATCAGTACTGACATTCGCGCCGGCCGCATGGAACAGCGCAGGGCTGAAAAATAACGCGTCGCCTTTTTGCAGCGGTAACTGTACCTGATGCTCTTCAAAATATGCCCGAAAATCAGCGCGGCGCCAGGCGGCGTAACCGGGGCGGTAAAGCTGCGAAAACGGCAACAGTTTGGTCGGGCCGCTTTCAACGGACATATCAGTGTGAGCCACCGCCCCTTGCAGCGTCAATACCGGCGAAAGATCGTGCACATGCGCCGGATATTGCGCCGACACATCCGCGCTTTGGAACCCGAGATGGTAGTCGCGATGGGCCTGCTGGGCAGCGCCCCCTGGCCTCACCAAATTGACTTGTGCAGTCATCTGATAATTCGGGCCAAGCCAGGCTTCGCAAATTGCCGCAATCGCAGCGTTGCCAAAGTAAGATGCAAAGGTTTCGGGCGAAGTTTCACACAGCTTTTGCAGAGAATTCCAGATTCTATCATTTGCACCTGCAGTTGCGAAATGATCGGCGCCACCTCCGTTTTCGGTCCGTTCATTCTCGATGATTTGATCATAGATACCGGTTGCCGCGTCGATGGCATCGGTATTTTGATAGGCGGATTTAAGAACCAGCACGCCCGCTGAATTGCGCAAGACATGCGCCCATTCCTGCATCAGTGCCCTGCGCGCGCCCGGGTCATCTAAATTGGCTTGAAGGGTCGCAATGTCATAGATCGGAATGTTGTTTTCTACATGCGACGCAAAACAGACATCGGAGACGGCAAATTTCTGTTCCACGACAGTACAAAAATCATCGAGATTGCAATTATTGCTGTCAAAATACCCTGTATTGGTAGTGTTGGACATTTCGCCTCTCCTCATAATTCTCCTCAGAGAGTGAAGAATTCATGGGTTGCTGTCTGCGGCCAAACCCATCAAAAATACATCAAATGACACATCGCTTCCCGATCAAAGAAATTGCCAGTCAGTCCGGGCTCAGCACCGCGACGGTTGATCGCGTGTTCAACAAACGCACAGGCGTCAGCCCGCAGGCGCGCGCCCGCGTTGCCGCCGCAATTTCGGAACTCGAAGGCCAGGAACGGCAGATTTCGGCACGAGGACGGCGGCTTTTTTTCGACATTGTGGTTGAAGCCCCGGAACGGTTCAGTCGCGAAATCCGCCGCGCGGCTGAGGCGACATTGCCGACAATTGGCCCCGCAGTAATCCGGCCACGCTACACATTCCGGCAGATCATGACCGAGAATGAGTGCATCGCTGCGCTGGATCTGATCGCAAAACGGGGCAGCCATGGCATTTGCCTCAAAGCACGGGATTTGCCCGGAATTCGCGCAGCGGTCGATCGCCTAGATCGTAAGGGCATTCCTGTTGTCACGGTTTTCACTGACATAACGACACCAAGCCGGAGCGCTTATTCTGGCCCTGATAACTACGCTGCAGGACAGACCGCAGGATATCTGATGGATCGGTTTCTGACTAGTCAGAAAGGCGCAGTTCTGGCAACGCTCAGCAACGCAGATTTCCACGGCGAGGCGCAACGGCATTGCGGATTCCGCGACTATCTGGAACGCGTTCGCCCCGACCTAGGTCTGATCGAGGCAAATGATGGCGCCGGTTTGAACCTTGAGACAGCCCGACTGGTGCAAGATGCCATTGCGACCACCGACGACATCTGCGGTGTATATTCGATGGGGGGCGCCAACACCGCCGTCCTGCGTAGCTTGCAAGCGATGGGGCAATGCCCGACGGCTTATATTGCGCACGACCTCGACAATGAAAATCTATCATTGCTACGCAGTGGTGCGATTACCATTGTGTTGCAGCACGATATTCAAACTGACATTCGAAATGCTTTTCTCAGTCTGTTGCACGAACATGGGTTGGCTTCGACGGAAGCACGATCCCGCCACAGCCGTCTGAATGTTGTCACCCCGATGACCATTGCAACGTGACGGTAGAACGACGGCCCCGAAACCGTGTTACAAAGACTGTAGTTCGTCGAACTCGCCGCACTGCGACTGCGTTTTACACCAGCGCTTTCTCGACTTGGCGCGATCAGACTAGTGTGTTTGTTGTCGATGGACTTTCCAACCACTTCGTGTTGCTTTTGCAGCTTCTAGCCGTAGAGGGGGACGCACATTGAAAACAACACTTTTGGGAGGCATCTTATTTTTGGTGCCTGTAGCCTTTGTCGCTATTGTTCTTGGGAAAATATTTGAAATCAGCATGGTGATCGCAACGCCACTGGATGGGCTGGTGCCGCTGACCAGTGTTGCCGGCGTTGCGACAGCCAACATCATTGCAATTCTCTTGATACTAGCTGTCTGCTTTTTGGCGGGGCTCTTGGCCCGGCGCAGTTTTTTTTCAGACCGGATGGGGCGGCTGGACGATTTTCTGATTGACCTCATTCCGGGTTATGCTGTGACAAAAGGGATCGTGGGCGGGGTGGCAAACAAAGATGACGCCATGGCTGTCTTGCGCCCGGTACTGGTACAGTTTGACGATTACGACCAGATTGCATTTGAAGTGGAACGAGACAGCGACAATGCGGTGATCTTTCTTCCCGGCTCTCCCAGCGCGTGGTCCGGAGTCTCAGTTGTGGTTGCAATCAGCCGGGTCACGACGTTGAACGTTCCACCCCATCAGGCCGTCAGCCTACTTCGTGTTATGGGTCGGGGTTCACTGAAGTTGAAGACGGACCAAACGCCCTAGGTCCATTGCGCATGATTGCATCGCTACATAACGCGAAGCCCAATCGCGCGATGATTTAGAATCGTTGCCAAGCAAAAACCTCTGGCGTCATGCTTCGCGCATTAAGCCCGATAATCACGCAAGGTACGAAATCATGAATATAAAGGGATCTTTTATCTGCGCGGCGTTTGCGCTAACGATGGCAGCCCCGGTTGCCGCGCAAACCGAGATCGATTTCTAGCATGCATTCACCGGCAAAAATGGCGAACTTATTGCCGAACAGGTCGAGTCCTTCAATGCAAGCCAAAGCGACTATGTCGTCACTGCCAATCATAAGGGCAATTATTCTGAAACGTTGAATGCGGGCATTGCGGCATTCCGCGCCGGTGAGCAGCCCCATGTACTGATGGTGTTCGAAGTCGGTACCGCAACCATGATGGGCGCAAAAGGGGCGATTGTTCCCATTCACCAAGTCATGGCCGAGACGGGGCCACATTTGATCCTGATGCCTATATCGGTTCGGTGAAAGGGTATTACACCACCAGTGAGGGCGAAATGCTGTCGCTACCGTTCAACGCATCCACTCCCGTTCTGTGAGTCAACCGTGACGCGCTCAACGCTGCTGGAATCGATGCCGGAGCAGACCTTTCGACATGGCAAAACGTTGACGCAGTGTTGGACCAACTGAAAGCTGCGGGCCACGAATGCCCACTGACGACTGCTTGGCAAAGCTGGGTCCATCTGGAAAACTTAAGCGCTTATCACAACACTCCATTTGCAACCAAGGATAATGGCTTTGGCGGAATGGACACCGAACTTGCGTTGAATGGTCCGGTTCAGGTTCAGCATATCCAACAGATGGGCGACTGGGCGAAAGATGGTAAGTTCATCTACGCAGGACGTCGCAACGAAGGTGGCGCAAACTTCCGCGCCGGTGAATGTGCGCTCTTTACTGAAAGTTCCGCGGGCTATGCCGGTATCAGCACAGAAGCCGAGTTCGCCTTTGAAGTACATCCGCTTCCGTATTGGGAGGGAGTTGCCGGGGCGCCGCAAAACACGATCATCGGCGGCGCATCGCTCTGGGTGATGCAGGGTCACGAAAGGGCTGAATACAAAGGTGTTGCGGATTTCCTGAACTTCCTGTCATCAACGGACATTCAGGCCAAGTGGCATCAGGATACTGGCTATCTACCGATTACAATCGCCGCTGGGGACAAGACCCGGGAAATGGGTTTTTATGACAAAAACCCAGGTACCGATATTGCCGTTATCCAAATGACTGCCAAAGAACCTACGGCCAATTCCAAAGGTTTGCGTCTGGGGTCCTTTGACCAGATTCGCGGTATCATTGACGAAGAACTCGAAGCTGTTTGGGCTGGCGATAAGTCAGCTCAGGAAGCGCTGGACAGCGCCAAAGAGCGTGGCGACAAACTGCTGCGTCGCTTTGAGCAAGCCAGCAACTAAAGGCCACGGGCGGCGATCCAGATTGCCGCCCGTCCGCTGATGGATAAACGTGTCACATTCAAAGGCTGGTTTTTGCCCGCCTGCCTTCTGCTGCCGCAGATTGTCATCACTGCTGTGTTCTTCTTTTATCCAGCCGGGCAGGCAGTCTACCAGTCGCTGTTCATTCCCGACCCTTTTGGTCTTTCAATGCAATGGGTTGGCCTTGGGAATTTCGAGTATCTGTTGGGCGACGCGTATTATCGCGCCTCATTTATCACCACAACTGTCTTCTCGATTCTTGTCACCGTTACGTCTATGGGGTTTGCGCTTTATCTCGCGTTATTGGCGGATCGACTGATCAAAGGCTCGGGTGTCTACCGGACATTGCTGATCTGGCCTTATGCCGTGGCACCCGCTGTAGCCGGTGTGCTTTGGCTCTTCATGTTCAACACGCGCATTGGCGTGGTCGCCTGGTATCTGGGTCTTTTGGGATATGACTGGAACCATGTCCTAGACGAAGCCGAGGCAATGGGCCTTGTGGTTGTCGCCTCAAGCTGGGGTCGCATTAGTTACAACTTCCTGTTTTTCCTCGCCGGGCTGCAGGCCATCCCCAGATCTGTTATCGAGGCTGCTGCCATCGATGGTGCGCGTTTCTGGACCCGGGTTCGCACCATTGTCTTACCGCTTCTTTCGCCCACCACGTTCTTCCTGTTGGTGGTCAACATCGTTTATGCCTTTTTCGAGACGTTTGGAGTCATTCACACAATCACGTCCGGCGGCCCCCAACAGGCCACGACAATACTGGTTTACAAAGTATTCTCTGATGGGTTTGTGGGTCAGGGCCTTGGATCGTCGGCCGCGCAATCCGTTATCCTTCTGGTGATCGTTGGTTTGCTGACTGTTGTTCAGTTCAAGTTCATCGAACGCAAAGTGCACTACTGATGTCAGGCATGGTCGAAAAACGCGGTATTGGGCACATCTTTATCCATGTGGGTCTCATAATAGGCGTGCTGATCATCTTCTTCCCGATTTGGCTCGCGTTTGTTGCATCCACCGTAACGCAGCCCGAAATCGTACATCCGCCTATGCCACTCTGGCCGGGAGATCAGTTTTTCAACAATTACCGCCAAGCGTTGATCTCAGGCATTAATGCACCTGTTGCAACCATGTTGTTCAACTCTTTGGTTATGGCGTTGGGGATTGCGCTCGGCAAGATCGCGATCTCTTTGTTGTCGGCATTTGCGATTGTGTACTTCAATTTTCCAGGCCGCCGGATCTTCTTCTGGCTGATTTTCCTGACCTTGATGTTGCCAGTTGAGGTTCGGATTGTTCCAACCTACGAAGTTGTAGCGGGTTTTGGCATGCTCAACAGTTATTCCGGCCTGATATTTCCGCTCATCGCATCCGCTACCGCGACATTTCTGTTCCGCCAGTTTTTCATGACCGTGCCGGACGAGCTGGCCGAGGCAGCCCGTGTTGACGGGGCGGGTCCGATGCGATTTTTCTGGGATATCCTGTTGCCAATGAGCCGAACAAATATTGCCGCACTCTTCGTGATTTTGTTCATCTACGGCTGGAATCAGTACCTCTGGCCACTGTTGATCACCACCGATCCGTCGATGAACACAATTGTGATGGGCATCAAGCAGATGTTTCCTTCTGGCGACGATG
Source organism: uncultured Sulfitobacter sp. (assembly GCA_965363755.1). Lineage (GTDB taxonomy): Bacteria > Pseudomonadota > Alphaproteobacteria > Rhodobacterales > Rhodobacteraceae > JL08. The sequence continues at coordinate 7,644 of CBDTVL010000160.1, forward strand.
TAGCAAATTGGCCGGTCATCATGGCAACGTCCATTCTGGCAATGCTTCCGCCGGTCGTGGTTGTAATCTCTATGCAGCGCCTTTTCATCCGCGGACTTGTAGACAGCGAGAAATAAATATGGCGACGGTCAAACTAGAAAATATCAAGAAATCTTACGGCAAGACCGATGTGATTCACGGCGTCGATATCGACATTGCCGATGGAGAATTCATCGTGATCGTCGGGCCCTCGGGTTGTGGCAAATCGACCTTGCTGCGCATGGTTGCGGGTCTTGAAACAGTGACATCAGGCGACATTCACATCGGTGACAGTCTGGTCAACGACAAAGAGCCAATGGAACGCGATATCGCCATGGTGTTCCAGAACTACGCCCTTTATCCTCATATGTCGGTCTTCGATAACATGGCCTATGGCCTCAAAATTTCAGGAACCCCAAAGCCAGAAATCACCGAGCCTGTCGGGGCAGCCGCCAAACTGTTACAGATCGAACCCTATCTTGAGCGCCGCCCACGTGACTTGTCCGGTGGGCAACGTCAACGGGTCGCGATGGGGCGTGCTATCGTGCGCAAACCCGCGGTTTTCCTCTTCGACGAACCGCTGTCCAATCTCGACGCAAAATTACGGGTGCAGATGCGCCTGGAAATAAAACAACTGCAACGCAGGCTGGGCGTCACATCGCTTTATGTGACGCACGATCAGGTTGAAGCCATGACCCTTGCCGACCGGATGGTTGTGATGAATGGCGGTCGCGCAGATCAAATCGGCGCCCCACTTGAAGTCTATGCAAACCCAGCAACAGAGTTTGTCGCCGGATTCATAGGCTCTCCTCCGACAAATTTCCTCAAGGCAGATCTGGTCAGCACAACGATGCCCGGAACTGTGAGGGTTGGCATACGTCCCGAACACATCAGGTTTTCCGACACTGCCGCAATGATACATGGCAAGGTTCTGTACACAGAAGCTTTGGGGGCCGAGACTTTAGTTCACATGGAGTTGCCGGACGGAGGCATCGCAACTGTCAGGCAGGCCCAAGCACAAGACGTTCCGCAGGAAGGGGTATCAGTTGGACTTGCCTGGTCTGAGCAAGATCAAATGCATTTTGACGACGACGGTCATCGATTGTAGCCAGCCCCGTGCTCGAAGGCACATCCCAGATTGAAGCCTCGGGTTCGCTTCGAGTGCTTCCACATTTTCACACGCATGCTGGCAGCTCACCCCCGTATCGACCGGCTGAAGTAGTCTGTCAGCGGTTTGGTGAGATAACTGAGCGGTGTTCGCTCGTCGGTCTTGATAAAGATCTCCACCGGCATGCCCGGAAGCACGGTGTTGTCTCCTAG
>CBDTVL010000161.1:0-8959 GCA_965363755.1 uncultured Sulfitobacter sp.
TTTCCGGATTGAATATGCGCGAGCCCCATGAAACGTTTGGCTGCGAAACGGTCGGGTTGAACTTTGGCCAACAAAACCAGGCGGACGACGGCCATGAACGAAATCTTAAACGGATTGAAAGCCGCGCTGTGGCTTGTCGTCACGCTCGATTCCGATCTGGTTGAGATCACGCTTCGGTCTTTGCAGGTTACGTTGACCGCTGTTGTTATTGCCTCTGCAATGGCATTGCCGTTTGGGGCATGGCTCGCCATTCGCCGGTTTCGGCACCGCCGCGGGACAATTGCAGTTCTGAACGCTCTGATGGGGCTTCCGCCGGTGGTTGTCGGCCTAATTGTCTATCTGATGTTGTCACGTTCCGGCCCGTTTGGGGTGTTTGGGTTGCTCTTTACCCCCACGGCGATGATTATCGCGCAGATCATCATCATTACGCCTCTGATCGCGTCGATCGCGCATCAGGCCATTCGTGATATCTGGGCGGATTATCACGACCTTCTAATATCTCTACACACTACCAAACGACAACGCATTTTAGCGCTGTTGTGGGATGGCCGTCGGGCGCTGATCACGGCGTCTCTTGCCGGGTTTGGTCGCGCGATAGGCGAGGTCGGCGCAATCATGATTGTTGGTGGTAACATTGATCACGCAACGCGGGTTCTGACCACTGCAATTGCTTTGGAAACTGGCAAGGGGGACTTTGCGCTGGCGCTGGGACTTGGGTTTGTTTTGATCGCGTTGGCAATTTTTGTAAACGTCACAATCCACATGATTGGTCGCACAGAAAGCGAGGGGAAATGGTAAGCTCAATTCTGCCTCTCACGATGACCGGTGCGGTGGTAAAGCGGCGCGGCAAGACCTTGCTTGGACCGGTGGACCTGACCATTTCAGCAGGTGGTTTCACCATCATTCTGGGCCCAAACGGGGCAGGAAAGACCACACTATTACGCGCCTTGCACGGGCTGGAAAAATTGGCCGCCGGCGATGTGCACTGGCAGGTGCCCGTGTTTGATGCCCGCCCAAAGCAGGCCTTTGTGTTCCAGTCCCCGATCATGATGCGTCGGTCCGTGCGCGACAATCTGGCATATCCTCTGACCCTGCATGGAACCGATAAAACCGAGGCACGCAAGAAGGCCGAAATTTGGGCTGCAAAAATTGGGCTGGGTGCAGCCTTGGACCAGCAGGCGCCGTTGCTGTCAGGCGGGGAGAAACAAAAACTGGCGCTGGCACGCGCGCTGATCCGGTCACCGGAAGTGCTGTTTCTGGACGAACCTTGCGCCAATCTGGACGGCCGCTCGACCCGCGAAATCGAGGCAATCCTGAAGGACGCGCAAGCTGATGGAACCCGCATCTTGATGTCGACCCATGACATCGGACAAGGTCGGCGTCTGGCCAGCAATGTTGTGTTCCTCATGGGCGGCAAGATCATCGAGTCCGGCCCAGCCGCCGAATTTTTTGGCACCCCAAAAACCCGTCAGGCTATTGCCCTTCTCAAAGGAGATATCGTCGAATGAACCGCCTGCTAATTCTGGCATTGGCTCTGATTGGCTCTGTCGCCGACGCAGAAGAGATGAAACTGGCCGTGACCACTTCGTTTCACAACTCCGGGCTGTCTGACGTTCTGGTGCCTGCCATTGCTGAAGACACCGGCATTGAGGTTCAGCTTCTGGTTGTCGGGACGGGGCAGGCTTTGCGGCTGGGCGAGGCTGGCGATGTAGATGCAATTCTGGTGCATTCGCGCAAAGCCGAGGACGCTTTTCTTGACGCGGGCTTTGCACCGCATCGCCGCGAGATCATGTATAATGATTTTGTGTTCATTGGTCCAAATGCAGATCCGGCCGGCCTTGCAGCCGCAGAGTCCGCTGCTGGTGCGCTTGGTAAGATCGCGAGCAGCAAGGCTCCTTTTGTTAGCCGAGGAGATGACAGTGGTACACATCAGAAAGAACTATCGCTGTGGACTTCTGCGTCCATGGATCCAAGCACCTTTGGCGGCTGGTATCGTGCCGTTGGTGCTGGCATGGGGGCAGCACTGAACACAGCGGCAGGGATGAATGCCTATGTGATTGCGGATCGTGCAAGCTGGTTGAATTTTGACAATAAGGCGGACCTGGCATTGCTCTATTCCAGTGATCCGGTGCTGTTCAATCAATACGCCTATTTGCCAATCGATCCGGATACGCATCCGCACGTAAGAGCAGATCTTGCCGCCACACTGGAAGAATGGTTGACGTCAAGCCGCGCGGCCGACCTGATCAACGGATACGAAATAAACCAAGAAACGCTGTTTACTTTCAACGCCAAGCCGCCGTCCTGACGCTTATCCAGCCCAAAAACGATGTCACTGGTCCAGTTGTGGTGCGACCGGTCAGATGGATTGGGTGAACATTCATAAATGGTTGGTCGTTCGCCTTTCTCTTGCGCCGACTTGCCCACTTGCCCTCGGACCGACACGCGCGTAAACCCGGGCGGATCTTGAGGCACGAAGGAAGAACTATGCCCGTTCTGGTGATGAAATTCGGTGGCACATCGGTGGCGACGCTGGACCGGATCAAGCGGGCGGCGAAACGCGTTGGCGTGGAAGTGGCCAAAGGCTACGATGTTATCGTCATCGTGTCAGCTATGTCCGGCAAGACCAACGAACTGGTTGGCTGGGTGCAGGATACGTCTCCGCTTTTTGATGCGCGCGAATATGATGCGGTTGTGAGCTCTGGCGAGAACGTGACAGCTGGTCTGATGGCGCTGACCTTACAGGAAATGGACGTGCCCGCGCGCAGTTGGCAGGGCTGGCAGGTACCTGTGATGACCACTTCCGCCCATTCCAGCGCCCGGATTGAAGACATCCCGCCCGCAAACATCATGGCCAAATTTGCCGAAGGAATGCGCGTAGCGGTTGTTGCAGGATTTCAGGGGATCAGCCCGGAAGGACGCATTACAACGCTGGGACGAGGTGGGTCCGATACAACCGCGGTTGCATTTGCCGCTGCTTTTGAAGCCGAGCGGTGCGATATCTATACAGATGTAGATGGGGTCTATACGACTGATCCGCGTATCTCGCCAAAGGCGCGCAAGTTAGACAAGATCGCGTTTGAAGAAATGTTGGAACTGGCGTCCTTGGGGGCGAAGGTACTACAGACCCGATCCGTTGAACTGGCAATGCGCTATAAGGTCAAGTTGCGGGTACTGAGCAGTTTTGAGGAACAATCGGACTCGGCGGGAACGCTGGTTTGTGATGAGGAAGAGATCATGGAAAGCAATGTAGTCGCCGGTGTGGCTTATTCCCGCGATGAGGCGAAAATGACGTTGGTTTCGGTCGCTGACCGGCCAGGGATCGCAGCGCTGATCTTTACTGCCCTGAGCGATGCGGGTGTAAACGTCGACATGATTGTGCAGAACATCTCGGAAGAGGGGCGCACGGACATGACCTTTTCTTGCCCAACCGATCAGGTTGCGCGGGCTCAGAAGGCGATGGCAATCGCCAAGGATGAGGGCGTTTTGAATTTCCACGATCTGATCGCGGATCAGGATGTTGCCAAAGTGTCAGTGGTGGGAATTGGCATGCGCAGCCACACCGGCGTTGCAGCCAAGATGTTTCAAGTGCTCAGCAATGAAGGCGTCAACATAAAGGTCATCACCACATCCGAAATCAAGATTTCTGTGCTGATTGACCGGAAATACATGGAACTTGCGGTGCAGGCGCTCCATGATGCGTTCGAATTGGAAAAAGCGGCCTGAGGCAAATCGCCTGACCGCTAGTGGGACGGGCGGTGTGATATCTGACATGTCGGAACGGACTGAAACACAAAGCCGCAGATTACTGGGTCGCTTGCGTGACGCCATGGCCAGTGATGAAGCAGGACAGGCGCGTCTCAATAAGATCACTCATCTGATCGCGGATTCGATACATTCCGAGGTCTGTTCGATCTATCTGTTTCGAGACGACGACACGCTTGAGTTGTGCGCGACCGAAGGTCTGAACCAAGAGTCGGTGCATCAGACCCGGATGAAGTTGGGCGAGGGGCTTGTAGGTCGTGTGGCCAAAACGCGTCAGATCGTGAACACCCCGAATGCCCCTAGTGAAAAAGGGTTTCGGTACATGCCGGAAACCGGCGAAGAGGTGTTTTCGTCATTTCTGGGCATCCCGGTGCAACGGTTGGGTGAAGCGCTGGGCGTGCTTGTCGTTCAGTCTCGCGAAGCGCGAGAGTTTTCTGCCGATGAGGTTTACGCCCTCGAAGTTGTTGCGATGGTTCTGGCAGAGATGACCGAACTGGGCGCCTTTGTGGGCGAGGGCGCGGCACTGTCCGCACGACACCAGCAGCCGGTTTTGATCCGTGGAAACTCAGGTCAGGAAGGGTCTGCGGAGGGACATGTCTGGCTGCACGAGCCGCGTGTTGTAGTCACAAATCCGATTGCGGATGACCCGGTTCGCGAACTAAAGCGACTGAGCGAGGCGGTTGAAGAACTGCGTGTCGGCGTGGACAAGATGCTCGACATGGCAAAAACGGCAGACCAAGAGCATCGCGAAGTTCTTGAAGCATACCGGATGTTTGCCAACTCCAAAGGCTGGATGCGCCGGATGGAGGAAGACATTTCTCGGGGTCTGTCTGCTGAAGCTGCCGTGGAAAAAGAGCAGTCGCTTGCGCGCAGCAGGATGGGGAAGGTGAAGGACAACTATTTGCGCGAGCGAATGAGCGACCTTGATGATCTCAGCAATCGTTTGCTGCGTATATTGACTGGACAGGGCCGGGAAACTGGCGCTGAAATGCCAGGTGATCCGATCCTGATTGCGCGCAATATTGGTCCGGCAGAGCTGTTGGATTACGGCCGGTCGCTGCGCGGGATCGTTCTGGAAGAAGGATCTGTCGGGTCACATGCTGTGATTGTGGCGCGGGCGCTGGCCATTCCTTTGGTGGTGCGCGCCGGGCGGATCATCACCGAAGCACTGAACGGCGATCATATCATGGTCGACGGAGATCAAGGCATCGTGCATCTGCGCCCCGATGACAAAGTTGTTGCCGCATTTCGCGAAAAAATCTCGATGCAAGCTGATGCGCTGAAGCGATATGCCTCAATCCGGGACAAACGGGCCGAAACATTGTGCGGATCAGTTGTATCGCTCCATATGAATGCAGGTCTGATGGCGGATCTGCCGTCGCTGGATGGATCAGGTGCCGAAGGCGTTGGTCTGTTTCGCACCGAATTGCAATTTCTGGTCCGCAACAAGATGCCCACCCGAACTGAACTGGCGGAACTTTATTCCCGGGTTCTGGACGCGGGACATGGCAAGCGCGTTGTGTTCCGCACGCTTGACATAGGGTCGGATAAAGTACTGCCGTATATGAAGCCGAATGACGAGCCGAACCCGGCGCTGGGGTGGCGCGCAATCCGGGTAGGACTGGACAAACCGGGGATCATGAGGATGCAATTGCAAGCGCTGATGCGCGCTGCAAATGGCAGGCCGCTGACAGTGATGTTTCCTTTCGTCGCACAATTCGAGGAATACAGCGCCGCGCGTGCCGAGGTGGAAAAAACTATTTCCCGCGAAAACAGGCTGGGCCACGTATTGCCTGAAACCATCGAAATCGGGGCGATGTTAGAGACACCCTCACTGGCCTTTGCACCGCAAAAATTCTTTGAAGAGGTCGAGTTTCTGTCGATTGGCGGCAATGACCTGAAACAGTTCTTCTTTGCTGCCGACCGCGAGAACGAGCGAGTACGGCGACGGTATGATACGTTGAACGTGAGTTTCCTCAGTCTGATTGAGATGATCGTAGAGCGATGCGAGCGCAGTAACACTCCGTTGTCGTTTTGCGGCGAAGATGCAGGCCGCCCAATCGAGGCGCTGTGTCTGGCGGCCATCGGGCTGCGCACCCTATCGATGCGCCCGGCGTCGATAGGCCCGGTCAAAAGCCTTCTACGTCGTTCAAATCTGGATGACGTACGCAAAGTGATCGCGGACGCCCGCCACCGAGGTGAAATGTCAGTGCGCCCGGCGGTTATGGACTATCTGAGGCAGCAAGGCTGAGCGTACCTTGTGGCAGGGCCCTAAACTGACTGAAGTTGTCAGATGACCGCGCTGAGCCCAATGTGTCGCGAGTTGCGTACACTGTTTGGTTCTAAAAGGTACGTCGCGCGCACGGCAAACTCACCACTCCGCAGGGTACTCTTTTATCTGGAGCCTGACGCTCCGCCTGATATGGTTTGAAAATGGATGTCGCCAACCTCTTGCATATACTGTTCCCGATTGCAGTGGTCCAGTTGGTTGCGTGGGCGGTGCCGGGTCCAAATCACCTGACAATTATATCCGCATCAGTGACGTCCGGTCGCACGGCGGGCCTCAGGGCCGCCATGGGGGTCGCCGCCGGAGCGCTGACCTGGTCTTTGATCGCAGTATCTGGAATCGCTATCGTATTCGAGTTAGTCCCTTCGCTCTATATTGCTCTGCGATTGTTTGGGGCCGGATATCTTATTTATCTGGGGGTCAATGCTTTTGCTGCGGCGCGCCAAGGCGGTATGTTCAGTCTTGAGGCATCCGGGGAATCACCCGCTACCTATGCCCCGTTCCGAACAGCCTATGTTGTCATGATGACAAATCCGAAAGCAGTTCTGTTTTTTGGGTCGATCCTGACTGCTTTCATCCCACCAGAGAGCTCCGGTTGGATAATGATTATCATTGCAGTCCAAATTGGACTACTTGGCGCACTATTGAACGCGATTGCCGCACTGTTCTTTTCTTCCTCAGCTGTCATGCGAACCTTTCAGGCCGCGAGCGTATGGATGTCGATCCTGTTCGGCGTTTTGTTCAACGCTTTGGGGGCGCTTGTCGCTTGGGACGTCGTTCGAGAAATTGTATAGCATCTGAATTCGGCCTCTCTGACGAGGCTCATTGCATGTCGGAGTCGTCGGCACAGCGGATGCACACGCCCTAAAAATCATAAGTCCTGACGCTGAATCGGCGCTGCCAACTTACTTCAATTTCCCCACAAAGGGGCCGTTGTTTCTCGGCCATCTGGAATAATTCAGGGTTTTCGCGAATAGAGAATCGGAAACCAATCTTCCCGCAGCTTTTGCCCCTCTTTCATATCGTGGCCGGGAAACGGTGGTGACGTGGGGCCGGGCCGCTCGGTATAACGCGCATCATCCCCTACCAGACGCAAGGAAAACGCCCGGCGGCGCGCGTCGCTGGTGTTGCCGCGCGCGCCGTGCAGGACATGGTATTGAAAGGCCACCGCGTCGCCCGGCTGCATTTCCCATTCGCGGATGTCCATGCCGTCCGCGTCGGGATCAGGCACGGGCATATAGCGGTCCTCATCAGGATAAAAGCTGGTCTCGGACAGCCAGCGCGTTGGAAGAACTGGCTTTTCCCATTTATGACTGCCCGCCACACAGCGCAAACTCGCGGTGGTGACCGGATCAACCGGCGACCAGAAGCTGATGGTTTGTTGGCCGTGCACAAAATAGTAAGGCCCGTCGCTGTGCCATGGCGTCGCTTTGGACGTGCCCGGCTCTTTCACCAGAACGTGGTCGTGGAACATTTGTACACTTTGCGATTGCATGAGGTCAGCCGCGACCTCTGCGGCGGGAGAACCCTTGATAACTCTCTGAAAAGGTTCAATCCGTTGCCAGTTGCAGTAGTCATCAAAAAACCGACCAGCCTCACCTGCATTGAGGTTCTCGGCAGCATAGGGCCCGGGATCTTCCATGTTCTGAGCGATGCCTTGTTTGATATCTTCTACATGATCCGCAAACAGTCCCTTGATCAGCACAACCCCGTCACGCTGAAATGTGTCGATGTCAGTTTGAGTGATCAGCGGGTTGGTCATAGGTTGGCTCCAGTGGGAAACGTGTCTTGATGCGTGTTGTCGGGGGGCTTAGATTTCCAGTGTCAGATGATAACCCGGCGCGTACCGGATGCGAACCCATGTCACCGCGGCATCAGGGCCGAAAGTATGGCGTACGAGGTTCATAAGGGCGGTCCCCTCGGGGCAGTCCAGCTGCGCCGCCTCAAACTGCGAGGCGGCGGAGGCATGATAATTCAGTGTGCCATGCGAAAACGGAGCATTTTGCACCAACCATTCATTTGCACTGATCTTGTCCAGAGGTGCGTGCTCAAAACCGGGGACAGAACCAAGATTGACCCAGCGGGTTTCAAGCGCGAAAGGCTTTGTCCCGGCAAAATGCACTGTTATGATCTCAAAACATGGGGTATTGGCTGCAAGCGACAGGCTTAACCTCTCCGCTGCTGGTAGTTTTCCGTGCGCCTGTTTGATGACAGCATGGCTGTAAGCCGCACCCGATCCCTCTACTTCGTGTCGGATCAGCGGGATTGAAAGCCGGGCTTTGCGCTGCGGTGAAATCGCGACCCGTGTCCCCGCCTTGCGCCGTCGTTCAAGATAACCGTCTTGCGCCAGCGCCCGCAATGCACGATTGACGGTTGCACGCGCGCACCCCAGTTCGTCTGCGATGACCTGTTCATTCGGAATGAGCTCACCCGGAATCCATTCTCGTGTCTGAATGCGGCGCAGGGCTTCGGATTGAACGTCTTCCCAGCCGAGCATCACATGACGTCCCGCAGACGGTGCAAAGTCTTGACGTAGGCATTGGTGATCTGAGCGCGTTTGATATGCGCGCCACCCTGAACCATATGCCGCCCGGCAGACCAGACATCGGTGACCAACCGGTCGTCAGACGCGAACACCCATGTATCCAGGGCTGTGTCCTGACTGCGCCCTGTCATGTCAGTTGCGGTTCCATCGAGAGCCAGTAAATCGGCCCATTGACCGGGTGCAATTGATCCGCTGTTCCGCCCGATGGCCTGAGCACCGCCCGCACAGATACCGTCAAACAGCCAACGTGCGGTCGATCGATTTGAAGTGGCGAGGACGGCGCGGGATTTATCGCGCAAACGTTGCGAATACTCCAAAGTGCGAAGCTCTTCGGAGACTGAAATGCGGATGTTGGAATCAGA
>CBDTVL010000162.1:0-8861 GCA_965363755.1 uncultured Sulfitobacter sp.
TCTCGACCGGAGCAGGCTCAGAAAGGTCGCAAAAAACGTCGGTCGATCTTTATGGAGCCTTCAGTCTCTAAAGTCCGGCCACCAGCCTTGTGCCCTGATTAATTGCCCGTTTTGCGTCCAGTTCGGCAGCGACGTCGGCGCCGCCGATGACGTGACAGGCGATGCCTTTGGCCTCAAGTGCGTCAGCAAGCGAGCGTTCTGGTAGTTGACCGGCACACATCACAATCGTGTCGACCTCGATCAGAGTTGGGTTTTCCCGTGCGGCTCCAAAGGAAACCAATATCCCGCGCGACTCGACACTTTCGTAATTCACGCCCCCGATCATCTTCACGCCTTTCATGTTCAGCGCAGCGCGGTGAATCCAACCGGTGGTTTTCCCAAGCCGCTTGCCCGGTTTCTCGGCCTTGCGTTGCAAAAGAGTGATCGCACGTGCCGGTGCCTCTGGTTGAGGCCCTTCGGGGGCCAGACCGCCACGATGTTTTTCGGGATCACTGACGCCCCATTCGGTCATCCAGTCTGGCAGGTTCTCAGTTGGGCTGACACCTTCGTGGACCAAAAACTCGGCCACATCAAAACCGATGCCGCCTGCGCCGACAATGGCAACGCGTTTACCCACCGGAGCCTTGTTGCGCAGCACGTCTATATAGTTCAGAACATTTGGTCCGTCCTGCCCCTTGATGCCGGGATCACGCGGCATCACGCCTGTTGCTATGATTATCTCGTCATAACCGTTCAGATCATCAGCAGTGACTTCTTGACCCAACCGGGTCACAATCCCCATCTCCGTCACCATTGTGCGATACCAATCGACGAACCCCCAGAATTCCTCTTTTCCGGGAACCTGTTTGGCCATGTTGAGTTGGCCGCCGATCTCATCGGCCCGGTCAAAAAGAGTGACTTTATGGCCTCGCTCAGCCGCTGTCATCGCGGCAGACAATCCGGCGGGACCGGCCCCGACAACGGCAATCGATTTCTTCGTCGCGGCCGGTTCAATACGCAATTCTGTTTCATAGCAGGCGCGTGGATTGACGAGACAGGTTGAGATTTTGCCACTAAAGGTATGATCAAGGCAGGCTTGATTGCAGGCGATACAGGGGGCGATCTGATCCGCTACATCCTTCATGGATTTGGACACAAAATGTGCATCCGCCAACATAGGGCGAGCCATCGATACCATATCGGCGCAGCCGTCCGCCAAGACCTGCTCTGCCACCTCAGGCGAGTTGATTCGGTTTGAGGTGATCACAGGAATGTTGACTTTACCCATCAGTTTCTTGGTTACCCAAGCAAATGCCGCACGCGGAACCGAGGTTGCAATTGTTGGAATGCGCGCCTCGTGCCAGCCGATACCGGTATTTATGATGGTGGCCCCTGCCGCCTCGATGGCTTGGGCCAATTGGACAATTTCAGTGTGCGTTGATCCGTTGGGGATAAGATCGATCATTGAAAGACGGAAAATGATAATGAAATCATCGCCCACGGTAGCGCGTGTTCGCCGGACCACCTCAACCGGGAGGCGCATCCTGTTTTCATACGATCCGCCCCATCGATCAGTGCGTTTGTTGGTGTGTGTAACAAGGAACTGATTTAGGAAATAACCCTCTGACCCCATGATCTCGACACCGTCGTATCCGGCCTGTTTTGCCCGCGCTGCAGTTTCGACGATATCGCTGATCTGTTTCTCAATCCCCGCGTCGTCCAGTTCGGCAGGCGGAAACGGAGAGATCGGCGATTTCACCGGGCTGGGCCCAACACATTCGGCGGAATACGCATATCGGCCCGCGTGTAGAATCTGCATTGCAATCTTTCCGCCGGCTGCATGCACTCGCTCGGTGATGACAATATGGTTTGTGATGTCCTGATCAGTGATCATCGCTGCAGCACCGGGCAGCACAGCCCCTTCGCGATTTGGGGCGATTCCTCCGGTTACCATCAGCGCAACCTGACCGCGCGCGCGCTCGGCATAAAACTCGGCCACACGATTCCAGTCTTTGGTCTCTTCCAGACCTGTGTGCATTGATCCCATCAACACCCGGTTCTTCAGGGTGGTGAACCCCAGATCCAGCGGTGCCAGCATATTTGGATAGTTGGACATCTTTTGCTTCCCCAATAACTCTGGACCAGATCACCCCAAGCGCTGCGCCATGTCACGTCCTACGCGGCGTCACATGGCTTGCGCAATTGCTTAGGTGCGTTAGAGGTATGCGAAATGACCAAAGGACGCGACAGATGACACCCCAAGACATTGCCAAGTTGCCATATCGCCCCTGTGTAGGCTTAATGCTGCGCAATGCTGATGGGGATGTGTTTGTGGGCCAGCGGCGCGACCGCGACACAGACGCGTGGCAGATGCCGCAAGGGGGCGTGGATAAAGAGGAAGATCCGCGTGATGCAGCGTTGCGCGAGCTTTGGGAAGAAACCGGCATAACTTATGATCTGGTGACGATTGAGGCGGAAAGTAAGCGCTGGCTGCGGTATGATCTGCCGCATGATCTGGTTCCGCGCATCTGGAAGGGTCGATATCGGGGCCAGGAACAGAAGTGGTTTCTGATGCGATTTCGCGGCCGGGATGAACAGGTCAACATCGCCACTGAGCATCCGGAGTTTACCGCATGGCGGTGGCTGGCTCCGGACGCGTTGGTTGCAAACATCGTGACGTTCAAGCGGGATGTTTATGTTCAGGTTCTGAAAGAATTCGAAACCTACCTCTGATCACTCAAACACTGGTACATGTGGCCCGGCATCGCGTGGCATCAATCCGCTGACACGTGGATCATCGGCAATCTCGATCTGCTGGCGCACCGGAACAAAACCGCTGCGTTGATAGAATGCGAGAGCTGAAGGGTGATCGATGGTGCAGGTGTGTACGTGAAACCGTTCTATCGGCTCGGCCCATGCGGCAAGGATGGCATGGTTCATCAGCATCCGTCCTGCGCCGGAACCAATCATGGCCCGCGTTGTGCCAAAGAATGCCAGTTCACAATCTTGCGGTTGGCGAAAGTCGAGTTCCAGCAACCCCTCGTCTCGTTCATCGGAGTGCATCGCATAAAAATGCACTCCGGGGTCGCTCAGGATTGCCCCCAAGGCGGTATCGTCCATTTCGAGACGTGAAAACCATAGCCATTCCTCGGCCCCGACTCGCGTGAACAGATCGCGGTACCAGTCAAGATCTGGGCAGGTCACGCGGCGTATCTCGGCGCCCTCAACCTTGGGGGAGTGGCGCAGTGAGGCAGGTGAAGTCATCTCAAGATGTGTGACGACGGTTGCCAATTTGCCCGGTGGAACATCGTGATACCCGTCGCCCAGCATGAGATCAGCCTACTAGGCCTTCTGACTTGAAAAGGCTCAGTATGTCGGTTTCGGGACGCGGGCCGACATGGCCAATCACTTCACGTGCAGCGACGCATCCCATCCGTCCGCAGGTTTCCAGATCCCGTCCGGTCGCTAATCCATAAAGGAACCCCGCGGCGAACTGATCGCCTGCGCCGGTTGCATCAACAGGTGTTATCTTCTCGACCGGTACATCGATGCGCTGTCCTTCTGAAACGATCGTCACGCCGTCGCCAGATCGGGTGCAGACAACCAGCGGGCACATCTCCGCCGTCCGGGCAATCGCGGCTTCCACATCGTCGGTTTCAAACAAAGAGCGGATTTCGGCTTCGTTCCCGATCACATAATCCAGTTCTTCGCCAATCATACGCAAGAAATCGGGGCGGTGCCGGTCCACGCAGAACGGATCAGAAATGGCGATGCCGGTTTTGCCATTGGCCGCACGGCAATTCCGGGCCGCCTGCAAAAACGCTTCTTTCCCTTTGTCTTTGTCAAAGAGATATCCTTCAAGAAAGATGATCTCGGCCTGCCCGGCGACGTCCTCGGACACATCCTCCGGACCCAGATCGGAAGAAATGCCCAGATAAGTGTTGAGAGAGCGCTCTCCGTCAGGAGAGACAAAGATCATGCAACGTGAGGTCGGTAGCGTACCACCGTTTACCGGTGCGTTCACAAAATCTGTACCCCCTTCAGCCATCGCATCTGCATAAAACCGACCCAATGCATCATCGTTGACTCTGCCGATGAACCCGGTGGTCAGGCCAAGTGCGCCGACACCAGCTACCGTGTTTGCAACTGAACCGCCGGGGGTCTGAACACGGCTTTCCATCGACGCATAAAGCACTTCCGCCCTGTCACGTTCGATGAGCTGCATAATGCCTTTTTGGATGCCCATATGATCCAAAAAGCTGTCGTCAGAGCGTGATATGACGTCAACAATCGCGTTGCCGATACCGACAAGTTGGTATTTTTTCATAGATTTTTTTCCTCGAAGTGACAGAGATCACGAATAAGACAGGCACCACATTTGGGTTTGCGGGCGACGCAGTGATATCGCCCGTGCAGGATCATCCAGTGATGGGCATGCCGCTGAAAATCAACCGGAATGTTATCTTCAATGGCCCGCTCCACCGCATCAACGGTCTTGCCGGGCGCAATGCCGGATCGATTGCCGAGACGAAAGATATGTGTGTCCACAGCCTGCGCCGGATAGTGCCACCACATATTGAGCACGACATTTGCGGTTTTGCGCCCCACTCCTGGCAATGATTGCAACGCGGCGCGCGAATTGGGCACCTCGCTACCATACTCTTCAACCAGAATGCGGCTGAGCTTGATAACGTTCTTGGCCTTTTGGCGGAACAGGCCAATAGTCTTGATATGTTCGGTCAGGCCCTGTTCTCCCAGGGCGAGCATCTTTTCTGGTGTATCCGCGATCTGGAACAGCGCACGCGTGGCCTTGTTGACGCCAGCGTCCGTGGCCTGCGCGCTGAGCGCTACCGCGACCACCAAGGTGTAAGCATTGACGTGATCCAACTCACCTCTTGGCTCCGGCTCGGCGGCCTGAAAACGGCTGAATATCTCGCGGATCGTATGGTAATCAAGTTGTTTTGCCATTGTCCTTCTATGCCGCGCCATATGTCGACCTGCAATGGGCAATGCGCAGGTTTCGGGTCGCAAAGACTGATCTGTGCGGCTAGTTTTGGAGATGAGATGATCAAAGAGGTGACGACAGTGGATTCTACAGTTTCAAGCGAGCAAGGCTACCATTTCAGCGTGATGCGCCGTGCCATCGATTTGATTGACGAAGGTGATCCGACATTGTCGCTGGAAGATCTGGCCGCTCGGATGGATATGAGCCCGGCGCATTTCCAACGCGTGTTCTCGCGCTGGGTGGGGGTGTCGCCAAAACGTTACCAGCAATATCTGGCGTTGGGTCACGCCAAAGCGCTGTTGCGCGACCGCTTCACGACGCTTGAGGCATCGATGGCCACCGGCCTTTCCGGCAGCGGGCGTCTGCACGACATGTTTGTGCGGTGGGAGGCGATGAGTCCCGGCGAGTTCGCGCGCAGCGGAGAAGGCTTGGTGATCTATTGGGGCTGGTTCGAAAGCCCGTTTGGCCCCAGCCTTGTGATGGGCACCGAAAAAGGAATTTGCGGCATCGGCTTTGCCGCAGAGACAACCGAAGAAGCGGCGATGGCAGATCTAATGTCACGTTGGCCCAAGGCGGAGTATGTTGAGGATCCGATCATGTTGCGCCCTTGGATTCTGAGCGCTTTTGGGGCCGCTGATGGCGGCTTGAGTCCGGCGCCGCTTTACTTGATCGGCGCTCCATTTCAGATCAAGGTTTGGGAGGCATTGCTGACGATCCCATCCGGGCAGGTCACGACCTATTCAGAGATTGCCAGCGCCATTGGGAACCCACGCGCTGTGCGCGCCGTGGGCACCGCAGTGGGGCGCAACCCAGTAAGTTGGCTGATCCCGTGCCACCGGGCCTTGCGCAAATCCGGTGGTTTGGGCGGGTATCACTGGGGGTTGCCGCTCAAACGCGCAATGCTGGCATATGAGTCTGCGCGTGTCGGCGCTTGAAATCGCTTGGGCGGATTGCTGCCGATTCGCAGATTTCCTTGTAATGTGATGTGCGACAGTCGTACTAATGCGCACATAAATCTTAGCGCTCCGAACAACGGGGCCCGTTACGAGGCAGTAAAATGAAATCAGTTAAAACATCGATGGTCTTGGCCATTTGCAGTTCCTTTGCGCTGAGCGCCTGTACCGACCCGTCACAGCTTGGTGGTTACGGCGGCACCGACCCGAACGCAAAAGCCAAGCGCGGCGCTCTTATCGGTGCGGGTGTCGGGGCCACAGTTGGGGCGCTCACCGGGCGGGATGGTGACCGGACCGAAGCGGCGCTCAAGGGGGCCCTCATCGGCGGTGTCGGCGGCGGCATCATCGGCAATCAGCTTGACAAACAAGAGGCCGACCTGCGCCGTGACCTGAACAATGACGATGTGCAAATCACCAATACAGGTGACCGCCTGATCGTGACGTTGCCACAGGATATCCTGTTTGCGACCGACAGTGCGACGGTTCGCTCGGACCTAGAGCGTGATCTGCGCACCGTAGCGGGTAATTTGCAGGCCTACCCAAATTCGACCATCCAGGTTGTCGGGCACACCGACAACACCGGTGAAGCCTCGTATAACCAGCAGTTGTCAAACCGCAGGGCGCAGGCTGTTGCAGATGTATTGACCGGTGCCGGGATTCCTCCGGGTCGCATTCAGGCCTTTGGTCGTGGCGAAGACCAGCCGATAGCGTCCAACCTCACGCCTGAAGGCCTGGCCCAAAACCGGCGCGTTGAAATCGTTATTCTGCCCAACGCTTAGGATTCTACTCTTAGTGAGAAAGACGAGGGAATCTGGCTTTGACCTGCGCGAATCGTAGGCATCGGCGCAGGCAAGTGCGACGCGTTCAGCGATCAGAATTGCGAGGGCAGGCGTCTTTGGCCGGACGCCTCACAATTCCTTTGTTCGCGAGGATACATAGCCGAACTTAAAGTTCACCTGAACGCAAACACGAGGTTTCCTGAACCTCATTTCCCATCAGGGAATATGCGCGGGGCGAGAGCTTGAAATGTGAGGTCGATCCCTGCACTTGGTCCGATTTCAAATTGTCTGCCGCCGTGATAGCTTCACAGAAAAAGGGACCTATTATTGTATCCAACTTCACCTTGTTTTGGCGCGCGCGCGGGATTTCGCCTTGTCGCAATTGCTGCGGTTATGTGTCTGGCCCTGACAGGTTGCACGCCGGTACCTCTGGATGCCGCTAAGCCGATAACCATGGCCGCAGCCGCCCCGCAAACCAGCCTGTTGCAAACCACGGCGAGGCAGTCCAATCGCAATCTGGGGCCTGCTCAATCCTCATTTGCGCCGCTGAATGACGGAAACGAGGCTCTGGGGGCTCGCCTGCGCCTGATCGAATTGGCCGAACACACGCTGGATCTGCAATATTTCCTGATCAAACCCGATCTGGGTGGCGCTTTGGTTTCGCAGACCTTGCTGGCGGCCGCAGACCGCGGCGTTCGGGTTAGGTTTTTGCTTGACGATGTCTTTACCACAGTCAGCGACCAGACCCTTGGTCTGCTCAACACCCATCCCAATATCGACCTGCGTGTCTTTAACCCCAGCCGGCGACCGGGCCCAAAGTCCGCTGGGTTTATCACTGAATTTTCCCGCATCAATCGCCGCATGCACAACAAATCGTTTACTGCCGATGGCACCTTTGCCATCATTGGTGGGCGTAACATCGCAGATGAATACTTTCAGATTAACACCACGTCAGAGTTCGCCGATTTTGACCTGCTGGTGACCGGCCCGGCTGTGGCAGGGATTTCGCGCACATTCGATCTTTTTTGGAACGATGGTTGGTCTGTTCCAATCGACCATTTGCGCGAGGCTCCGACCGAAGCTCAGCTGACTGAGGTCCGTTCCGAGCTGAACGCGCGCTTGGTTCCGGCGCGCGATACCTACAACCGGGCGGTCAATGATCCTTATTTCGCCCGCCTCAGCGATGGGCGCGAACCGATCTACGCCGGCCGCGCAACGATTGTGACGGACAACCCCGGCAAACTCAAGGTGCCGCTGTCGCAGGGTGAACGCACTTTGGCGGAAACCCTTCTGGGCCGCATGAAAAATGCCAGACATGATGTGCTGCTGCTGACACCTTATTTTGTACCCGAGGACTACGGCGCACAGCTGTTCGCCGACCTCGCCGCGCGCGGCGTACGGGTCCGCATCGTCACCAACTCACTGGGATCTACCAACCACGCCTATGTACATGCAGGCTATCGCCGTCATCGTGCAGGCCTGCTCGACGCCGGAGTACAACTGTACGAGATTCGCCCTGACGCCTTGCAGGTGTTGGGTCTGGTGCCGCCGGGAGACCAGACTGGTCTGGTCATGCATACAAAGCTTGCGGTGATCGACGGGCAGGATGTGTTTGTCGGTTCGCTCAACTTCGATCCGCGCTCGATCAAACAAAACAGCGAATTTGGCGCCTTCATCGACAGCCTACCGCTTGCCAATCAGATGCTAACTGTCTTGGAAAAAGGACTGCCCAAATACACATATCGCCTTAGCAAAGGTCCTGAGGGAGCGCTGCAGTGGAACTATGACAATCCCGCTGCCGCTTCGACTACACAAAAGGAACCCGGTGCAACTGCGTGGAAGAATATCGTGGTGAGCATCACCGCCCTTCTCGGGGTCGAACTGCAGTTGTAGCCAGAGGGTCTTCATGCTGATGAGAGGCACGCTGATTGCCGGTTGATCAGACGGCAGCTTTTCTGCTGAGCAAGTCTTCGTGATATGGTCATCGGTGCCGGTGTGCAGGATTGACCACCGTAAGATTTACATCGAAAGTTGGGGTTCCAAGGAAACGAAGCGGGCCATGGCAGTGGTCATTTTGGGCAAACGCATTCTGCCCGTTCGAGCAATAAAGCAATAAGTGAAAGCGGGTGGGAAATGCGTTTATAT
>CBDTVL010000163.1:0-8803 GCA_965363755.1 uncultured Sulfitobacter sp.
CTCGAACTCCCGACATCTTCGGTGTAAACGAAGCGCTCTACCAACTGAGCTAATCACCCGACTTTCGCGATGTACCGATTTGGCGGACGCGGCGCAAGGGCCATTGGTGCAAAATTTTATCAGCCCTGCTGCAGGACCTGTTCGGTTCCATTCTCCAACACGTATACACATCCCTGCCCGTTGCTAAGCTGGCCCATTTCTGCAAGATCCATCCCCCGCAAGAGCCCGCGCATCACCTGCCCCAGCAACCCATGCGCCACAACCACACTGGGCTGCCGCAAACTCTTCAGGAAATCCAGAATACGCGTCTGAAAAACGTCAAGGCCCTCGCCGCCCGGCGCGGCCAGAAAAAGCTCCAACGCTGACATTTGAGGCCTGGCGAGCGCGGGAAAATCCCGGCGCACATCGTCATGCAGCAAACCTTGCCACGTGCCGGCATGGGCCTCTGCCAAGCGGGCGTCGGTCTCAAAGGACGCGCCTGCCAATGCAATTTGCGCGGTCTGCTGCGCCCGTCCCAGAGGCGAGACATAACAGGCCGGACCAAGGGGCAAGATTGATGCCATCAGCGCCGCTTGTTTTTTCGCATCCGCACGCCCCTGCTCAGTCAGGTCTGACTCCAACTGGCCCTGAATCCGCCGTTCAGCGTTCCAGTAGGTCTGCCCATGGCGCAGAAACCATATTTTGGGAAGATCTGAGATCATGTCGCCCTCGCCGCCGACTCTTCAGCGCTCAGAAATGGAGAATAATATGGACCAATGTTCGGCATGACCCACCCTAACCCGTTGATTAACGGTATCATATTGAATCATCAGTTGCTTGGTGTGTACTTGCAGCGCGTCCTCTCAGCAAGTGTGTCTTTTGACCTTGCCCCACTGGCAAACGCACCCAGCCAGCAGTGCTACTTTGTTTTTGCCATGACTATGTTTGCCAACAGGCCTTTGCCCAGCGAGGGCCATGTAAAACAGCAGGCACCCAAGTCCACCCAAACGGCGCGCCGATCCAGCCGGTACGTCTCAGGCGCTGGCCCTGAATGCTCTTGGGGTTGCCCCTGTCCAGCGTTTAAAGGCCGTCGAAAAAGCCGCCTGATCAGAGTAGTTGAGAACAAACGCAATCTCGGAGATCGGAGTCTCGCTCTGTGCCAGATAGGTCTTTGCCAGTTTGCTGCGCAATTCATCGGCAATTGCAGAAAAGGAAAGCCCAACCGCCGACAGACGCCGCGTGAAAGTCCGATGGCTCAGGCCAAGACTGGCGGCGACTTCAGTGGCAGGTAGAAATCGTTCTGGCAGGTTGTCCACCAGCAAAGCTTCTGTCTGGGCGCGTAAGTCTCGCTCACGCGGATCCAATTGCGCAAGCAGGCCATCACCGTAGTCTTTCAGATATCTGAGCAGACTTGGATCGTAGGTTGGAACCGGCAACCCAAGGATAGCCGGGGCGATAATAATTTCGGTCTCTTCTGCGTCAAAGACAACGGTGCAGCCCGAAACCCGGGCGATGGATTGCCGGTCCGGAGGAGCAGGATGGGCAAATCTGATTTCGAGGGGGAAGAAATCCCGTGCCGTTATGTTGCGCATCACCGCAAGGATGCAAAAAACAATAAACTCCTGAACACGATCGCCAAATTCCAGATAGGGGTTTTTCGAGCATAATATGAAAGACGCAGCGTTGTTGGATGATCTCAGCTGATAACTGAGGTTGCCATCGGTCAGTACCGTGTATTTCTCCGCGTTTTGCAGCGCCTCACGCAGGTTTTTTGAATACTTGGCAACGTAACTCGGGATGCCGTTGTTCTTGTCAAAGTTCAGCCCCGCCTTGGCGGCAAAGGAGACGTCGTCGACAATCACAATAGCCTCCTGCAGAAAACATGCCTCCTGCTGGCAGTCAATCTTGTGGGCTTCCCGACCAATATCGTCCGGCCCAAGCCCGGCAGCCTCAAGTGCGCGTTTTACCGCAGCTTTTTTGCCGCTGCGACGGTCCAGTTCCTCCGCGAGATGCGTGAGACGGTGACTTGAGACCATTGTCTTTTGTGGACCAGGCATACTGATACTCCGGAAAATTACGGTTTGGAAACAAGGGAAAGCCGAAGCACTGTCTGAGTGCAACCCACTGGTTCCAAATCAGATTGCAACATAGGCAATTTGCAACATTGGCGCAATTTCACAAGAAACTGGCGTGCACTAAAAAGACCACAGCAATCAACTGCGCCATATAACACCCAACGGTTCGAGAGAAACCGAGACTGGTTTAATGTCGGCACGGCCCACCACTCACGGGAGCGGGCATCCTAGTTGTCCGCTTATCAGCCGCCGCATTAACCTGAGGCGCCGGATGTTACATCCGGTGCCTCGCCTCTTTTCTGACAGTCGACCGAAAACTAAGGCATCAAAGCAAACCCAGCATTTGTGGGTCTTGCGCTGGCAAATCGTATCAGCGTTGGACTTTTGCTAACCATGTGATGGCAGACGGCCCTTTTCAAGTAACGTTTGATTAACAGGGAACAGTTGGCCGATTTGCAGATGATCTGAATGCCAGCATGTAGAGCGGTTAGATTCTACTCGCTTGAGTCAGCAGCACTATTTTCCTTGGGTGCGCCAGGGCGCATGGCATTTACCGCCTGCGACCCTGCGGCATTGTCGCTGCGGCGCAATTTGCAGATCATCACCTTACCGTTCGGGACATCTTTGCTGCGATTTACCTTCAACTTACCAAACGGCTGCAGATTAAGCTCGCGCCCGTCGGCAATCGCGCTTCCCAACACGGCCAGCATTGCCTCGACCACCGGTTTGGCGTCCTTTTTCTTGATGCCGGACTGTTCGACAACCGTGTCAATCAACTCTTTCTTGCGCATCATCTCACCGGCGACCACTGGCTGGGCCGGTTTAACCACCGACGGCTTGGGGCTAACGCTGGCAGTAGATTCTAGAGCCGAGGCTCCACGTGGGGAATTGCGCACGACAGCCTTTGCTGATGGTGGAGCTTTTTTCACTGGTGCCTTGGTCATCCTGTCCCGCCTCATGGTTTATGAATTGCAGCCAAACTATCCTGATACGATTGAGGAAGCCAGCTTTGCGTGCGTAGGGTGATTGGTCCGCACCCCTTGGTCCTCACAACAAAGCAATCGGAGGCGGGTTCAAAGATCAAAAAAAGGGGCACCCGATTGAGTGCCCCTTTGGTGAAGTCCATACGATGTGCAGTGTTAGTGCGCGGTTGCGCTGTCCGATGGTGGCGCGTTGCGCGCAGCCAGTGCGGCTGCAGCCGCAGCTTCTTCTGCCGCCTGATCCCATTCCACTGGCACTGGAACACCGACAAGCGCGTGTTTGAGAACATCTGAAACGTGGGCGACCGGGATGATTTCTAGCCCCTCTTTCACGTTGTCCGGAATCTCCGGCAGATCTTTCTCATTCTCTTCCGGGATCAGCACTGTCGTAATGCCACCGCGCAGTGCGGCCAGCAGTTTCTCTTTCAAACCTCCGATTGGCATCGCGTTTCCTCGCAAGGACACTTCTCCGGTCATCGCGATATCTCTTCGCACCGGAATGCCGGTCAGCACAGATACAATCGACGTGACCATGGCGAGACCGGCACTTGGCCCGTCCTTGGGTGTGGCGCCGTCAGGCACGTGCACGTGGATATCAATGGTGTCAAATACCGGTGGCTTCACGCCGATTTGAGGGCTGATCGAACGCACATAAGAACTGGCCGCGTCGATGCTTTCTTTCATGACATCGCCCAGTTTGCCCGTGGTTTTCATCCGGCCTTTACCCGGCAGACGCAGCGCTTCAATCGACAGCAGTTCGCCGCCTACTGACGTATACGCCAACCCGGTGACAACACCGACCTGATCTTCCTGCTCAGCCAAACCATAACGGTACTTTTTCACGCCCAAAAATTCATCAATATTGTCGGCTGTGACAGCTACGCTGTCGGCCTGTTTCTTGATGATTTTGGTCAATGCCTTACGGGCGATCTTAGCGATATCACGCTCAAGGTTTCGCACCCCGGCCTCGCGGGTGTAGGTGCGGATGATCTCGGTCAGTGCAGAATCATCGATGCTGAACTCTTTCTCTTTCAGCCCGTGGTTCTTGATCTGCTTGCCGACCAGATGCTGTTTGGCAATCTCGCGTTTCTCATCCTCTGTGTAGCCTGACAAAGGAATGATCTCCATCCGATCCAATAGCGGCCCGGGCATATTGTAGCTGTTCGATGTGGTCAGGAACATCACGTTGCTCAGGTCATATTCAACCTCAAGATAGTGGTCGGTAAAGGTCGAGTTTTGTTCCGGATCAAGCACCTCAAGCATCGCTGATGCAGGATCACCCCGAAAATCCTGTCCCATCTTGTCGATTTCATCGAGCAGGATCAAAGGGTTGGTGGTTTTGGCTTTTTTCAGTGCCTGAATGATTTTGCCCGGCATGGATCCGATATAGGTGCGACGGTGGCCGCGTATCTCAGATTCGTCCCGCACCCCACCCAACGAAATACGGATAAATTCACGCCCCGTCGCCTTGGCGACCGATTTGCCCAATGACGTCTTACCGACGCCGGGAGGACCAACCAAACACATGATCGGGCCTTTCATCTTGCTGCTGCGTTGCTGCACCGCAAGATATTCCACGATCCGTTCCTTAACCTTTTCAAGGCCATAATGATCGTCGTCCAGAACCTTCTGGGCGCGACTTAGATCCTTCTTCACGCGGGACTTCACCCCCCACGGGATTGACAACATCCAGTCCAGATAGTTGCGCACGACAGTGGCCTCAGCCGACATCGGCGACATATTCTTGAGCTTCTTGACCTCGGCTTCGGCCTTTTCACGGGCCTCTTTGCTGAATTTGGTTTCGGCGATCTTGGCTTCGAGTTCGGCAATTTCGTTCTTGCCCTCTTCGCCATCTCCCAACTCTTGCTGAATGGCCTTCATCTGCTCATTCAGATAATATTCGCGCTGGGTCCGCTCCATCTGCGATTTCACCCGGGTTTTGATCTTTTTCTCGACCTGCAAAACCGACATTTCGCCCTGCATCAGCCCATAGACCTTCTCAAGACGCTCCGACACGCTCAGGGTTTCCAGAAGCTCCTGCTTCTGGTTCACTTCAATGCCCAAATGCCCGGCAACAAGGTCAGCCAGCTTGGCGGGATCGGTGCTTTCGTCAACCGCCACAAGTGCCTCGTCCGGCACATTTTTCTTAACCTTGGAATAGCGCGAAAACTCATCTGCGACGGTGCGGACCAACGCTTCGGTAATGGTCACATCCCCCGGCATCTCGGTCAGATAGTCGGCACGTGCCTCAAAAAAATTATCGTTTTCAAGGTATTCGGTGATGCGCACCCTCGCCTGACCTTCGACAAGTACCTTGACCGTGCCATCAGGCAGTTTCAGCAATTGCAGCACATTGGCCAGCACGCCAGCCTTATAGATACCTGCAGCGTCGGGATCATCAACCGAGGGATCGATCTGGCTCGACAGCAGAATCTGCTTATCATCCGCCATCACCTCTTCCAGGGCGCGCACTGACTTTTCGCGGCCGACAAAAAGCGGCACAATCATATGGGGGAACACCACAATATCGCGCAACGGTAATACAGGGTAAGAGGCGTTCAGAGGCTCTTGCATTCTCAATCCTTTTATATTGGCAAGATGGCACTGGTCCCACATCAGCGGCAACGCTCGTCCATCTCCGGTCTGGATAAATAAAGTGGGGCTCAACCCCGCTCATTTCAACCACGAGTTTTCCTAGATTGCGCCCAGCGTGACCCTGCCACGCGGTGAATGCAAGATGAGAACAGGGCGAAGCGATCAAAATTCGGCAAAAAATGTGAAAAAGTGTCACGTTCCGCGCGACAGTAATGGCAACAGCGCAATACTGTTCCTGCCGAACGGCTATCCCGCCCGGCAACCATCACTTTCGATCAAATAATAATTACCTGCATGAGCAGCTAAGCAACACATCGCATTGCTGTGTGAGGTGTGCCAGCCCGACAAGCCGGCACATCTGTCAGCGAAAGCCGGCAAATCTGCGCCAATCGGAGATTTGCCAAACTGTCGTGTTTTGACAAGGTGGCGGAAATCTCCCCACCTCGGTCTAACCAACGCTAATTGGCCGGTTTGCGATATGCCTTGTGGCAAGCACCGCAGGCTTTGCCCACTGGTCCCATTGCCGCTTGTAGCGCCTCAAGATCAGTACCAGCCGCTGCATCCAACGCGATCACGGCTTCATTGAGTGCCATGCCCTTTGTCGCAATATCAGGATACTTTTCCCAAATAGCAGGTAAGGCGGCTGTCCCTTTGATCGTTGGTGTGTCCGAGCCTTGAGGCCAAAGTGTCGACTGGTCGATCGACATAAATGTCAGCAGGTTTCCCGCCGATTTTGACGCGGCTTCTGCGTCATAGGGAACGGTTGCCTTAGCCATCGCTCCCAACTGACCGAGGTTATACGAATAAAGCTGCATCACAGCCTGCCGCGCCTTGACCGCTGCCGCAATGTTGGGGTCCTCGTGGCCATCCGCCCATGCCGCGCCCGCAACAAGGCTGACAGAAGTGGCTATGACCGCCAGTTTTCTGGAAATTTTCATATGCGTCGTCTCCAAGTGATGAAATACACCCAAAGTGTAGCTGATCGAAAATAACATACCACTTGTCTTTTTTGTTTGGTATCTGTGAAAATATGCACAGACAGAATTGGGATGATCTGAGATTTGTTCTCGCCGTGGCCGAAAACGGTTCGGTCAGCGCGGCTGCGCGCCAGTTGGGCGTCAATCACGCCACAGTATTGCGCCGGATCGCAGCTTTTGAAGACCGCAATGGCGCGCCATTGTTCGTTAAATCTGCGCGCGGCTACAGCATACCTGCAGATCGAGACGCCGTCACCGACATGCTAAAACGCGTGCGCGAGGCGGTGATTTCGGTCGATCGCGCCTTGCGTGGCACGCAAACCCTGCTGTCCGGATCTGTCAAGATCACCTCCACCGACAGCTTGTGCCAACTTGTGCTTCCGGGAATTTTATCAGAAATACAACGCAAACATCCCGATCTGGATCTGTCGCTGCTCAGTTCGAACAGCCATCTGGATCTGGCGCGCTTGTCGGCGGACATCGCGGTTCGGCCGGCGCTGAAGCTAGAAGACGGTCTGATCGGCGCAATTGCCGGCGAATTGCATTTTGCCGCTTATGATGACGGCAAGATGCGCCAGAACTGGCTTGGTCTGAGCGGTACTATGTCTCGATCCCTGCCCGCGAAATGGATGGAAAAAGAGCTGCCCCCGGACCAGATTGTGCAGGGTGGGGACAGTTTCATGGTGTTGAGAGAGTTGGCGGCACTTGGTCAGGGCAAGGCCTTGTTACCTTGTCTTGTCGGCGAACCTGATGCGCGACTGACAAGGCTGCGCGAAGGCCCGTCTGATCTGGCGGTCAGCATATGGGTTGCCAGTCAAGCCGACGTTGCAGACACCGCACGGTTTCGCGTCGTACGCGCCCTTCTGGCCGAAGCCCTGCCCGGCGCATTGACCAAATGTGCCAACCCTGAATAGGGCGGCGCATCAGTCAACCGGTCTCGCGTCATCTCAAATCGGGTCGACATCACCCAGCGCACGATCGTTATGAAAGGTGGCCTGCCATGCCTCAAAGGTCCCGGCGGTAATCGCGCCGCGAATACCGTCCATAAGCTCTTGATAATAATGCAGGTTGTGCCATGTCAACAACATGGAGCTGATGATTTCCTGGCTGCGGAACACATGGTGCAGATAGGCGCGGCTATAGTTGCGGCATGCCGGACAGGCACACGCCTCGTCCAGCGGGCGCGGATCATCCTGATGACGAGCGTTTTTGATGTTGAGCACGCCGCGACGGGTAAACACCTGTCCCGTCCGACCAGAGCGTGACGGCAAGACACAGTCCATCATGTCAATGCCGCGGGCCACTGCGCCGACAATATCATCCGGCTTTCCCACCCCCATCAGATAACGCGGCTTATCGCGTGGCAACATGTCAGGCGCGAAATCAAGCACGTCAAACATCATCTGCTGCCCCTCGCCCACAGCCAATCCACCCACGGCATAACCGTCAAAACCGATTTCCGTTAGTTTCCCGGCACTTTCGGCGCGTTGTTCACGAAAAATAGACCCCTGCTGGATGCCAAATAGCGCGTGACCGGGCCTGTCGCCAAAAGCGTCCCGCGACCGCTGCGCCCACCGCATCGAAAGCTGCATGCTGTCGATGCTTTCTTTTTCGGTGCACGGAAACGGCGTACATTCGTCAAAACACATGACGATATCAGAGCCCAAAAGCGCCTGTATCTCCATCGACCGCTCGGGCGTGATCTCGTGCTTGGATCCGTCAATATGAGATTTGAAGGTCACGCCATTTTCGGTCAGCTTGCGCAATCCTGACAGGCTCATCACCTGAAAGCCGCCGGAATCTGTCAAAATCGGCTTGTCCCAGTTCATGAACCTGTGCAGTCCACCCAGCCGGTCAATCCGCTCGGCCGTGGGGCGCAGCATGAGGTGATAGGTGTTGCCGAGCAGGATATCCGCGCCGGTTGCTGCAACACTTTCTGGCATCATCGCCTTGACGGTCGCCGCCGTGCCGACCGGCATGAACGCAGGGGTGCGGATATCGCCGCGCGGGGTTGAAATCACTCCGGTGCGGGCCTTGCCATCAGTGGCGTTAAGGTCAAAGGAATACTGGCTCATCGCCCCCCTTTGCCCGAAACCATGCATAAGGCCAAGCCCCTTGATCGGTGCCGCGCCCTGCCCCATGCTGGCACAATTCAATGCCAAGGCCTTTTCATGACCGATCAAGACCATATTGACCG
>CBDTVL010000164.1:0-8753 GCA_965363755.1 uncultured Sulfitobacter sp.
CGGATTGGCCCCACAGGTACGCGCGATGAAATCGGTCAGGTTGCCTTTCACCTTGATACACTACTCGATCAGGTGAGCGACCGGGACCGGGCCCTGCGCGATTGGGCCGATGAGCTTAACACCCGCGTCGATCAGCGTACCGAGGAACTGAGAGCCGCAAACAAAAAACTTGAGAGCACGTTTCAGCAATTGGTGATGTCAGAAAAACTAGCATCGATTGGGGAAATCACGGCTGGGGTTGCCCATGAGATTAACAACCCTGTCGCAGTCATCCAAGGCAACGTCGACGTTATGCGCGAGATTCTGGGGGAACATGCGGCACCTGTTGACACCGAACTTAGTCTGATTGACCGGCAGGTGCAGCGGATCGCTGCCATCGTCGGAAAATTGCTACAATTCGCCCGACCCACTGAATTTGGCACCCAACGGGAAGCCGTGTCGCTGGATTCAGTTGTCGAAGACTGTCTGGTCCTTGTCGGCTATGGTATTGGTCAGGGCGACACCGAAGTCATTCGGGAATTCACCCCGGCGCCTGATGTCGAATTTGACCCCGGCGAGTTGCAACAGGTTGTGATCAATCTGATGGTCAATGCGCTGCAAGCCATGCAAGGCAAAGGCGCACTGATCCTAAGAGTATTCCCCAAGCCCCATGATGAACGCAGTGGCGCTGCCCTGGAAGTTGAAGATTGCGGTCCCGGTATTCCTTCCAAGATATTGGACACTGTGTTTGACCCCTTCTTTACAACCAAACCCGGCGAAGGAACCGGTCTGGGTCTGTCAATAAGTCAGACATTAATTCAGCGTGCAGGTGGGCTGATCACTGCCAGAAACGGCGCACAGGGTGGCGCGGTTCTCACGGTCTGGCTTCCCGCCGCAAATGGCGATGATGCCGCCTAATTATCCCACATGGCACATTTGCGGTCGATGGTCTTGCGCGACACCCCAAGTCTGCGCGCCGCTTCGGCGCGGTTCCCGCCGCAGGCATCCAGAACATGTAGGATATGGCGCTGTTCCACCAATTCGAGCGAGTCGGCTGCTTCGCTACCGGTGACGCTGCCGGACCCGGCAAACTCCCGCGGGAATTCCCCCAGGATAACCGACCGTTCGATCATATTGCGCAATTCGCGCACATTCCCGGGCCAGTCATACCGGCGCAGGTTCAAAAGGATCCGGTCATTTAATTCCAGCGGCTGCATTCCCAAGCTGCGCGAGATCTGCCCCATGAACAGCGCCGCCAATTCAACAACGTCGTCGGCGCGATCCCCAAGCGTCGGCATCTCGATATTGACGACATTGATGCGGTGATAAAGGTCGGCGCGAAAGCGCCCCGCCTCAATTTCCATTGGCAGATCTGCGTTCGTTGCAAATAAGATGCGCAGGTTGAGCGGGACTTCACGTTCAGAGCCCGACGGACGCACCCGGTGATCTTCCAGCACCCTCAACAAGGTCGACTGTACCTGCGCCGGAAGTTGACCAATTTCATCCAGAAACAGGGTACCGCCATCGGCATGCATAAACAGGCCTTCCTTGCGTTGATCACCGGAATCAACAACCCCAAACAGCTCTTCTGCAATCCGGTCCGGCGAAATCGCGGCGCAGTTGATCGGGACAAACGGCTGGTCGGCGCGATCTGATAACGAATGCAAGGTACGCGCAGCAACCTCTTTTCCCGTGCCACTGGCGCCGGTGAACAGCACCGATGTGGGAAGCGGCGCCATCCTGACCAGCATATCACGCACGTTGCTGATTTGCCGCGACGCCCCCAGCAATCTGCCGCGCACACCAGCGCCACCGGCCTGCAACTCGTGGCGCAGCAAATAGTTCTCACGTCGCAATTTCTGGCGATCCAGTGCGCGGGCCACCGCATTGGTGATCTGATTGGCGCGGAAGGGTTTGAGCACAAAGTCTGCAACACCAGCCCGCAGCGCGGTAATGGCAGTTTCAAGATCAGCATAGGCAGTGATCAGGATCGCATCGCCAAAAAAACCAACTTTGCGTTGCTCGCGCAGCCAGTCCAGACCGGTTTTGCCGGGCATGATATTGTCGAGAATCACCAGATCAAAATAGTTGGTATCTAAAAGCTTTGCCGCCGCAGCGGCGCTGTCGGCCTGCTCTACCCGTTTGCAACGCGGCCCAAGTATCTTGACCAAAAAGTTGCGCATGCCCGGCTCGTCGTCAACAATCAGAATCGATGCGCGTGCAAGGCTTTCGCCATAAGCGTCCACGTCAAGTGGTGTGGATTTTGCGGTGATCACTCGCCCAACCTGACGTCAGCCCCACTGGTCTGGTTCTCAGCAGAATACCCAATCTCATGCAGTGTATAATAGGCGCCCACTGCAATCACTGCAGTTGCGGCAAAGGCCAGAAGCATTGCTTTCATATCATCTCTCCCTTGCCGGTCTTATTCAGCCGGTGCGCCGCCTGCAGGGGCCTGCGCTTGTTTTTCTTTCACCTGATCCACCCAAAGACTGTGGTGCTCGCGCGCCCATTGTTCCTCGACCTCACCTGATCCCATGGCGTCATATGCACCCTCCATACCAACTGATCCAATATAGATATGAGCAAAAATGATCGCCATCAAAGCAAGTGAGACCATGGCGTGCCACAGCTGAGCATATTGCATTTCCTGATGTGGCGCGAGCACAGTTGAGAGCTCCCCAAAGCCTAGCAATTGCGGCAGACCGGTTGCATTGAGCAATACAAAGGTTTTGGCGAACATCGGCAGTTCAAACGGGAACAACAGCGACAGCCCGGTCAGCGAAATTGACGCCCCAAACAGGATCACCGCCCAAAAAATCAACTTTTGTCCCGCATTGAATTTCCCGGCAGGCGGATGGACACCTTTTTTGAAAATGCCGCCGCCCTGCGCCATCCATTTTAAATCCATACGGTTGGGGATATTGTGCAGAACCCACATGAAAAACACCATGATGAGGCCCAGCATAAACGCCCAAGACACATTATTATGAATCCATTTTGAGCCGATCGCCAGAATTGAAAAACTCTCATGCCCAAACAGCGGGATGATGACTTTCCGTCCGAAAAGAGAAACCAACCCGGTTATCCCCAGCAGTATAAACGACCCTGCCATAAGCCAGTGGCCAAAACGTTCAATTGCCTTGAAGCGCGTGACCGTCTGACCAGTCTTTTTGCCGTCAATGCGGATGCGGCCGCGGATCAGGTAAAACAGTGCCAGCAGCACAAGCGTCCCACCCAGAAGATAGGTGCCAAATTGGGCCAGCGGACCGTCTCGAAACTTCAGCCACCACATGCCGCCGTCCTGAATCAATACAGCAGCCGCAGGGCCACGGGCCTGCGTGGTGATATCAGCCGCCCCGTATCGAAATGCGCGCCACACCTCCGAATCCGAAGATCCGCCCAAAGTGCCCAGTTGGTTGGCCATACTTGCTGCGCTGTCAGGATCACCGGTAGCGCCACTGCGAAACGTATCGTCAACCGGCTCACCGCGTTGACGCGCCATAATATCTTCCAGAGTTTGCGCACCACCCGTCGCTGTGCGATCAACCTCTGGAGTTTCTTGCGCAAGCGTTACAGTGCTTAGCAGGACGCTTAAGATCATCCCAAAAACGGTAGCAATCAGAGTGCGGGCCATTGCGAGGTTCCTCGGGGTTTTGTCAGTACCCTAATACGGGTTGTTTTATCTCAGCGCCATGGGGCGGCCCATGATGAGCCGCCCCATGCCGTATCAGACTGGCACAAGGCCAAAACTGGCCTCAGCCGCCTTTTTGATCGTAGGCAGTTCCCCAACCCCAAGCGCCGGAACCAAAACCGCGCGCAACAACACGTTCGCGGTAGATACCGGATACAATGTCACCATCACCGGCTAGCAGGGCTTTGGTGGCACACATTTCGGCGCAGATTGGCAACTTGCCCTCTGCAATCCGATTACGCCCATATTTTTGGAACTCTGCGGTGGAATTGTTTTCTTCTGGGCCACCGGCGCAGAATGTACACTTGTCCATCTTTCCGCGCGATCCAAAATTGCCCGCCTGCGGGTATTGCGGCGCGCCAAACGGGCACGCGTAAAAGCAATAGCCACAGCCAATGCAAAGGTCTTTGGAGTGCAAAACAACACCTTCTTCGGTCTGGTAGAAGCAATCGACCGGACACACCGCCATGCAGGGCGCGTCCGAGCAGTGCATGCAGGCCACCGAGATCGACCGTTCACCCGGATCACCGTCATTTATGGTGACAACCTTCCGGCGGTTGATGCCCCATGGCACCTCATGTTCGTTCTTACAGGCTGTGACGCAGGCATTGCATTCAATGCAGCGTTCAGCATCGACGAGAAACTTAGCTCTTGCCATCTCTCATACTCCCTTATGCTGACCAGATTTTGCAAAGAGTGGCCTTGGTCTCTTGCATCTGTGTCACTGAATCATAGCCATAGGTCTGCGCCGTGTTCGAGCTTTCGCCCAGCACATAAGGATCCGCGCCAGCGGGGTATTTGTACCGCCGGTCCTCGCCCTCAAAGTGCCCGCCAAAGTGGAATGGCATAAAGGCAACGCCTTCGCCGACACGGTTGGTGACCATGGCCATCACTTTGACCTTGGCCCCTTCTGCGCCTTCCACCCAGACCTGCGCGCCGTCACGAACACCAAGATTGTTGGCATCCCGTGTGTTGATCTCGACGAACATGTCCTGCTGAAGTTCCGCCAACCATGGGTTGGATCGAGACTCGTCCCCGCCGCCTTCATATTCCACAAGACGACCCGACGTCAGGATCATTGGATAATCCTTGGAAAAGTCGTTCTTCTGGATCGAGGCATACATCGTGGGAAGACGATAGAACTTCCGGTCTTCGTAGGTTGGGTAATCCTCGACCAGATCACGCCGGTTGGTATAAAGCGGCTCACGATGCACCGGTACCGGATCCGGGAAGGTCCACACAACCGCGCGGGCCTTGGCGTTGCCAAAGGGCGCACATTCATGGGCAATCGCAACCCGCTGGATGCCACCCGAAAGGTCGGTTTTCCAGTTGGTCTTGGGACCGGCCACCGCGTCAATTGCAGCGCGCTCGTCATCCGTCAGATCACCGTCCCAGCCCAGATCCATCAGCATCTGCATGGTGAATTCAGGATATCCGTCCTGAATCTCGGAATCCTTGCTGTAGACGCCTTCGGCCAGCAGGTTGTCACCGTCGCGTTCCACGCCGAACCGGGCGCGGAAGGTCAGGCCACCTTCTGAGACACGTTTGGACATGTCATAAAGGTTCGGTGTACCGGGATGACCCATCTCGGCAGTGCCCCAACAGGGCCATGGCAGACCATAGTAGTCGCCATCTGCAGGGCCCCCAATCGCCTGCAGCGTGGTTCTGTCGAACGTGTGCTGATTTGCCATGTGCAGCTTGATCCGGTCCGGATCCTGACCGGTATAGCCAATTGTCCACATGCCGCGGTTGAATTCACGCGTGATGCTTTCGACATTCGGCGTTTCGGCGTCTTCCATTTCGATATTGCGGAAGAGCCGATCTGCCCAGCCAAACTTGTTGGCGAACTTGGCCATGATGACCTCGTCCGGTAAGCTTTCGAACAACGGCTTGACCACCCGGTCACGCCACTGGAACGATCTGTTTGATGCAGTGACAGAGCCACGTGTTTCAAACTGGGTACAGGCCGGCAACAGATAAACCCCGTCTTCGCGGTCATGCAGAACAGCGGAAACCGTTGGATACGGGTCAACCACGACCAGCATGTCCAGCTTTTCCATTGCTGTCTTCATTTCCTTTAGGCGGGTCTGCGAATTTGGCGCATGACCCCAAAGAACCATGGCCCGAACCTTGTCTGGATTGTCCATGTTCTCCGGATCTTCCAGAACGCCATCGATCCATCGCGACACCGGGATACCGGTGAGGTTCATCAGGTTTGAATCTTTACCGTCGGCACCTTTCACCGTGGCGAACTGACCTTTCAGCCAATCCATATCTTCGCCCCAGACTCGGCCCCAATGCGCCCATGAACCGGGTTTCAGACCATAATATCCGGGCAAAGTATGGCTCAGAACACCAAGGTCGGTTGCGCCCTGCACGTTGTCGTGGCCACGGAAAATGTTGGTCCCGCCCCCCGATGTGCCCATGTTGCCCAGCGCCAGTTGCAACACGCAATAAGCACGTGTGTTGTTGTTGCCGGTGGTATGCTGGGTGCCACCCATGCACCAGATCACTGTGCCAGGGCGGTTGTTGGCCAACGTCCGCGCCACGCGACGCAATTGTTCGCCCGGTGCGCCGGTGACGCGTTCAACTTCCTCAGGCGTCCAGTTTCTGACTTCGTCGCGGATTTGGTCCATGCCCCAGACCCGGGTGCGGATGAACTCTTTGTCTTCCCAACCGTTTTCAAAGATGTGCCAAAGGATACCCCAAACCAGCGCAACGTCTGTCCCAGGCCGGAACCTGACATATTCGTCTGCATGCGCCGCCGTGCGCGTGAACCGCGGATCGCAGACAATCACAGGCGCGTTGTTCTGCTCTTTGGCTTTCAGCAGGTGCAGCAAAGACACTGGGTGCGCCTCGGCTGGGTTGCCGCCGATGATAAAGATTGCCTTGGAGTTGTGGATGTCGTTGTAGCTGTTGGTCATGGCGCCGTAGCCCCATGTGTTGGCAACACCCGCAACAGTGGTCGAATGGCAAATCCGGGCCTGATGGTCGACGTTATTTGTCCCCCAGTAGGCGGCAAATTTGCGGAACAGATAGGCCTGTTCGTTGTTATGCTTGGCCGATCCCAGCCAGTACACAGAATCCGGTCCGCTTTCTTCGCGGATTTTGTTC
The DNA here is from genome assembly GCA_965363755.1 of uncultured Sulfitobacter sp. Taxonomy (GTDB): domain Bacteria; phylum Pseudomonadota; class Alphaproteobacteria; order Rhodobacterales; family Rhodobacteraceae; genus JL08. The sequence continues at coordinate 6,785 of CBDTVL010000164.1, forward strand.
ATGCCGTCGCCGATCTCGTTGATCGCGGTTTCCCAGCTGATGCGTTTCCATTCACCGCCTTCGCGCTTCATGGGATATTTCAGGCGGCGTTCGCCGTGGGCGTGCTCGCGTACTGCGGCCCCTTTTGCGCAATGCGCACCCAGATTGAACGGGCTGTCCCAGCCGGGCTCTTGCCCCGTCCATACGCCGTTGTCCACTTCGGCGATCACAGTACAGCCAACTGAACAGTGCGTACAAACCGATTTGACGGTCTCTACGGCTCTTGTTGCCGCTGATTGTGCGTTTGCCGCGGTGACAGTACCACCTGTAGCTGCAATTGCTGTCAGGCCACCAATGGCCAGTCCTGATCCGCGCAGAAACGCGCGGCGGTCAACAGATGTCTTGGACACTGTCGACAGGATACTTGTCCGCTGGGAGCGTCGCGCAATCCCGTTGGTCTTTTTCCTAAGCATAGTTATTCCTCCCTAGGGAAGTCCTCTGACAGTCGGGCGTCACGCAACCAGTCGTCAGTGGACAATATTGGCGTCCGGTTCAGAACCGGGCGCTGTCGAGATAAGCGCGCGTATGCGCGGTGTCCTGCATCTTGTCAGATGTCAGATCAACGGGTTGAGCTTCTGCAGCAGTACTGCTGACGGCCAAAGCCGCCACCGCAGCAGGCGCCGCTGTGCCCGCCAGTTTGAGAAAATCGCGACGACTGGCGCCGTCTTCGGTCTTCTTGGTCATGGAAAGTGTCCCTTCCTTCGTTATGGCAGGTCGCCCTGCCGATTTGAGCGGATCAATCCGCAATCATTCGAAACGCTTCGCGTTCGATCTCCATGAACGCCTTGCCGACCGCGCCGACAGAGGCATAGAGAACCGAGTTCTTCGCGGCCTCCAAATCTGAATAGAAATGTCCGGCCCACGGCCCGACATGTTTATTAAAAAACTGTTTCTGGGCCTCAAGGCCTGTGTCGGTCCCGAACCGCCCCACAATCATACCCCCCATGATTTCCATCATAGAGGCGATGTTATCCTCCGGCTCAAACACATTTGGTGCACGAGTCACGCCATGTGCCGCCATATCGCGGCGCAAGGCGGCAAGCGGCTTTTCGTTCAAAAACCCCGTTAGATAATAGCTCGCGTACGGCAGCAATTCCCCCCGGCCCAACCCGACAAACAGCGCATTGAATTCAGTCGTCACGGCCTTGGGCTTGGACACCTTGGCAACCCGCGCCAAAGTCGAGATTGCCTGACCAAGATCGCTGTCATCTCCCGTCAACGCTGCAGTCTGGTCCAACAGCATTTGATCTGGCGGACCGGACAACATCAGACCCAGATAGTTGTAGAGATCCGCCCGTAGCCGGTCCTCGGCATTTGTGGAAGCAATGTCGACGGTCGCGTTCATATGTGAGCCTCCGGTGACGGTGCATAGTGAAACCGCATCCGGCGGGGCGTAACTGAGGACACTATTAACCCGTCAGAGTCAGCATCGTCGGATTGCATTTCTTGAACCACGTCGCTCTCCACCTCAGGCTGAATGTCCTCAACTTCAGACACAGCAGTTTTCTCTTCGACTTCTTCTGTAACTGCTACATCTTCGCCCTGATCCGCTTCAGCTTCCAGCTTAGCTTCGGCCTGCCGGGCCATTTCCTGCACGTGCATCAACATGCCTTTGCCCACCTGATAGGCAGTCTGCAGGTTCTCGATCACCATTGCGCTGTCAGTGAAATCCTCACCGTAATCAACCAGCCCGTCCACATTCGCCAAAACCGGGTTCAGCCGCCAAAGCTGGCGCAATGCGCGGCGGCGCAGACGGTCGGGCACTGCCTTAGACATGAAGCCTTTGACATCATCCCCCAGCTTCAATTCATCCGGGTCGGGCAATCCAAGCTCTTCCAGCAGCGCCTCGTCACTTTTGGCCTCTTGCGCCGCCAATTCCGTGGCTTCAATCTCGGCAACAGCGGCGTGTTCTTCCGCCTGTTCTTCTGCC
>CBDTVL010000165.1:0-8744 GCA_965363755.1 uncultured Sulfitobacter sp.
CAAAAGCTGCTTTTGGTCGTCAACAATGCGGAAGTAAGTGCAGGCTTCTGTTGCCAGGTGCCTGCGAACCCCGCCTTACGCTGCTAAGCGAAAGGGCTTAAAGTTCGGTTTTAGGAACAGCTTACGCTGCGACTGCTACCGGAGCACGATTGTCATTTGCAATTGTACTTTGTGGGCCGATACGGTGGCACCCAGCCGAAACAAAGCTAACCCCTTTAGACGTTCGTCGATCCTATTTCGACCCCATGACCGCCAAATGAGCGGGTATTGGTGGAGTCGCCGGGTACCGCCCCCGGGTCCGATCCGCGTATTACGAGCGCGTTTATGTTCATAGTCCCGAGGGACAAGTAGAATATAGGCGCAAGACATCACGATCTCAAGGGAAATAGCCAAGTTCGCTCGGATTTGATGTACTTGTCAGAGAGGTTTTTGTTTTTCATATTAAATACAACTATCTAACCGGCTGATCTTAATGTGAATGTCACATCTGGGTTGAAAGATCGTCCCGCTAAATTGCGCTGCTTCTGGGCAATCGCCAGGGCAACAACCGATTACAGATTGGCCCAAAGCAACCACGTCGCCAGCACAGCCTCGACCCCGCCAAACAAGGCAACTTTGCGCAGAGGCGGCTGGTCGAAGATCACCGACAGCGCCCGACCCAGTGCCGCACCGGCAAAACAAAACCCGATCATCGCGTAAGCTATGGGGGAGTTGAGCCAAAGCGCAGCACCCCCTGCCACAACAAACAACCCGCCAACCGAGGCGCGCATTTCTGACAGGCCCATGTTGCTGTTGGTCGGTGCAAGATCAAGCGCGGCAACGGTATAACGCGGCGCAAGCAATCCGAACCCGCCAAAACCGATAGTGAGAAGCGCTGCCAAAATGTTGATCAACTCGGTCATGGACGAGAGGTAGCGCGCGAGTGGGGTGTCGGCAAGACCGGCAGAGCCGGTATTGGCACCTGCTGACGTCCCTGTGCGAGTATTCCTTCGTTGCCTCCTGATGCACAGGCGAAACCGACGTAACCACAACCTGGGCAAGCTTTTTGCCGGGACCAACACCCCGAATTTGGGTCACAAGTACTCCGACCACTGCTGCAGCTTTGCGCTGGCTCTGACATTCATGGCGCAGATGCCGCAGCGGTATGTTATATTCAGACCGGCATCTTAGACCCAAGAAGAAAAGAAAGCCCGGCAATGAGAATGGTTTTGGCGTATCTGTGTCGCTTCGGATCGGTCGGAAAATGGGTTTTCTGGCTGCTCATGTGTTGCGTTCCAGGCGCTGCCACTGCCGGAAATAATGATGGTCCGTGGGCGCCGCAGACTAGCGGCCTGATGTGGAATCGCACCGGCTTGCCAGCGGTGTTTCCGCTTCAGGTCAAAACACCGGATGGGCAGGATTATTTTCTAAGGCTGATCGAAGAGGAAACTCGTGAAGAAGCATTGGCTGCCTACATAGTCGGGGGCGCGTTTTTCAAGGTTCTTGTCCCACCAGGGACCTATTTCCTGCGTTTTTCAACCGGCGATGTCTGGCAGGGAGAGGATCGCCTTTTTGGCCCAGATGAAAGCACGCGCAGCTTTGGCCTGCCGGATCCTTTGACCTTTGAAATTCGTGATTATGGCACCAAGGCCGGTCGTGTCGTCGACATCGCTGAGATCCCGTCCGGTCCGACGGTACAAGCAACCGTAAAGGAGCAGTTCATCTGCCAGACCACGAGAATCAAGTTTCGACCGTCTTTGGTTTCATCTTTGAAAGACTTGCGACTCCGTGAGTATGAACTCTACCGCAGGACCGGCATTGGGGGCACACGACAGAGGCGATTTGATCGGCTTCTGTTGGACAACACCTTGTATCCAAATCACCTATATAAGTACTTTTCTTATCCGAGACGGGTTGTCAGATCGCGGTTTTGTTGACGACGGCTGCCGCAGGCCCGACCTGTCCAGCTACCACCACGCAGGTTATGTAATTCGATCAGCGTGTTAGGTGGTCCAGCGCATGTCGACCCCAGATCGGATCACCGTGCCCAAACCTGTTAGACGATGCCCGTAGCACAATGCCCTTAGTGCCGTCCGGCGCGGGCCGCGAACACGCTTTGCGCCAATGTCTGAGTTTCTTGTTCGAGCAAAGTGAGTCCGACGCTGAGGGCCAGGCCATCCTGTGCCTCCACCGCATCGGCGATCTGGGTGTGCAGGGCTACGATGGCCTCGCGCGAACGCGCAGTGAAGGTGATCATGTTCATCAGAGGTTGCATCGCCTCGACCGCGCCAGCCAGTTGATAGCTCAGCACCGGGTTGCAAGCACCGTCGACCAGCGCGCGGTGAAAGGCGACATCTGAGGCGCAAAACGCCTCATCGGTCAGTCCGGGCTGAGACTGGCGATGAATCTCTGCGCGCATTGTCGCAAGGTGATCAGCGCTACGGCGCTCAGCAGAGAGCGGCGCACAGGCGCGCTCAAGCGCGTAGCGGGCTTCGCAGGCAGTTTCAAAGCTGACGGCGTTCATCGACAACAGGAGGGTTGAAGTGGTGATCTGCTGGCTATGGGCGTCCTCAAAACTAAGGCGGTTCACAAACGCGCCGCCGGTGGCGCCGCGCTGGGTGCGAATGAGGGATTGTGCAGCCAGCCGCTTCAATGCTTCGCGCACGGTGGGGCGTGAGACTTTGAAGTGCTCGACCAGTTCCGCCTCGGAGGGCAGCCGAGTATCGACGATCAACTCACCTGAGATGATGGCATCCCGGATTGCTTCGGCAATTTGGGCAGAAAGGTCCGCCGCGCTGTCTGGATCAATTTTCATTTGTCAGACATTTAAAAGTCTGACATTTAAAACGCAAGGACTGAGTCGGGGAGGCTTTGGTGATTCACACGTCGATGCGCAACGTTTTCTGGCTTGGGTTCTTCGCGTCCATTCTGGCGGCGTGGTGGCTGCTTTACTCTATGAGCACAGGTATGGATCTGGACCTGATCGGGCGTCCGGGACCGATGGCACAGACCATGCGCGGCATGGATCCAAATATGGGCATGCGCATGCCGATGGCCGAGTTCTGGCCGCTGTTTTACATGTGGGCGATCATGATGGCCGCGATGATGTTGCCGACTTTGGTACCAACTTTGCGCAGCTACGAAGACCTGATGATCAGTGCAGATGGCACCCGGGCAGGCTGGTTTGGTGTTTTGCTGGGATATTTCGCTGTCTGGGTGGGATTTGCGGCACTGATCACGGTGGTTCAGCTTGGGTTGCTGTTTTCCGGCGTGATCGACATGCTTGGCATTGTGACCTCCTATTGGGTGTCCGGCGGGTTGTTAATCGCCGTCGGAGCCTTCCAGTTCAGCCGCGTGAAAGAGATCTGTCACGGCGTGTGTCATTCCCCAATGATGTATTTTCTTGGGCATTGGCGCACTGGATTTCCGGGTGGTGTGCGCATGGGCGTCGGGTTGGGGGCGTTTTGTGTGGGCTGTTGCTGGGGCTTCATGGCACTGGGATTTATTGGCGGCGTGATGAGCCTGCTGTGGATGGGTCTTGCGACATTTTTCATGGTGCTCGAAAAGCTGCCGCAGATTGGGCATTATTTAACAAAACCAATGGGTATTGCGTTGATCTTCGCCGGAATGGCCGTGATCGCAGCACCTTTTACACCTTGGATTTAGAGGGAGAATACGATGGCGACCAAAAGACCTGACGCAGATCGTCTGCCAATATCGCAGCGCATCGATCAACGCATGCCCAACCCAAAACGGCGGAAATCGACTCCTACGGAATGGGCCATCAAAGGTGAGTTGTTTCTGAACTGCTCGTGTACAGTATTCTGCCCTTGCGTAGTATCGCTAGGTGCACACCCACCGACAGAAGGGCACTGCCATGCGTGGATGGCGATCGCCATAGATGAAGGCCATTACGAGGGCGAAGACCTTGGTGGACTCAATGTAGGTTTGCTGGTCGACATTCCCGGTCGCATGGGCGAGGGCAACTGGAAAGTTGCCGCCTATGTTGATGAACGGGCGAGCCAGAAGGCCTACAACGGGATACTGCAGATTTTCTCGGGTGCGGCAGGTGGTACTACCGGACTGTTCACTATGTTGGTGTCCGAAATCATTGGCGCAGAAAAAGCCCCGGTTGAGATTGTTCGGGACGGCAATCGCCGCTCGATCATGATTGGCCGGAAAATTCAGGGCGAGATCGAGATGCTGACGGGGCTGAACCCCGAGCATCCGGTGATGGTCAGCAACTCCAAATACTGGATGGGGCCGGACATTATTGCGGCGAAAGGCCTGAAAAGTCGAGTGCGGGATTATGGCCGCATTTGGGATTTCAATGGCATGTCCGCCGAAATCTGCCCAATTGACTGGAAAGGCCCGAAGTGATGATCGACCGTGATTATTGCGTGACGATGACCCGATATAATGCTTGGCAAAACAAGCAGCTGATGGATGTTCTTGAAGATGTTGACGATGCGGTCCTGCGCAAAGATCATGGCGCTTTTTTCGGGTCCATCTTTGGCACTCTGAACCATCTGCTTTGGGGTGATTTGTTCTGGATGTCCCGCTTTGATCAGGGGGCGGGGCCGACCTGTGAGGGCAAGGACAGCGCCACATTGCACACCACTTTCGCTACGTGGCATGCGGAACGCATTCGACTGGACGGGCAGATCGCCGAGTGGGCCAAAAACCTCAATAGTGTCGACCTCAAAAGAGATCTAACGTGGTTTTCCGGCTCAATCGGGCGGGACGTCAGCAAACCACTCGGGATGTGCGTCGTGCATTTCTTTAATCACCAGACCCACCACCGTGGTCAGGTTCATGCGATGCTGACGGCTTCTGGCCTTCAGGCGCCTGTGTCTGACCTCGTGTTTATGCCGGATACATAAAATGGCTGTCATATCTCCTTCGCGTCGGCTGCGCCGCACCCCGTTCTCTGATGGTGTTGAGGCGGCGGGCGTCAAAGCTTACACCGTTTATAACCGGATGCTTTTGGCAACCATGTTCGAAAGCGTGCAAGCCGACTACCGTCATCTGAAAGATCACGTGCAGATCTGGGACGTCGCGGTGGAGCGGCAAGTCGAGCTACGCGGCCCCGATGCGGCGCGCCTGATGCAAATGCTGACCCCGCGCGATCTACGCGGCATGATGCCTGGTCAGTGTTATTACGTCCCGATTGTCGATGAAACCGGAGGCATGCTGAATGATCCGGTCGCGGTCAAACTGAGCGAGGACCGCTGGTGGATTTCCATTGCGGACAGCGATCTGCTGTTATGGGTCAAAGGTATCGCCAACGGATACCGGCTGGATGTGCTGGTGGATGAACCTGATATATCTCCGTTGGCAGTGCAGGGACCAAAAGCAGACGACCTGTTGGAGCGGGTTTTTGGCGAGACGATCCGCAGCATTCGGTTCTTCCGCTATGGTATATATCAATTCGAAGGCCGCGATCTGGTTGTTGCGCGCTCAGGCTATTCCAAGCAGGGCGGCTTTGAGATCTACGTCGATGGCAGCGATATTGCGATGCCGTTGTGGAATACGCTTTTTGCCGCAGGCGAAGACCTGAACGTCCGGGCTGGGTGTCCTAACAATATTGAGCGGATTGAGGGAGGTCTGCTGTCTTATGGAAACGACATGACGGATGATAACACGCCGCATGAGTGCGGTTTGGGCAGATTCTGCGACACCCAAACGGCCATCGGCTGTATCGGTCGTGACGCCCTGTTGCGGGTCGCCAAAGAAGGACCGGTGCAGCAAGTCTGTCCAATTTCCATTCATGGCGATGCGGTCCCGGGGATTGACCGGGCCTGGAGTGTGTTTGCCGGCGGAAAACGCGTTGGTCAGGTGACGTCAGCAGCGTGGTCGCCTGATTTTGAGACAAATGTCGCAATCGGAATGGTGCGTATGACCCATTGGGATGCAGGCACCTCAGTTGAGGTCGAGACGCCGGACGGGATGCGCAAAGCAACGGTCAAGGAGAAATTCTGGATCTAGCGCGATGATCTGGCGGAAGACCTTCCGGCGGAAGTATTTTTTGAACAGTTGAAATTAACGGCAGCATATTATGTGGCGCCGATTGGATCAGGAGAGAGAACATGTTTAACGCATTGGTCGTAAACAAGGACGACGACGGGAAAACCAGCGCTGCGGTAGAGCAGCTTAGCCTGGATGATCTGCCTCAGGCGGATGTCACGGTTGCGGTCGACTACTCTACGGTGAACTACAAGGATGGTTTGTGCATTGGGCCGGGCGGCGGGCTGGTGCGTAATTATCCACATGTGCCCGGCATTGATCTGGCCGGGACTGTCGAGGCCTCTGACGACGCACGTTACAAACCCGGCGACAAGGTGGTTGTGACTGGCTGGCGCGTTGGGGAAGCGCATTGGGGTGGCTATTCTCAAAAGGCACGGGTCAAGGCCGACTGGTTGGTGCCGCTGCCTGAAGGTCTTGATACCCGCGCGGCAATGGCTGTTGGCACAGCCGGATTCACCGCAATGCTGGCAGTGATGGCGCTGGAGGATCACGGGTTGGTGCCGGGGCAGGGTCCTGTCCTGGTTACCGGTGCTGCGGGGGGCGTCGGATCGGTCGCCACGGCCATTTTGGCACATCTTGGCTATGAGGTCGCAGGGGTGACCGGCAGACCTGAAACCGCGGATTATCTCAAGTCGCTGGGTGCAACCCAGATTGTCGCGCGTGAGGAGATCAACGAAACTGTCAAACGCCCACTTGAGGCCGAGACATGGGCGGGCTGCGTCGACGCGGTTGGCGGTGAGATGCTGGCACGGGTTCTGGGGCAGATGAAATATGGGGCTTCTGTGTCTGCTGTTGGTCTGGCGGGGGGCGTCGGTCTGCCTGCGACGGTCATCCCATTTCTATTGCGCGGCGTGAACCTGCTTGGCATCGACTCGGTCATGCAGCCCTACGACAATCGGGTGCGGGCATGGGCGCGTATTGCCAAGGATCTGCCAAGGGACAAGCTCGAAGCGATGGTGCAACCCGCAACACTCAGCGATTTGCCGCAGCTTGGAAAAGACATCCTCAAAGGGCAGGTCAAAGGGCGCGTTGTTGTGGATGTGAACGCCTGAACACAGATCACACCTGCAGCGGGGAATAAACAATATCCAGTACTGTGATAGCCCGCTTTGGCCACTTGCGAAAAAGTGCCGCAGGTTTTGGTGTATCTGTAAGCGGCGTTGAAACAATATCAGCTGGCCCGTCTTGGGCTGGCTGATCTGTGCCTAGTTGTTGGCCTGTTCTGTTTCGGGCGCTTCATCGTTTGGCATGTTTTTACATTCCAAAAACACACGCGTCTTGCAGGCAGCGCAAATTTTTGGATCAAGCTTGGGGACCATTGTCTCCAGCAGCTCGCGCTTGCGTCGGAATATGTTGTCTTTGCCAATCAGCTTGATCACTTGAAACTGGTCCAACTGGCGTCTCAGCGGTGGATAACGCCCGACGATATATAGGCCGCCACCCAGCTCTTTGCGGTTCCGGCTTTCTTCAACCAGCCATTCCGCGCCAGCCAGATCAATGCCGACGGACCCGTCGATGAGCAAACCAAGATGTTTCTGATTTGGCCGTTGCTGTTCCAATCGGCGAAACTCTTTTTCCAAATATTCCACAGCGCCGAAATACATCGGTCCCTGCACCCGTATGAACATCGACTGAGGACATTCTGGCAGGCGCCAGTGGATCGGGCTCATGAACGGGCGGCCCTCGAGGCTTGCGTTTGGCACGTTCACAGGCAGGCCTGGCTGCATGGTCTTACGCAGGAACAATGACAGTGAGACAATGACACCAGCATAGATCGCGAACTCTAAGTCAACCAGCAAGACAACGATGAACGTGATCAGGAATATGGCGGTCTCGGAGGCGCTGGTTGTCAGGATATGTTTGATTTCGTTGATGTCGATCAGTTTCCACGCCACCAACATGATCAGACCTGCCATTGCGGGTATTGGGATATAGGCAATCAATGGGCTGACCACCAGCAGAATTATCAACAGAAAAAATGCAGCAAGAATTGCGGCTAGCGGTGTTTTTGCGCCCGCCTCCAGATTAAGCGAACTACGTGTAAACGACCCGGATCCCATATAGGCCGAGAAAAACGAGCCGCCAATATTTGACAGGCCCTGCCCAATAATTTCTTGATTGGAATTAAGCGACTGATGCGATTGAAGCGACATGGCGCGCGCAATTGATACCGCCTCTAGCAGACCGATGAGAGCAAGAGCGAAAGCGCCCTGCGACAGGCTTCGTACTATGTCGAACGACATATCCGGAACCGCCAGGGGCGGGACGCCAGATTCGATGGCTCCGACAAAGTCCACACCTTGGGCCTCTGCATTAAGAACAAACGCCAGAGCGCTGCCAGCCGTCAGCGCGATCAGATAGTTTGGCCATGTGGGTTTGTATTTCTTAAGTGCCACGGCCACAACAAGTGTGGTCAACGAAACCAGCAGAACATAGGGGTTGAGATGTGGCAAGGCCTGCCAAAGCTCTTTTGCAAACTCAAATAACTCATCCGGCCGGGGTAATGATTTTCCAATGAAACCCGGCAGTTGACTGAGGAAGATCAGGATTGCTGCACCGGCTGTAAAACCGACCATGACCGAGTGCGACACCAGGCTGACCAACTGCCCCAGATTGACCAGCCCCAGACAGAGTTGGAAAAAACCAGCCAGCAAGGTGATGCTGAACACCGCACTGATAAACTCCGGCGAGCCCGGGACAAAATGTTCGGACAGGGTCGCGAAAATCACTACCGAAAT
>CBDTVL010000166.1:0-8697 GCA_965363755.1 uncultured Sulfitobacter sp.
GGCATTGTCCGGGTGCATGGGACAGACAAGGCTCTGGCCTTCACCTCAGATGTCACCCCACGTTACGTTAAGGCAAACCCTGTTGAAGGCGGCAAACAAGCTGTGGCAGAGGCCTATCGCAATCTGACTGCCGTCGGGGCCACTCCTTTGGCAACCACTGATAACCTCAACTTCGGAAATCCGGAAAAGCCCGAGATCATGGGGCAATTTGTGGGTGCCATTGAAGGCATCGGTGAAGCAGTCGCAGCCCTGAACATGCCCATCGTCTCGGGCAACGTCTCGCTCTACAATGAAACTGATGGATCCGGAATCCTGCCCACGCCTACTATCGGGGCAGTAGGACTGTTAACGTCGACTGATCACATCATCGGCAAAGACGTGCGTGACGGCCATATCGCACTGGTCATTGGCCACAGCAATGGGCATCTCGGCCAGTCTGCTTTGTTGGCTGAAGCATACGACCGTAACGAAGGCGACGCGCCCCCCGTCGATCTTGTCGCCGAAAAGCGCAACGGAGACTTCATTCGTGCCAACGCTGACCTGATCAAAGCTTGCACGGACCTCAGCGATGGCGGCCTCGCACTTGCTGCGTTTGAACTGGCTGAGGCTGCAAGCATCGGCGTACAACTCAACAGCGAAGACACCGGCGATCTCTTTGGCGAAGATCAGGGGCGCTATTTGGTGGCTTGTAATTTTGATCAGGCCGAAGCTCTGATGATGGCGGCGGGCGCTGATGGAGTACCCATCGAAACAGTAGGCCGATTCACTGGTGATGTCGTCAGGTTCGGCAAAAGCTCTGCCCCGCTGGCTGAACTGGCGACTCTGTATCGAAACTCGTTTGCCGCAGCCGTGGCATAGGCGAAAGCGCCGCGCCAGTGTTGCCAAGCGCCGAATCAACTAAAAGAATGCGCGTCGCAGACGCGCACCGCTGGATCAATCCCCGCAATCCCTTGCACCACGCGCGCCTGCGGCCTACATCTAAACAAACAGCTATCGGAGCCTTCTTATATGGCCATACAAGCCCGCGAAATTGAAGACCTGATCCGCGCTACCTTTCCGGATGCCGAGATCACCATCACTGATCTGGCTGGCGACGGAAACCACTATGCGGCCGAGGTTATTGACGAGAGTTTTCGTGGCCAGAACCGGGTGCAGCAGCAACGGGCGGTCTACGGCGCGCTCAAAGGCAAGATGGATGGCGCCCAAGGTGAACTGCACGCGCTGGCCCTGACCACCAAAGTGCCGGGTTAAGGCGCTTGGATTGGGCTTTCATCATACCAATGTTGATCGCTATAGTGGCAATGGCTGTGCTTTGCGGGGCCTATTCCTTACGGCGCACACGTGGTACCGAACGGGGCAGCCCGCCCGGCAAAGGTGATCATGTGATTGATCTAGATTACAACTCGGGTGCAGGGGGCGGCAGCCAGACTGCCCGGTACACCATTCCAAAAGACCCGCAGGACTACGCAAAACGATTTGTGCCGCAAGGCAAGAAGACGGAGAAATAAAATGACAGACGTGAGCAACCAGATCAAAGAGACCGTCGGCGCCAACGACGTGGTGCTGTATATGAAGGGCACCAAGGAAATGCCGCAGTGCGGATTTTCATCCCGTGTTGCAGGCGTTCTTAACTACATGGGCGTAGATTTCGCAGACGTGAATGTTCTGGCCGATGACGGCGTCCGACAGGGGATAAAGGACTTTTCGGACTGGCCCACCGTGCCACAACTTTACGTCAAAGGCGAGTTTGTCGGGGGATGTGATATCATCACCGAAATGACCTTGTCAGGCGAGCTGGATACGCTGTTTGAAGAAAACGGCGTGACCTATGACAAAGATGCCGCAGATAAGATCCGCGAAGCAAACGATTAAGGCGTCGAAATAGAATATCCGCTCAGCTTTGCCCATTTGACGATGGCAGGTTCGTCGTTTAAATCGACAACCTTGCTGGCCGGATCAAGCAGTTTGGATATTTGGGCGGTGGTGGCATCGCTTGAGGCTTTGCCATCCAAGAATGCCGGATCCTGATTGATCAGGGCCATGGCAAGGTTCAGTTCGTAAAAGCCCTGACCGGAATCGTCTTCGCCGCGCAATCTTATGGCCTTTTCCAGTGCCTCTTGCGCAGCGGCCCAGTCGGGCTGTGTCGCTTTGTTAAGGGCATACCCCAATTGGCCGTAGTTGCGGTGCTGCCGCTCTGGCGAGGCTGCAATAAGCCCCGTAAAAATAGGGATTGTGCGGTCAATCAGGTTGTTATTTCCACCCGCCCGCCAGTTTTTTTGCCGCACCTTTCGCGCCCGATCAAATATCATCGTGCGCGCGATCAGCGACGAGTCCGCAATCTTTTCCTCAAGGTTGTCAAACATCTTGGCGTTCGGATCCGCTGACGGGTCTAGGTAGGCATCAGTGAGTTCAAAAGCTTTTGTATTCGCCGTATTTTCCTGCTCCTGACGGCGCTCCAACAAACGCTCGACGGCCAGGGTTCCTTGCGCACTTTGTTGGCGCAGAACATTTTCCATGTGTATCCGTGTCCAGAGGAATGCAAACAGAAAGCCTGCAATTGTGAAATAAAGGATAACTGCAACGCCGACTGCCCCAGCGGTTCCAGTCTCGTCGCCAGACAGAAAGACCGGGCTGAACGACGTTCCGACTCCATTCACAAAGGTCTTGAGTTCGGCGAACTGGACCAGAGTGAGGCCGACAATGATCTTGGTCAGCCAATCTGATATCTGCTCCAGATTTGTGTTTTCAAGGTATTCCCGCTGGCTCTTTCCATCTTCGGCCACAACCTGGCCCTGCAATTGCTTAGAACGTGGGATGCCAAACAGGAATCCCATGAACGCCCCGACTAAACCCGATGCGCCCGCCAGCAAAAGCCCTGCCATCAAAGCCTGAAGCCGACCGAATACTTCGTTGGTGAGCCCCAGAACGGCAACAACCACAACGCCGGCGCCAATGGCTATTGCCAACGCATACATCCAGTCCGTTTTTCGTGCGGAATAGGTTTCTGCAGTTTCGGTTGCATCTGAACGGGCCATGGCGCCACCCCGGGTTTTGAAATAAAGGCGAAAAATCTTCCATTGCTATGCAGTCAGGCATACTGATTTAAAGACAAACTTGCAACTATTGCATGTATTTACGCACGCGCCAGACCCTTCAGGCCAGATCATTCTTCGCCTCAAACCGAATGAAATAGAACCGCATCGCACCGGTGAGCAACGCCGCCCACAGAGGACCGGACCGTTGCCAGATATCGCTGATTTGCGACGCACCCAAACCTGCAGGCATTGCGACATGCTTGCCTAGGTCGCCGTCCGTTTCAGCTTGCAGATGCTGCCTTTTCTTCGACTGCGGCGGCCAGAGCCTCGGCGCGCGCGGCAAGTTCGGCCAATGTGTCAGTCACCGCATCGGGCACAACCGGCACCTCAATGCGTTCAGGTTCAGGCCCCGGCGCACTTCGAAGGCCATCCAGCTCTTGCTCCCGTGTCGCCAACTGACCCTCAATCACTCCAATGCGGTCTTCGACGCTAGCCGTTTTGTCAGCCAGCATCAGACCCGCCATCAGCAGCATCCGGGCTTCGGGCATCCGGCCCACCTGATCCGACAACACCTGCGCCTCATCATCCAGCATCTTGGCGGCTGTATGCAGATACTGCTCTTCTCCGTCCTGGCAGGCCACCTCAAAGGTGCGGCCGCCGATTTTAATCTGCACTTCCGCCATTATGCGTCCTCCTGTTCGGATTGTGCCGCCGCGTCAATCAGCGGTGCAAGCGTGCCCATGATTGATTGTGTTTCCGCCGCCTCTGCAGCGCGAATCGCGCGCAGACTCTCAAGTTCAGCCAGCATGGCCTTGTTGATCAGATGTGGCTCTGCCACGCCAGCTTCATTTGCCGTGCGCAGCGCTTGGTTCGAAATGCGCAATTGCTCATTGGCTTTGCGCAACCGGCCCAGCTCCGTATCCAGCTTAGCCGCAGTGGCAGTTTGTGCCTCCATTTGGGTAGCGCGGTTGCTACGATCATCATTTTGCTTTCGTTTCAAACGCTTGACTCGCTCAAGCAACTGAGCATTGGCCAATTTTTCGTCTTCCAACTCCTGCTTGAGCGCCTCCATTTCACTGCCATGCTCAGCAGCGGGCACCCCGGACAGCCCGTCCAACCCCTGTCCAATCCGATCCATTGCCGCAGTGATCCGACGCTGCAACTCATCAATCTGGCTCATGCCCTTTTCCTTTGCTCTGCCTGGTGCGGCGGCTATGGCGAATCGCACCGCTTCCCGTAATGGTTCAAGTTTACCCAATGCCTGAGGAAATTGCTCCCCTTTGCTATCAACTACTTGAAGGGCGGCCTTCAAGTGCCGATGCGACGGGTCCTTGAACTTTGCTGACTGGCTGATATTGAGCAGGCAAAGGCACCTGCCCGTTGGTCTGTGTCATGCTCAAAACCGCCTTAGATAAAGGACATCTGACCCGTGAATGCACCTGTGGATATTGCCGCTCTTTCTACCGCCAACCCTGATCACTGGTCAAAAGCGACCGCAATCCGCACTTTGACCCTTGATGCGGTCAAGGCGGCAAATTCCGGCCACTCCGGTATGCCAATGGGCATGGCTGATGTGGCGACAGTGCTTTTTGAAAAACACCTGAAATTTGATGCTTCAGCGCCAAACTGGCCGGATCGCGACCGTTTTATCCTGTCCGCAGGGCACGGCTCAATGCTGCTGTATTCCCTGCTCTACCTGACCGGATATGAGGACATGACGCTGGATCAAATCAGGAATTTTCGCCAATGGGGCTTCAAGACGGCAGGCCATCCCGAATATGGTCATGCGTCGGGCATTGAAACCACAACCGGCCCACTTGGTCAGGGCTTGTCCAATGCTGTCGGATTTGCCATCGCCGAAGAAATCCAACGCGCCCACTACGGTCGAAAGGCAGTTGATCACTACACCTACGTCATGGCAGGCGACGGCTGCCTCATGGAAGGCGTCAGCCACGAGGCTATCGGCCTTGCTGGCCGGCATGAACTGAGCAAGCTGGTGGTGCTGTGGGACAACAACAACATCACAATTGATGGCACGGTCGACATTGCAGATCGCACCGATCAGGTTGCGCGTTTCAAAGCGGCAGGCTGGCAAGTGATCGAAATTGACGGCCACGACCCAGCGGCGATCGACACAGCCCTGACGGATGCCAAAAGAGGGAAGAAACCAACGATGATCGCCTGCAAAACCCATATCGCCTTGGGTCATGCCGCGCAGGATACGTCAAAGGGCCACGGTGCCCTCACCGACGCAGATCAACTGGCGGCGGCAAAAGAAGTCTATGGCGCTGCAAAAGGCGATTTTGAAGTGCCCGCAAACGTGAAATCAGCCTGGGAAGCCATTGGCGCACGCGGCGCGGCAGCCCACGCCGACTGGGAATTACGTTTTGCCACCCTGCCCGGCAATAAGCAGCGCGAATTCGCCCGTGCTTATGCACTGGACGTTCCAAAGAAACTGTCAGCCGCCATCAAGGCCTTTAAAAAGCAGATGTCGGAAGACGCGCCAAAACTCGCCACCCGTTCATCCTCTGAAAAAGTTCTGCAGATCATCAACCCAATCATGCCGGAAACTGTGGGTGGCAGCGCGGATCTGACCGGGTCCAACAATACCAAAACGGCGGACCTTGGCGTGTTCCTGCCGGAAAACCGTGAAGGCCGCTATATCCATTACGGCGTTCGCGAACATGGTATGGCAGCCGCGATGAACGGGATGGTCCTGCATGGTGGCATCCGTCCCTACGGCGGAACGTTCATGTGTTTCACAGATTACGCGCGCCCCGCCATGCGACTTGCCGCCCTGATGCGGATCCCGACAGTTTTTGTTATGACCCATGACAGCATCGGTCTGGGCGAAGATGGTCCGACACACCAACCCGTCGAACATCTTGCAATTTCACGTGCAACACCCAACACTTACGTGTTCCGACCTGCAGACACTATCGAAACTGCAGAGGCATGGGAGCTGGCGCTGAGCAGCAAGAAAACGCCCTCTGTCCTGTCTCTGACGCGGCAGGGATTGCCTACCGTGCGGCTAGAGCACAAAACAAAGAATATGACAGCTCAAGGTGCTTATGTGCTGGCTGATGCAATTGGAAAACGCGACGCCCTGTTGATGGCCACCGGGTCTGAAGTTGCGATTGCCCTTGCGGCACGCGACCTGCTGCAGGCTGAAGGCATCGGAACACGAGTGGTCTCGATGCCGTGTTGGGAATTGTTTGAAGATCAGGAAGACGCTTATCGCAAACGCGTTCTCCCCGGCGGCCCGGTTCGGGTCGCAATCGAGGCGGGCATTCGTTTCGGTTGGGATCGGTGGCTGTTTGGCGAGCGTGGCAAGCGGGACAAAGCAGGATTCATCGGCATGCACGGGTTTGGCGCATCTGCGCCTGCGGACGAGCTATACGCGCAATTCGGCATCACCGCTCAGGCCACAGCGGACAAGGTCAAAGCTTTGCTAAAAAGGTAAAGCGAGACTTTACTCACCTGCCCTAATGCGCTGCTTTTCCAGATAAACGCCCCCAAAGGGGGGCGATTACACCTGTGCCAATCGGAATCAGCAGCAGGCCCACAGCCAGCCCAAAGATGCCGTCCATTGTAGCCTTGGCGATCCACTCGACTGTCGCAGTGGCCGACGGAACAGCCTGCCCCGCCGCCACTGACCAGCCATGGATCAGGTGTTCCAACTGACCAAATCCCAGCTCTTTCAGCCCGTGCACCAGAATTGAGCCACCAACCCACAACATCGCGGCGGTTCCGACGGCTGTCAGCGCCTTCAAAAACCCCGGCATCGCTTTGACGATTCCGCGCCCCAACGCCCGCGTCATACCAAAGTAGCCTTTGTTGCTCATCAGCAAGCCCAGATCATCGGCTTTCACAATCAGCGCAACGCCGCCATAGACCACAACAGTAATACCCACGGCGATGACGGCCAGCGTTGCAGCCTCCATCCAAAACCCGCTGTCAGGGATCGCGGCCAGCGCGATTGTCATGATCTCTGCGGACAATATGAAATCGGTCTTGATCGCGCCAGCGACTCTCTGTTCTTCCAGATGCGCCGGATCAGAGGGTATCGCCTCAGCCTTGTGCGCCGTATGCGGCCAAATCAGATGCGCTATCTTCTCAGCCCCCTCAAAACAAAGATAACAGCCCCCCAGCATCAGCAAAGGCGCAATCGCCCCTGGTGCAAACGCAGACAGCGCAAGTGCGGCGGGCAATAGAAACACCAGCTTGTTCTTGATCGACCCTAAGGCAATACGCCCGACAATCGGCAGTTCGCGAGACGCATCAAACCCGTGCACATATTTGGGCGTGACGGCAGCGTCATCGATGACAGCGCCCGCAGCTTTGGTGCCCGCTTTGCCCGCCTGTGCGATAACATCGTCCAACGAACTGGCCGCCACTTTTGCTATTGCAGCCACGTCATCCAGCAATGCCAACAATCCACTCATCTCACGCCCCTCAGTTCTGATTATGCCTAGGCTAGCTCAGTCGCGCGCAGAGGCAACCGAGTTTAATCCGAAATCGTTAGCGCCACCACGGCCATCTTGCACCAAGTTTGCGCTAACACACGGAAAAACCATCACTTTTTTCTTTCCGATTGGTCTATGTCTCTCTATATGCGCGTAACAGTCGCAAAGTGTGTTCAGGAGACCCCGTATGACCATTACCGTCGGTATCAATGGATTTGGCCGGATCGGCCGCTGCACCCTGTCTCACATCGCGCAAAGCGGGCGGAACGATATCACCGTGACCAAAGTGAATGCGACCGGCCCGCTGACCACAGCCGCACATTTGCTGCGATATGACAGCGTACATGGCCGCTTTCCCGGTGACATTCAGATTGGCGACGACACCATGGACCTTGGGCGTGGACCGATGCAGATGTTTTCAACCTATGACCCCAACGCGCTGGACTGGTCGGGCTGCGATGTTGTGCTGGAATGCACCGGTGCTATGAACGATGGCAAAAAAGCCAGCGCCCATCTGGAGCGCGGTGCTAAATCAGTGCTCATCTCCGCCCCTGCCAAGAACATCGATACAACAATTGTCTACGGTGTGAACCACAGAAGTCTGACCGCCCGCGACCGGATGGTCTCGAACGGCTCTTGCACGACGAACTGTCTTGCCCCGCTGGCCAAGGTTCTCGACGAAGCGATCGGGATCGAGCGCGGCATTATGACGACGATCCATTCTTATACCGGTGACCAGCCCACGTTGGACCGCCGCCACGATGATCTCTATCGCGCCCGCGCCGCCGCCTTGGCTCTGATCCCGACATCAACAGGCGCCGCAGCCGCTCTCGGAGAGGTTCTGCCAAATCTCAAAGGCAAGCTGGACGGCACCGCCATGCGTGTACCAACACCAAATGTAAGCGCGGTCGACCTGACGTTTGAGGCCGGCAAAGATGTGACCGTAGAAGACGTCAATGCGGTCATGGCAGAAGCTGCGGCCGGACCAATGGGGGCGGTTCTGGCTTATGATCCCGAGCAGAAAGTCTCGATCGACTTCAATCATACCGAATACAGCTGTATTTTTGCCCCAGAGCAGACCAAAGTTGTCGGTGGCCGCACTGTCCGCGTGCTGGCGTGGTATGATAACGAATGGGGTTTTTCGGCCCGGATGGCAGATGTGGCTGTGGCGATGGGCCGCCTTATCAACTAAACTC
>CBDTVL010000167.1:0-8694 GCA_965363755.1 uncultured Sulfitobacter sp.
ATGCTAGCGGCGATATTTTTGGTGGTTGGGTGCTCAGCCAGATGGATATCGCGGCAGGAACGACAGCGGCACAACGCGCCAAAGGGCGCAGCGCAACAGTCGCCATCAACGAAATGCGGTTTCACGCACCGGTCCATGTCGGCGACCTGTTTACAGTCTAAACACATATTGTGAAAACCGGCAAAACGTCGATGACAATTCATGTCGAATCTTGGGTCAAACGGCAGCGCACCAGCGAGCGCTTGATGGTGACCGAGGCCGATTTTACATTTGTAGCGATAGAGGCATCTGGCGTAAAACGTGCACTGCCACCGATTTGAGGCGCAAATAGTATTGAACGGAATAGTCGACTTAACATAAGATTCGTTAAGCGATTTTGGTGCTCATTAAACGCGGGCAGGGTAGGGGAAAACGGCGTTGTCACATGAACTCAATAATCGGCGGATTTCGTCTTTTTGATGGGACTTGAAGTCTCCTAAGTCTCTGAAATCCAGCAACATGCATTTTGAAAAACTTCGATATTTTGACTTGGAAAAGTTAATGTGACAACGCCGACATCACTCAGTCACTCGCTGTTACTCACTCTCACGGTCCGAATTTATGCCAAGCCTGCTGACAAGGCGGTGATGACCAGATCGCGGAGACGGTGAGCCAGGGGGCTGGTGATACCCGATTTTCGCTGGATGAGGTGATAGGGGGAGATTATTATGGATTGGCGAACTGCGATCGTTTTCATGCCGCCGGCCCCAGATTTGCGGATCAAATCCGCGACTTCACTTGAGACGGGTGAGATCGAATCCGACGTCTGGAGATAGGCGATCATTACCAGCAGGGACGTTGTGTTGACGATCTCTTCCGGGATCGCAATTGCCTGGGCGATGAAGGCTTCTTCGACCGCCTGGCGCATCGGTGTTCCCGCTGGCTGGACAACCCAAGTGTATCCGTCCAAATCCTGCAACGATGGCTGATCAATCGTCAACAAGGGATGACCGGGCCTGACTAAGAATTCTACGGTCTCAACTCTGCCCTGCAAGATTTCAAACTGGCGCGCATCCAGATCGGGGGGGATACGGGAAAGTATGAAGTCATAGTCGCCATTCATAAGCCCTTCCATCAGTGCGTCGCTGGGGCCTACATCCACGTAGACTTCCGCGCCTTTTGCATCCTGTTTCAGGGATTGAATTGCCGGAACGACATAAGCCACTGCCGCACCCGTAACAGAGCCGACCCGAACGGTCCCGGTCTTACCTGAACTGAACGCTCCGACTTCGCTTGCGGTTGCCGCCAGCCCGCGCAGTAAGCTTGTGGCGTGCCGGATCAGAACCTCGGCGATTGCCGTTGGCACCATACCTTTGGGATGACGCTCGAACAGTCGCTGGCCAACCATAGTTTCAATCTCGGCCAGCATCCTGGATGCGGCAGGTTGCGTTATCGAAAGTCGATCCGCGGCGACGGATAGCTGGCCATATTCACTAATTGCGTGGATGAGCCTGAGGTGGCGCCATTGCAGCCGGTTGATGAGATCCTGCATCTGAAATAACATACCGAAACAGGCATGAAGAAGTCAAATTATGTAAATTGATTGTTATATTGGAACGGTGATACCGTTGTGCTAGGCGGCCACAAACTGGCCGGCAACGATGTCCCTGAATGGGACCTGACCAATCTGATCCCGGATTCGTCAGCTTTTGGGAGGAAGATATGAACAAACTATTTTCGGGGCTTACCGCCCTTGCACTCGGTGTTGGCCTGATGGCTGCGCCGGCTGTTGCTCAGGACAAAGGCACGATTGGCATTGCGATGCCGACCAAATCATCTGCCCGTTGGATTTCTGACGGCAATTCGATGGTCGAGCAGTTCGAGGCCGGGGGCTATGCTGTCGATCTGCAATATGCAGAGGACGACATCCCCAACCAACTTGCCCAGATCGAGAACATGATCACCAAGGAAGTTGATGTTCTGGTCATTGCGGCCATTGATGGGACAACGCTGTCCAATGCGCTGGAAAATGCCGCAGCTTTGGACATTAAGGTCATCGCCTATGATCGCCTCATCCGCGACAGCGGCAATGTTGATTACTACGCCACCTTCGACAACTTCAAAGTCGGCGTGCAGCAGGCTAGCTCTGTCATTGCCGGTCTTGAAGAACGGTTCCCAGGCGTTTCGCCTTGGAATGTTGAATTGTTCGGCGGTTCGCCCGACGATAACAATGCGTATTTCTTCTACGATGGCGCGATGTCGGTGCTGCAGCCACTGATCGATGCTGGCACGATCAATGTAGCGTCCGGCCAAGTTGGCATGGACACTGTCGGCACACTGCGGTGGGACGGAGCGGTTGCGCAGTCACGCATGGATAACTTGCTGTCTGCACATTACACCGATGCCGTCGTGCATGGTGTGCTAAGCCCCTATGATGGGTTGTCCATCGGCATCCTGAGTTCGCTTAAGGGTGTTGGGTATGGGTCTGGCGATTTGGCGATGCCGATTGTGTCCGGTCAGGACGCCGAACTGCAATCGATCAAGTCGATCATAGCCGGCGAACAGTATTCGACCGTGTTCAAGGATACCCGTGAACTGGCCCGTGTGACTGTTGGTATGGTTGATGCATTGTTGCAAGGCGGCGAGCCTGAGATCAACGACACGTCAACCTATGACAATGGTGTCAAAGTCGTTCCTTCCTACCTGTTGGAGCCTGTGTCGGTTGACGGATCAAACTACCAAGAGATCGTAATGGACTCGGGTTATCATTCCGAAGACGATCTCTAAGCAACGGTCTGACAATTGTCTGTTCCGGCTGCGCAAAGCGCAGTCGGGGTGGGCTAAAAAATCGGGGGATGGGTCGATGCAAACACTGCTGGAAATGCGCAATATCACCAAGACTTTTCCCGGGGTCAAAGCGCTGGATGACGTTAATCTCAAAGTTACCGAAGGTGAGATCCACGCGCTTGTTGGTGAAAATGGTGCCGGAAAATCCACCCTGATGAAGGTTCTTTCGGGCGTTTACCCGCAAGGCAGCTATGACGGTGAGATTCACTATGACGGAAAGTTGGCTAGCTTTACTGGTATTGCCGACAGTGAACATCTCGGGATCATTATTATCCACCAGGAACTCGCGCTGGTGCCGCTTTTGTCCATTGCCGAGAATCTTTTCATTGGAAATGAATGTGCCCGTGGCGGCATCGTGAACTGGCCAGACACTTATCAGCGTACCGAGGCGTTGTTGAAGAAAGTCGGTCTGAAAGAACAACCTGCCACCGCCGTTGACCGACTCGGCGTCGGCAAGCAGCAACTCGTCGAGATAGCCAAGGCGCTGTCCAAGGACGTGCGCTTGTTGATACTGGACGAGCCGACCGCTGCATTGTCCGAGGCGGACAGTCAGGCGCTGCTGGATTTGCTGCTGGAGTTGAAGAAACAGGGTGTCACGTCAATCATCATCAGCCACAAATTGAATGAAATTCGCCGGGTTGCTGATACGATCACCGTCATCCGCGATGGCGCAACAGTTTCGACACTGGATGCGCGGACTGAACAAATCACCGAGGATCGGATCGTGCGCGATATGGTCGGTCGCGATATGTCGCAACGCTATCCCGAACGGGCCCGTCGCGCCGGCGACATGCTGTTAGAGGTCTCAGACTGGAATGTTTTTCATCAGGAACACGCGACCAGACAGGTGATCAAGGACATCAACTTCCACGTCCGCGCGGGCGAAGTTGTCGGCATTGCCGGGCTGATGGGCGCCGGGCGCACCGAACTGGCAATGAGCATTTTCGGGCGCAGTTACGGGCAGAATATTTCAGGTCAGGTGAAATTGGCAGGCAAGGACATCGACACATCAACAGTAGCCGCCGCAATCCGGAACGGGTTGGCGTATGTGACCGAAGACCGAAAGGAACTGGGGCTAATACTAGAGGAGACGATCCAGCGGAATATTACGTTGGCCAATCTTCGCGATGTTTCGACCTCGGGAGTCATCAACGAGGCCGAGGAAACCAATGTCGCAGAACGCTACCGCGAGGCGATGAATATCCGCACCCCGAGCGTGTTCCAGAAGGTGATGAACCTGTCGGGGGGAAACCAGCAAAAGGTTGTTTTGTCGAAATGGCTCTTTGCCGGGCCGGAGGTTCTGATCCTTGATGAACCGACCCGCGGCATCGACGTGGGCGCCAAGTTTGAAATCTACGGTATCATTAACGAATTGTCGGCGCAGGGCAAAGGCGTTGTCATGATCAGTTCCGAAATGCCCGAACTGCTGGGCATGAGCGATCGCATTTACGTCATGAATGAAGGCAGCTTTGTTGGCGAACTTGATGCTTCCGATGCCAGCCAGGAGCGCATCATGTCGCTCATCGTCACACATTAGGAGGGCGGCGCAATGACCGATACCACCTCACCGGATCAGGCCACTCAGGCTGGCATGTCCAAATATCTTCTGGGCCATTTGCGCGAATACGGGCTGCTGTTTGCCCTAATCGCGATCATGCTGTTTTTTCAGATCGTGACCAACGGCGTGCTGCTGAAACCGGTGAACATCACCAATTTGTTTCTGCAGAACAGTTATATCATCATCATGGCCCTCGGGATGCTGATCGTGATCGTCGGCGGCAATATCGACCTGTCGGTGGGCTCGGTCATGGGGTTCGTCGGTGCCTTTGCGGCGGTGATGATCGTGAATTGGGACGTGCCAGTTGCAATCACAATTCCGGTCTGCCTTGTGGTTGGCGGGATGATCGGGGCGGCACAAGGATATTGGGTCGCGTACTGGAAAATCCCCAGTTTCATTGTCACTCTTGCGGGAATGCTGGTGTTTCGCGGTTTGTCACTTTGGCTGCTTGAGGGGCAATCCGTCGGCCCCTTCCCAAAATCCTTCCAGTTGCTGTCAACCGGGTTCATCCCAGATCTGTTTGGTGTCGGTCGTCCGAACGCGACAGCACTGGCGGTCGGCATCATCGCCGCAATGGCAATCGTGTGGCTGGGGATGCGTAAGCGGGCCCGCAACAAAGCTTACGGGATTGAGGATGAACCGTTCGGCTTTTTCGTTGCGCGCAATGTGATCGTCGCCGGTGCACTACTCTTTGTGATATACAAGTTATCGACCTTCCGCGGACTGCCGAATGTGCTGATCACGATGGGTCTGTTGACTATCGTCTACGCGTTTATCACCGAACAGACGACAATCGGGCGGCGGGTCTATGCGCTTGGCGGAAACGAAAAAGCCGCGAAACTGTCGGGCATTCCGACCGAACGCCTGACCTTCCTGACGTTTGTGAACATGGGCGTGTTGGCCGCACTTGCCGGGCTGATCTTTGCGGCACGGTTGAATACAGCCACACCCAAGGCCGGATTTGCGGTCGAACTCGACGTGATCGCTGCGGTCTTTATTGGTGGCGCGTCGATGTCCGGTGGGGTTGGTAAAATTGTTGGTGCAGTTGTAGGTGCCTTCATCATGGGTGTCATGAACAACGGCATGTCGATCATGGGTATCGGCATTGATTACCAGCAGGTCATCAAGGGGCTTGTGCTGCTCGCCGCTGTGATCTTCGACGTTTACAACAAACAGAAACAGAGCTGAAGTCATGACATTCAAACCCGCAATCTGGCCGCGCAAACTACGCTCCCAGGAATGGTTCGGCGGAGACAGCCGTGACCACATCTACCACCGCAGCTGGATGAAAAATCAGGGACTGCCCGCTGATCTGTTTGACGGGCGCCCGGTGATCGGCATCTGCAACACATGGTCGCAACTTACTCCGTGCAACGCGCATCTGCGCGACCTGGCCGAACGGGTGAAACACGGCATCTACGAAGCTGGCGGGCTTCCGTTGGAATTCCCCGTGTTTTCCACTGGAGAAAGCGCATTGCGTCCCACGGCTATGATGTATCGCAACCTTGCGGCGATGGATGTCGAAGAAGCCATTCGCGCCAATCCGTTGGATGGCGTCGTGTTGCTGGTCGGCTGCGACAAGACCACGCCGGCGCTTTTGATGGGGGCGGCCTCGGTCGACCTCCCCGCGATCATGGTCTCTGGCGGTCCGATGCTGAACGGCTGGTTTCGAGGCGAACGCGTCGGGTCGGGCACCGCGCTTTGGCAGATGTCCGAAGATATCAAAGCGGGCAAGATGTCCCGCGAGGACTTTCTTGAGGCTGAACAATCGATGAGCCGCAGCCCCGGATCCTGTAACACCATGGGTACGGCAAGCTCGATGGCAAGCATGGTCGAGGCACTGGGTATGACTCTTTCTGGCAACGCTGCCATCCCCGCCGTCGACAGTCGCCGCCGGGTCATGGGGCATGTGTCAGGACGGCGCATCGTAGAAATGGTCAAGGACGATCTGAAACCTTCCGATGTGTTGATCCGCGACGCCTTTGAAAACGCGATCCGCACCAATGGTGCGATTGGCGGCTCGACCAACGCAGTAATCCACCTGATGGCTATTGCAGGCCGTGTTGGTATCGATCTGACGCTTGACGACTGGGATCGGCTGGGACGCGACGTGCCGACCATCGTGAACCTGATGCCGTCGGGCAAATACCTGATGGAAGAGTTTTTTTATGCCGGTGGCCTGCCAGTGGTAATCAAACGCCTAGGTGAAGCTGGTTTGTTGCATCGCGATACACTGACAGTATCTGGCGAAACCGCGTGGCATCAGGTCAAAGACGCGACCAATTTTAACGAAGACGTGATCCTGCCCGCTGATGCGCCCCTTGCTAAGCAGGGCGGCATCGCTGTCTTGCGCGGCAATCTGGCGCCCAATGGTGCCGTGCTCAAACCCTCTGCCGCCAGCCCGCATCTGCTGACCCATCGCGGTCGGGCGGTCGTGTTCGAGGATATCGACGACTACAAAGCCCGGATCGATGACGACGATCTGGATATTGACGAAACCTGCGTCATGGTGCTGAAAATGTGCGGGCCACGCGGCTATCCGGGCATGTCCGAGGTGGGCAATATGGGCCTGCCGCCAAAGGTACTCAAGAAAGGCATCACCGATATGGTGCGCATTTCTGACGCGCGGATGTCGGGCACCGCCTATGGCACGGTGATCCTCCATACCAGCCCCGAAGCTGCCGCCGGTGGGCCGTTGGCCATCGTACGGAATGGCGACATGATCGAGTTGGATATGCCGGGCCGCCGCATACATCTGGACGTTTCTGAGGCCGAGA
Source organism: uncultured Sulfitobacter sp. (assembly GCA_965363755.1). Lineage (GTDB taxonomy): Bacteria > Pseudomonadota > Alphaproteobacteria > Rhodobacterales > Rhodobacteraceae > JL08. The sequence continues at coordinate 7,162 of CBDTVL010000167.1, forward strand.
TCGCACGCCGTCTGGCGGAATGGAAAAACCCTGTTGCGCCACCCGCCAGCGGTTATGCCCGTCTGTTTCATGACCACGTACAGGGGGCGGATACCGGCGCCGACTTCGATTTTCTCATCGGTTGCCGAGGTAACGCAGTGCCAAAGGATTCGCATTAGATGGCCAAACACACACATGAAATCGCTATCGTAGGTGTAGGGAAAATCGCCTGCGATCAGCATATTCCCGCGATTTCAGGCAACCCCGCATTCACGTTGAAAGCAACGGCAAGCCGCAATGCGCAGGTGGGCGGGGTCGATGGTTACGGCGATCTGGATACGCTGCTTAATGCGCATCCCGAAATCGCCTGTATCTCTCTGTGTACACCGCCACAGGTGCGATATGCTGACGCGCGCCGGGCCTTGTTGGCGGACCGACATGTGATGCTGGAAAAACCGCCGGGTGCGACGCTCAGCGAGGTGCATGACCTGATCGCCTTGGCTGAGGCGCGAGGTGTGACGCTGTTTGCGACCTGGCATTCAAGGCACGCGGCCAGCGTTACGGCGGCGCGAGACTGGCTGCAAGGCAAGGACATCACAGGGGTCGAAGTAATCTGGAAAGAAGACGTACGTCGTTGGCACCCCGGTCAGGAGTGGATCTGGCAGGCCGGCGGTCTGGGTGTATTCGATCCGGGCATCAACGCCCTGTCGGTCCTCAGCGCGATCTATCCCCGTGCTTTGCATCTGTCGGCTGCTGAATTGTATTTCCCGGAAAACCGCGACACGCCAATTGCCGCCGATCTGACGTTCAATGATCCCGGAGGCGCGAACGTTTCAGCGGTCTTCGACTGGCGCCAGACCGGACCGCAGACCTGGGATGTGAAAATCGAAACCACGGACGGAACTGCAATCCTCCGCGATGGTGGGGCACGGCTGGTTGTTGACGGCACTGAAATCAGTGCGGGGTCGGACCACGAGTACCGCGCGCTTTATGCCCGGTTTGGCGAACTGGTGGCCACAGGCGCATCTGACGTTGATCTGACCCCGATGTTGCATGTGGCCGACGCTTTCACATTGGGGCGCAGGCGGGCTGTCGCGCCATTTGACTGGTAAAACCCCACTCGACGGGGCGTTGTCACTTTCCAAGAGCCAGTTATCGAACATTTTTCCACAGCGACAGCTACCCCCGTTTCATTTACCTTGGCAGCAGGAGGAAAGTATCCGTCCGGTGTGCCTGCTCTGACGTCTTTTAGAGTGTGTTGATAGTGTCCACCATTGATAGTGGCCATCTTGGGGCACTCCATGGCTGGGAAGCAGGGTCAGAAGAAACGGGTCTGGTCTGATGACGAGAAGCGTTCGATCTGTGAGCAAACGACAACGCGCGGTGTATCGGTAGCGCAGGTTGCACGGCGGTATTCGATGAATCCCAATCTTATATTCAAGTGGCTGAAGGACCCTCGGTTTGGTCCGTACTTGGAGGAGGGTGCCGCACAGCCGGAAGATGAGGACGGGTTCATCGACAAGATACACGTCACCCCTGCCAATGTAGGAGAAA
>CBDTVL010000168.1:0-8651 GCA_965363755.1 uncultured Sulfitobacter sp.
TCTGTGTTCGGTAACAGATGCGCGCGCTTAGCTTGCGGCAGGTGTTTCTTCTGCGGCGGCCTCAGCCGGCGCTGCTTCGGCGGCAGGAGTTTCAGCCTTAGCTGGCGCTGCTTCGGCGGCAGGAGCTTCAGCCTTAGCCTTAGCCTTAGCTGGCGCTTTTTCAACGACCGGTGCTTCTGTCGCAGCCGGTGCTTCTTCAGCCACCGGAGCCGCTTCAGCAGCAATTGCTTCTTCCACGGTTTCTTCCATGGCGCCCAAATCAACGCCTGCGGCACCAAGCTGTGCCGACATGCCGTCCAGCGCTGCACGTGCGGCCAGATCGCAATACAAAGCAATGGCCCGTGCCGCGTCATCGTTGCCCGGAATGATATAGTCCACGCCATCCGGCGGGCAGTTGGAGTCAACCACAGCCACAACCGGAATACCCAGTTTATTGGCTTCGGCAATCGCAAGTTGCTCTTTCTTGACATCGATCACAAAGATCAGGTCCGGGGTACCACCCATTTCACGGATACCGCCCAGCGAGGACTGCAATTTGCCCTGATCACGTTCCATGCCAAGGCGTTCTTTTTTGGTCAGACCATCAACGCCGCCTTCCATGGCTTCGTCGATCTGCTTCAGGCGCTGGATCGACTTGGAAACGGTCTGCCAGTTTGTCAGCGTGCCCCCCAGCCAACGGTGGTTCATGTAATATTGCGCACATTTCTCAGCAGCTTCAGCGATCGGTGTTGCTGCCTGACGTTTGGTGCCGACAAACAGCACGCGGCCGCCTTTGGCAACGGTGTCGCGGATTGCCTGCAGGGCCTGATCCAGCATTGGAACAGTCTGCGTGAGATCCATGATGTGAATGCCATTGCGCGCGCCAAAGATGAACGGTCCCATCCGGGGGTTCCAGCGTTGCGTTTGGTGGCCAAAGTGAACGCCTGCTTCAAGCAATTGGCGCATAGTGAACTCAGGAAGAGCCATGGTGTCGTATACCTTTCCGGTTTTATCCTCAGCGGGGGTTCAAAGCGATTGCTTCAACCGGCGGACCGACAGGGATGTCTCCCCTGATCGGCCCAAACCCCGCCTGCGGGTTTGAATGGCGCGCGTATACGGCAGGTTTGGGGGAGGCACAAGCTCTGTTTGCCGTTGTTCAATGGATCTGCAAGCCAATTGATCCTTCAACAATCAATCACAACTCAAGACGATGTGTGCCCTGCCCGCACATCCTGTTCCAACTGGGCAGCAAGCGTTTTGCGGTCGTCAAATACGCTGACCTTGAGAGGGGTGTGATAGATCACGGTGACCCGGCCCTGCGAACGGGCAGCCAGCGTTTTGAGCAGATGAGCGCCAAACATCATATCCCCCCACCAGCCATAAAACCGCGCATCCTCGCCTTCGGGAGCGTGATAAATCAGCGTTACAGGCTGGATGTACAAATGGGGTCGAAGTTGTGGTGCCAGGAACGCCGCAAAAAGCGATGTCTTAAAGGGCAAGACTGTCAGGCCATCGGTCGATGTTCCCTCCGGGAAAAACAGCAGCTTGTGACCGGCAAGCAATCTTTGCTCAAAGATCGCAGTTTGTGCTTTTGCCTTTCTGGGGTCCCGATCGATGAACACGGTTCCGGTCGCGCGCGCCAACCAGCCAATTCCGGGCCAGCGCGCCACTTCTGATTTCGACACAAAATACACTCGTTTCACCGCGTTTAGGGCAAATATGTCGAGCCAGGAAGAATGGTTTGCGACGACGGCGCCCGGCTGAGACATGGGAGTGCCATGAACTCTGTGCCTGATGCCCAGAATGACAAAAGCCAAACGACATACACCTTGGGTGACGTAAGGCGTTACCGGGCGCCTCAGACCGCATAAGGGGCGCTCAATCAATCGCACCAGCAGCAACAGCACCAGACCGCCAAATACCACAGCCCCCAGCACCAGGCCGCGCAGCAGGACGCGCACCCAGCCCATTGGCCCGATGTTCACGTCTTCTGGCTTTGCCTCGCTGTGCCAAGTCGGTTGCATCAGTTTGGCGCCCGCCGGTAAAGGCCGGCCTGTTTTTCGTTCAAACGCGCCGTATCCATGACCAGACACACATCTGTTGTGTTAAATGCATGGTCAACAAACGCACCCTCCCCGACAAATCCGCCAAGGCGCAAATAGGCTTTTATCAGGGCCGGTGTCTCACGCATTGCGCGACGCCGCTCCAGTGCGTCAGCGGGCACAATGTCCATGCTTGTGAAATGCGAGGCGCGGGCGCGCACCCGCAGGTCCGGTGGCGCGAGGTGTCTTTGGTGCAAGAACGAAAGTGGATGCGCCAGTGCCTGCGGATCGGTGCCATGGAAGCTTGCAACACCAAACAGAACTTCAATTTTGTGCTGCAGGATGTAGGTAGCCAGACCATTCCAAAGGTGAAACATCGCCATTCCGCCGCGGTAATCTCTATGGAGGCACGAACGCCCCAGCTCTAACAATCTTCTGCCACCTGTTTTCAGGACGCTCAGATCATATTCATCTTCTGAGTAATACTGACCGGCTTTTTCTGCCTGATCATCGCGTAGCAATCGATAAAGACCAACAATTGCGCCGGTCTTATCATCCCTTAAGATCAAATGGTCGAAAAAGGGGTCAAACCGGTCGTGCTCCAGACGGTTAACGTGATCCACCATAGCACCGTCGCCGCCCAATTCTGCGATAAAAACGTCATAGCGCAGGCGCTGTGCAGCTGCTTTTTCCGCCTCAGTTGTCGCCAGCCTTACGGTAAATTGGTGCGGCGCGGAGTCTGGCATGGAATACAATCAATCTCTCATAATTGTTGGAAAAGTCCGCAGAATGTGAATGCCGAAGAGCCTCGGCTGTGACAATCATTGGCCGTTATCAGTAATCTTTTGTAGAATTCTACCAAAGGTTGTGTTAGAGATTTAGGGGCCAACCTAACACTCAAAAACAGGGATCAATGTGATAATATCACCTTGTATGACAACCTTACCTTCTTCGCGAAAATTAACTGTCACTTTGCCGCCAATATTCGATTGAACTTGCCCGGTTCCCCAATCCGGGCAATCTGGATGCCGCACCAACATGCCCGGGGCAAGGATGGCATTTTCATTGTTCATTTATTCAGCCTACGAGTGAGAAGTTTCCATGCAGCAACGTAATCTCAATCTCTCTGCATTAATAGGGTCGCGAATTTGTCATGATCTGATCAGCCCGATCGGCGCCATCAATAACGGGCTGGAATTATTGGGCATGACAACCAGACAAACTGGCCCCGAGATGGCACTGATCTCGGAAAGTGTCGAAAACGCCGCCGCCCGAATCAGGTATTTTAGGGTCGCTTACGGCGCAGCGGACAGCCAAATGATGGGGCGCTCCGAAGTTACGTCAATACTTACGGATGTGGCCAAAGGTGGTCGCATGGACTATGATTGGGAGCCACAAGATCCGCTGCCCAGAGCCCAAGTGAGACTGGCATTCTTGGGCCTGCAGTGCATGGAAACGGCGATGCCATCTGGCGGGCGGGTCACCGTCACAGTCGATGACGATAGGTGGGTTTTACTTGGAGTCGCCAGTAAGCTCACGATAGAGCCCGACCTTTGGGACAATCTTACCAAGGTCGAAAAAAACACGCCGGTCTCACCTGCTCATGTACAATTTGCGCTGCTCCCCCTTCTGGTAACAGAAATGGATAGGGATCTGCGCGTGGACATCACCGAAACAACTATTAGTCTGCGGTTTTAGGGTGGTCTAGCCGCGAACCGTTCCGTCGCCGGTCACCAGATATTTGAAACTGGTGAGTTGCGCTGCCCCAACCGGTCCGCGTGCGTGCATTTTACCGGTGGCAATGCCGATTTCTGCCCCCATGCCAAACTCACCTCCGTCGGCAAACTGGGTTGAAGCATTGTGCATCAGAATTGCACTGTCGAGCCGTTCAAAAAATCGATCCCGCACCGACAGATCTTCGGTCAGGATGCAATCGGTGTGGTTTGATCCAAACTGCTGGATGTGGGCAATGGCGCCGTCAACATCGGGCACGGTCTTTGCCGCGATGATCATATCCAGGTATTCTCGCCCCCAGTCATCGTTGGTCGCAGCTTGAGTGCCTTTGATCTGCGCAAGCTCGCCCTCAGCATGAACCTCGACGCCTGCGTCGATCAGCGCACCGATCACGCCTTGCCCGATGCTGTCAGCCACAGACTCGTGGATCAGCAGACATTCTGCCGCGCCGCAAATGCCCGTGCGGCGGGTTTTTGCATCCAACACAACTTTCACAACCTTTTCCGGGTCGGCATGTTGGTCAATGTAGATGTGCACAATACCTTCAAGATGGGCAAACACCGGCACACGCGCCTCGCGCTGCACAAGCCCGACAAGACCTTTACCACCGCGTGGCACAATCACATCAACCGTATCGGTCATGGTCAACAGTTCTGAGACCGCCGCCCTGTCTCGCGTCGGGATCAGCTGAATTGCGTCCACAGGCAGGCCTGCATCGCGCAAGCCCCGCACCAGACAGGCATGGATGGCAGCAGATGAATGAAAACTCTCGGAACCGCCGCGCAGAATGACCGCATTGCCAGATTTCAGGCACAAAGCGCCGGCGTCAGCAGTGACGTTGGGGCGGCTTTCATAGATCACTCCGATGACCCCCAGAGGCGTACGCACGCGTTTGATGTGCAGGCCGCTTGCCATGTCCCATTCCGCCAGCACCTGCCCCACCGGATCAGCTTGCTCGGCCACCGCGCGCAGACCGTCCACGATGCCCTGAATGCGATCTTCGTTCAACATCAGCCGATCCATCATCGCATCGGACAATCCCTTTTCGCGACCAAACTCCATGTCTTTCGCATTCGCCGCGATGATCTCCGCGCTTGCGATCCAGACGTTTTCCGCCGCACTTATCAGCGCGGCATGTTTGCGCTCTGCACTGGCAAAACCCAGTTCTGCTGCTGCGACTTTGGCGCGGTGTCCGATCTCGGCCATCATCGCGGGAATGTCTTCCAACTCTTTCACGTCACTCCCCTTTCGGACTCAGAATGCCATATCATCGCGATGGATCAAAGCGGACCGTCCTGGATATCCCAATATAGCCTCAATCTCACTGCTGTGACAGCCGCGAATGGCCTGCACCTCAGATGAAGTATATCGGCTAAGACCCTGGCTTAATGTATGATTGTGGATGTCAACAATGGCTACAGGATCACCGCGGCCGAAGCTGCCATTCACGTTTGACACACCCACAGGCAGCAAGCTTTTGCCGCGTTTGAGCGCTAGCGCGGCCCCGGAATCGATAATGATCTCGCCTTTGGGCTTCATTGTTCCGATCCATCGTTTTCGCGCGTCATGCGGATCAAGATGTGCCGTGAACCACGTCGCTGCAGCACCCTCTTCCAGCGCGCGGAGCGGGTTAAGCGTGACGCCGTGGGTGATCGCCATCGCACAGCCGCCTGCCATTGCCACCTTGGCTGCCATCAATTTGGTCTTCATCCCGCCCTTGGACAGACCCGAGCCTGCATCTCCGGCCATCGCTTCGATTGTTGGTGTAATCTCGTCGATGGTGTCATACCGCGTGGCGGTTGTGTCGCTGGTTGGATTGGATGAATAGAATCCATCCACATCAGACAATAGGATCAACTGGTCCGCGCCCACCGTCACTGCCACCTGTGCCGCCAGTCGATCATTGTCACCGTATCGGATCTCATCCGTCGCGATGGTGTCGTTTTCATTGACAATCGGCACGACTTTCAGGGCGATTAGCTGCTCCAATGTGGCGCGACTGTTGAGATACCGGCGCCGGTTGGCGCTATCTTCTAACGTCACCAACACCTGAGCCGTGGTGATTCCATGCGGCGCCAGTGCTTCTTCGTAGGCGCGCGCGAGGCGAATTTGCCCCACCGCAGCAGCGGCTTGTGATTGTTCCAGTGCCAGATCAGTGCCGGGAAGGTTCAAAACACCACGTCCCAGCGCAATAGAGCCGGATGAAACAAGGATGACATCCACCCCGCGACCTTTCAACCAGACCACATCTTCGACCAGCGCATGCAACCAGTCTCGGCGCAAATCACCGCTGGTCCGATCGACCAGCAAGGCCGATCCAATCTTGACGACAACCCGCTTTGCCTGTGTCAGGGTTGCCACGTCAGGTCCTCGTCCGCAGGCAAGCGTTGACGCAACCGGCCTTCTTCGATTTGGGCGCGCAGGGCACGCAGCACCTCGGTTACCCCTTCGCGGCTGACCCCGGACATCATCAGCACCGAACCGCCGCAGACTTTCTTCATTTCTTGCAATGCGGTTGCGCGCTCTTCTTCATCTAACGCATCGACCTTATTGAGCACCGTCACGCGGGGTTTGTCAGCAAGATGGCCCCCATAGGCTTCCAATTCACCGATAATGGTCGCGTAGTCCTCGACCACGTTTTCAGAGGTGCCATCCACAAGATGTAATAGAACCGAACAGCGTTCCACATGGCCCAGAAACCGGTCGCCAATGCCACGGCCCTCATGCGCACCAGCGATCAGACCCGGGATATCAGCGATGACAAACTCGACATTGTCTATGCCAACGACGCCCAGATTGGGGTGCAACGTCGTGAACGGGTAATCAGCGATCTTGGGCCGCGCGTTTGATGTGGCTGCCAGGAACGTGGATTTCCCGGCGTTTGGCATGCCCAACAATCCGGCATCGGCAATCAGTTTGAGACGCAGCCACAGCGTGCGTTCAACACCCTCCTGCCCCGGATTGGCGCGCCGCGGCGCCTGATTGGTGGCGGATTTGAAGTGCAGATTGCCAAAACCGCCGTTGCCGCCCCGTGCCAGTTGCACGCGCTGACCCAATTCGGTCATGTCGGCGATGACAGTTTCCTGATCTTCATCCAGAATTTCAGTTCCAACGGGCACACGTAGAACAATGTCGTCGCCGGTTTTTCCGGTACGTTGACGCCCCATCCCCGGTTGGCCGGACTTGGCAAAAAAGTGTTGCTGATAGCGAAAATCGATCAGCGTATTCAACCCGTCGACGGCCTCGGCCCAGACCGAGCCACCATTGCCGCCGTCGCCGCCGTCAGGGCCACCATATTCAATATACTTCTCACGCCGGAAGCTGACACAGCCACCGCCGCCGCCGCCGGAGCGTAAATAGACCTTAGTCAGGTCGAGAAATTTCAAGGCGAATCCCCTTATTCACATAACGCGTTGGTCTGCGTCGCTCTGACGCGCCGCAACGTTTGCTGCACAATTGGGCAGCAACGCCCCGAATTGCCACATCCGCGCCCTGAAAGACAAGGGAGGAATGAAAAGCTGTGCCGCTTCGCCTTACACCGCCGCTGCAACGATCGATCCAGGTCGCAAGGATTAGACCGCTGCGCCAGCACCGTTCAGGTCGACGATTTGACGCTCAAAACCGTGGTTAGCCGCCCATTAAGCAATTGCGGATTAAACTCTGTGGAGGACGTCGGTCAGACGTGGCGCGTTCGACAAAACAATGACCAACAAAGATCGAAGCTGGGGGCACCCGGTAGGAAATACTGAATGGACCTGTTTCGTCACTGAAAGTGACGGGCAAAGGTATCGACAACAGAGCGGCCGGGTTTGGGGCTCGATAGTGAGAGAATAGGTACAAATGGCGACGTATTATATTCCGACCGACGTTGTGGGCGGCACCATCCTTGTCAACGAGGGTGACATCTTCATTTTTGAATCCGATGCCATCACCGATGTCAAATTCGAGGCTGCTTCCGGAACCGCGACCAGTTTCGCAATCGAGTTCAACAGCAGCAACTCAACCGCTTTCCGTGTCGAAATCAAAGAGGACCTCAGCGCCGGCATCACCATTGCTGACGATGTTGTCCTCGACAATCTAGACATCAAAGCAGGGAGCTCAGATTCCACCGATGTCACGATCGGCGACAATGTCACGCTCGATCAATTCGAAGGCTCGGACAACGGAACAGACACGATTGAAATTGGCGACAATTTCACCACCAATAACGACTTCAATACCGGCGCTGGCGATGACTCTATTTCCATCGGTGAAAATGCGACTGCGCCAAAAATTGATACAGGCGATGACACGGACACGGTGATTACACGTGACCCGGATGTGACGATCGAAAACGCAGAAATCATCCTCAAACCTGACGGCGTTGTCGACGGCACCGCCGGGAACGACAAGATGGGTGCGGGCTACACCGACACCCAGACGGATGCAATTGATGGTGCGGATGGGAACGACGACACAATTGTAGGGTATTACGGCAACGATAAAATCAACGGCGGCGCTGGCAATGACGCAATTTACGGCGACTACGGCTCAGCCTACGTTGCCCCGCCTGCCGCCAAGCCCGGCGCCGAGGAACTGGACTTTGTGATTAACGATATCGACGTCAGCAGCGGCACTGTCGACATTCCAGTGGACAAATTCAGCACTGATGTATCTTTGGCCAACGATCTTGCGATCATCGACACGTCGTCGGTCCCGATTACCGAAGTCATCGTAAGAATATTCGGCGGAAATGACGGCGAAGAAGACGTTATCCGGTTTGATCTGACAACCTTCGACGACGATTTCCTCATCAAGATTGAAGATGAAAACGTAGGTGACAAGGTTTTCCTGATCGGAGTCGAGCAGGAAACCGACAATGGCGACGGCACGTTCACCTACACCTATGTCGGCAGC
>CBDTVL010000169.1:0-8651 GCA_965363755.1 uncultured Sulfitobacter sp.
CACTGCCAGAATTAGGCCTTATGGACCAAAAATTGAGGCGGTCGTCTGGCCAATGGTGAGGTCGGTTGCGTGCTCAACTGAACTGACCTGCGCAACGTTCGCCTGATCGATTTGTCCAATTTGCGACAATAGATGCTGTACGCTCGTCGCCGCCAAAAGTTCCACGGGCGGCACAATTCTGGTCATGCCACCGCACCACCACTTATGCCAGTTTTCGATACCAAAACCGACGAAGGACAAATCATGCGGTACGGATAGAGCCCGGTTTGCGATCACTTCCACAGCGCCTTCGGTCAACATAGTACCCGCGACGACAATCGCGGTGACGTCTGATGGTAGATCCGTAACGGCCTTACGTCCGTGTTCCGCCGTTGGCTCTCCAGCGCGAATAAGGGTGGCGTCAACAGGCAAGCCGCGCTTCGCGAGCGCCGATCGATATCCGCGCTGTCGTGCGCCGCCTGTGGAGAACTTGTCTTCGCTGCAAACCAGCAAGATTTTCTGATGTCCAAGGTCGAGGAGATGGGAGGTGGCTTCCTCAATTCCGCTTTCGTCATTGAATCCGAACCAGTCCGACGATAACCGATCTGACTTGCGGACCAGCTGTACGAAAGGTTGCCGTCTTATCAACGCCAGCAACCCAGGATCAGAATACGGCCCAGGAACAAGGGCCACTGCAGCAGCTCGAGCGGCCACCATAGCGCGCATCTGCCGCAACTCCCGGTCAGGGTCGTCGTCAGTTATTGCCAGTAAGAAGTGCAACCCACGCGCATCGCAGGCCGCGGCCATAGCGCGGGCCATTTCGGAATAGAAACGGTTGACGATATCCGGAACGATTAGGCCGACCATATTGCTTGACTGCCGTCGCATCGACTGCGCCGCGCTGCTGGCGACATATCCCAACCGCGCCGCCGCCTCGCGCACTTTCGCACGTGTCTCGGGTCGGGCGGGACCGTCGTCACCCAAGGCACGTGCCACCGTGGCCGGCGAAAGCCCGGTTTCTTGCGCGATATCCTTGATGGTCACCACGGCCGTGATCCGCCTTTACGTTATAGACTGCCCGGTCTTTGTCGTGACGCCGAGGCCCCGACAATCATGCGTTTCAGCACGCTTTCGGGGCGATGTCTAGCAAGAAGCATCTTTACATGAGAACGTTCTCATGGCTTCATGTTAAACACAAGGGTCTGCTCTGCGACCACATTTCTGGGAGGAAATTGGAATGAAATCTTCGAAAAACAACCGACCGCTTTCGAGCCTGTCACGCCGTCGGGTATTACAGGGAACCGCAGGTGCTGCCGTCGTCCTGATGACGCCAGCGGTGCTGCGCCCGGCGCGCGCGCAAGGCGTTACCTGCCGGATCGCAACTTCCGAGGCCATCGGATCACCGATCAGCGAAACCTTCGAGGCCTGGGCCGCAACCCTGCGCGAGCAAAGCGATGGTGCGATTGATGCGCAGCATTTCCCCGCCAGCCAGCTTGGCAGTTATTCCGATCTGATCGAGGGTAACCGCCTCGGCACCATTGAGATCACAACGGGCGGTCCCGATACAGAGGAATCCATTGCTCCCGAGATCGCTGCCACAGGCGGTGCGCCCGGCTTCATATATCGTGATGAGGCGCATGTTGATGCCGTGCTGCAAGGACCGATCGGCACGCAGGTCTCGCAGATCGCGCGCGAAAAAACCGGGGTGGAATTCGTGGCCTTTGGTGAAGTTGGGTTCCGTCACTTGCTGACCAAAGAGCCGGTAACAAATCTTGAAGAGCTTGCTGGGACCAAAATCCGAGTGCCGGAACTTCGCGTTTGGATTGATTTCTGGCAATTGCTTGGTGCCAACCCCACACCGCTGCCCTATGCCGAGCAGTATAATGCGCTCTCCACTGGCGTAATCGAAGGGCTTGAGGCCGATTTTTTCTCGATAAACGGGTTCAATTGGTATGAACAGGCGCCGCATCTGACGCTGACAAACCATTGGTTTCTACCCAAAGCCGTTCGCGTGAATGCGGGATGGCTAGACGGGCTCGATCCGGGCCTGCAGGATATGGTGCGCAGCACGGCGCTTGAGGCCTTTGCCGGGCAACGCGAGGCAAACCGCACGGGCATGGCTGCGGCGCTGGACGGTCTGGTGGCTGCGGGTGTGACAGTGCATGAGCTGTCGGACGAAGAGAAAGTCCTTTGGGTCGAAACCGCGTCACCTTTGTTCGAGCAGTTCGGCAGTGTGAGCGAAGAAACCGCCGCCATGATCGCCGCGATCCGCGCGCTCTAATGGGGTCTGGACCACGGGGAGCTCGATGAGCGCCCAAGACCAACCGGACGGGGGCGCGGAACTTTCGCGCTCCCGCCCCGTTTTGCAGCAAGTGGCATTCTATATCGACCGTTCAGTCGAAACGGTGGTCGTACTGACCCTGCTGAGCTGCTGCCTGCTGGCCGTGGTGCAGGTGTTCTTTCGATACGTGCTGAACAACTCTCTGCCCTGGCCCGAGGAGGTCGCACGGTTGGGGTTTGTATGGGTCGTGTTTCTGGGTATGGCGCTGGCCATCCACCGAGATGCTCATTTGAGGATCGACCTGATCGACAAGCTGAGCGCGCCTCTCGGGGCCGCGTTCCCGGTCGCATTGCGCGTGGTCTTCGTGGCCGCATCCTGTGCCGCGCTCGTGCATCACGGGCTGGAGCTTGCGTCGCGGTCTATGGGCTCCACGCCGGCCCTGACGATACCGATCAAGTATCTTTATGGCGCAGTACCAGCCGGGGCGCTCCTGGGACTTGTGTTCCTGATCCTCGCGCCGCCGAAACCCTTGCCCGGTTGGGCAGGCATGCCGCTTTGTGCCTTGGGATACGTCTTATACTACGGATTCGTCGGCCCGCTTGTGCCATTCATCGCAGAAATCAATACCGCCACTGTTCTGATCGCCGTCGCTCTGGTTCTGGTCATGCTGGGGGTGCCGATCGGATTTGCGATGGTGTTTTCCGTGCTCGCGGCCTTTGCCGGGCAACCACCGCTTTTGTTGGTCACGATCAGTCAGAACATGGCCTCCACCGTGGACAGTTTCACACTGATGGCGATCCCGTTTTTCATCACCGCCGCCGCCGTGATGAATGCGGGCGGCATCACTGAACGGCTGATCGGGCTGGCCGCGCATTTTGTTGGGCATCTGCGCGCTGGAATGGGTCAGGTGAATATCCTCACAAGCGTCATGCTTGGCGGTGTGTCTGGATCGTCTATGGCCGATGCCGGATCAACCGCCAAGATCATGGTGCCCGAGATGGAGAAAGGCGGCTATCCCCGCGCCTTTTCCTGCGCCTTGACCTCGGCCTCCTCGGTGATCGCCAATCTGATCCCACCAAGCCTGGGTCTGATCATTTATGGTGCATTGGCCTCAGTCTCGGTCGGCGCCCTGTTCGTGGCCACCATCATACCGGGGCTGTTAGTGGCCGCGGCGCTCAGTCTGGTGCTCTACCTCGTATCGCTGCGCGCGAATTACGGCGCAATGGCGCCGCGCAGCTCCGCCGCCACGCGTTGGCGCGCCTTTCTTCAGGCACTGCCCGCCCTCGCGCTGCCGGTGCTCATTGTAGGCGGCGTGCGTTTCGGCGTTTTCACTGCGACTGAGGCGGGTGCGATGGCCTTTATATACGCCATTTTCTGCGGACTCGTCTTTTACCGCATGCTGACGATGGGCCGCTTCATCACGGCGCTGCGCGAGGCGGCGCAGGACACCATTGTTGTGATGTTTGTCGTTGCCTCTGCTAGCCCCTTTGCCTGGGTCTTGGCCAGCCAACAGGTGCCGCAAACCGTGGGCGCAGCGCTCGCGGGCATGGCAAACTCGCCGGAGATGCTGATGCTGTTGATCATCCTGCTGCTCCTCTTCATCGGTCTGTTCATGGAGATGATCGCTGCAATGGTCATCATGGTGCCGATTTTCGTGCCGGTGACCATGTCGGCGGGCATCGACCCGGTGCATTTCGGGATTGTAGTGGTGATCAGCCTTGTGATCGGGGCGTTGACCCCGCCGCTGGGCATGTTGATCTTCACCACTGCCCGGGTGGGTCAGATCAGCCCGACCCATGTGTTCCGGGCCGTCTTGCCGTTTCTGGCTGCCCTAATCGCGATCCTGTTTCTGGTGGCCTTCGTGCCGGTTATTTCAACTGGTCTGGTTGGGATGATCGGCCCATGAGGGCGCGGTTCGCCCTCACGCCTGTCGATATCCCGCTGCCGCGCGGAGCCTTCGCCGGCGGCGGGCGAGATATCCTGCGGCACGGCAACACCCCGCTTTGTGCCTTTACCCGTGGAAAATTCCGGCCTTGCCTGCACCCGGTTTGGACGCCGGCGGGCCATGTGGTGACGGCAGAACAGCCCGCCGATCACCCGCATCATCGCGGAATCTGGTGTGCGTCCGATCATGTGGGCCTGCTGATGCAAGGCCCCGATGGGATCGAGAGATATGACTACGGTTTCTATGTCGATGAAGTGTTTCAAGGCCGCGCGCCGGGTCATATTCGGCAGAGCGACATCAACCTTGTGGCGGAATCGGATGACTGCGCCCTGGTTGCGCAATCGCTTGAATGGATTGGCCCGACGGAATGGGGCGCATCAGGCGGGCGGCATGTGCTGGCTGAACAGCGCTGGACCGCGGTGAGCCTTACCAAGACCGCGCTGATCCTCGACATCACGTCCGAAGTCAGTCCGGCCAGCGATATCCCCGTCGCCCTTGGCCCGACCCGTCATGCCTGGTTCAACGCACGGCTTGCCGATGGCATCGCGCTGTCTCCGACAGCCGTGCCAAGAGATGACCAAGGTTGGCGCGGCGCGGCCATGATCCCCGCGCGTGGTACAGCCTGGGTCGACTATTCAGGGCCTGTCGGCGGCGGCGAGGCGGGGATCACTGTCATGCCCATCGATCCTGAGGACAGCGCCTGGTTCGTTGCCGATTGGGGCGTAATCACAGTCGGACATATCCGCGACCAGGCGCAAACGCTTCAGCCGGGCGAGCGGGCCCGGTTCTCCTGCCGCATCGTCGCCCATGATGGGGCGATGCCCGACCCGAATACCTTGGCCAAAGTCGCCTTTGTCACGCCCGAAGACAATGCCCTTACAGAAAACGGAGATCACTGATGAGCAGAATTGCCCGGTACGAAATCAACGGGGCGATCCACTACGGCTTGCTGGAGGACGACCACCTCAAACGCCTGGCAGGCTCACCCTTCGACAGCCTGGACCCAACCGCAGACACCGACGCTCTGGCCGATGCACGCCTCCTCTCTCCGCTGGCCGCACCTCGCATTTTTGGCGTGGGCGCCAACTACATTGCCCATATCGCCGAGATGAACATGGCGACACCAACCCGCCCGATGCTGTTCATGAAGCCCACCAGCGCAGTGGCTGGGCCCGGCGATCCGGTAATCCTGCCCCATGAGGCGAACGTCACTCACTACGAGGCCGAATTGGCGGTGGTAATTGGGAAAACTGCGCGTCGTGTGTCAGCGGAGGACGCGTCGGATGTGATCCTTGGGTACACCTGCGCTAATGACATCAGTGAGCGTGTGATCCAGAAGGAAGAGATGGATCAGGGCTGCCTGCTGATCGGCAAGGGTTTCGACACGTTCTGCCCGCTCGGGCCCGTGATCGCCACCGGACTGGACCCTTCGGATCTGCGGCTGGAAGCGCGGCTGAACGGTGAGAAACGGCAATCGAGCAGCACCTCGGATCTGCTTTTTTCGGTGCCCGAGCTGGTCAGCTATCTAAGCCAGGCCATTACCCTGCAGCCGGGCGATATCATCATCACGGGCACCCCCTCTGGCGTAGGGGAAATCGCGCCGGGGGACGTCATGGAGATCGAGCTTGAGGGCGTCGGCGTTCTGAGCAACCCGGTTGTCGTCGAAGCGGGGCCGACATTCGGATGACCCCGCCCCCCAAGATCGCAGAGAGCCTATTGGCTGCGGGCCTAGCCGATGATCCCGCCTCGCTGCGGTTTATTCCGCTCACTGGCGGCGTGTCCTCTGATATCTGGCAGGTCATCGGCGGGCATCGCCCGATGTGCGTCAAGCGCGCCAGAAGCCAGCTCGCCGTCGCCGCGACATGGGAAGTACCAGTCGAACGGAATCATTTTGAGGCCGAGTTTCTGCGTGTGGTCGGCACCGAGGTGCCCGGCTTCGCACCCGAATTGTTGGCCGAAGACGAGGCGCTTGGCCTGATCGTGCTACCCTTTTTCGACCCCGCTGAGTGGACTCTTTGGAAGCCGCAGCTGCTGGCCGGCCAAGTAGATATCGCGGTTGCGCGCAACGTGGGAGCCCATCTGGGTCGCTTGGCGCGCGCCACACGCGGGCGCCGCGATCTCGCGCAACGTTTCGACACGACTCTGCTTTTTCACGAGCTGCGTTTGGACCCGTATTTTCTCGAATGCGCCCGGAGGCATCCCGACCTGGCGCCCGAGCTCACCGAACTGGCCACATCCACCGCGTCGCGCAGGGAGGCATTGGTCCACGGAGATGTGAGCCCCAAGAACGTTCTCGTCAATGGCGATTCCGCCTCGGTCATCCTTGATGCAGAATGTGCTTGGTACGGCGATCCAGCCTTCGATCTGGCGTTTGCATTAAACCACCTGTTGTTGAAATCCGTGCATCGGCCGGACGCCGCCGGCATTCTGAGATCGGCGATTGAGGCACTTCTTGAGGGCCGGGCCAACGCGGACACCCCGGAGAGGGCCGAGGCAGTTCAGTCCCGCGCCACACACTTGTTACCCGGGCTTCTTTTGGCTCGAATCGACGGTAAATCGCCCGTCGAATACATTACAGATCTAGAAAAGAAGACCTCTATCCGCGCCGTCGCACGCCAGTTCTTGCATGCCCCCGCGGCGCATCCGTTGGAGATCGCCCGCGCCTTAACTGGAGACACAGCCCCATGAGCAAAGCCACAATCGAAGACCTATTGGCCCGACGCGTATGGGATTCGCGTGGGCGCCCCACAGTGGAAGTTGAGATCACAACCACCGGCGGCGCCACAGGCCGAGCCATTGCCCCGGCAGGGGCTTCGACCGGGACTGGCGAAGCCGTTGATTTGCGCGACGGAGGTGAGGCCTTTGCCGGGCTGGATGTGCAGACCGCCCTGGCGTGCTTGCGCGAAGAGGTCGCCCCCGCGCTGAAGGGGCTTAATGTGACGAATCAGGCTGCGCTCGATGCCCGCTTGCTTGAACTCGACGGCACCCCAAACATGGCGCGCTTGGGCGGTAATGCCAGCATCGCGACTTCGATGGCAGCACTGCATACTGCCGCTGCCAGCCAAAGTCTGCCTCTTTGGCGCTACTTGGCGGGTGACCACGTGCCCGCCCATCTTCCGATGCCTGAGGTTCAGATATTTGGGGGCGGCGCGCATGCCGCCCGGCGGGTCGATGTACAAGACTTCATGGTCGTGCCGGTGGGCGCCACAGATTACGTCGAAGCGCTGGAATGGGTGGCGGATGTCTATCAAGCTGCTGGCCGGTTGATGGCCGACAGCGGACGGATTGCCGGTGTGGCCGATGAGGGCGGCTTCTGGCCTATGTTCGACACTAATGAAGAGGCCATCGAAACCCTGTTGCGCGCGATCGAGAAAAGCGGTCATAGGCCGGGAGAGGATGTGGCGATCTCGCTTGATATCGCCGCGTCGGAATTTGGCAAGGACGGCCGCTACACTCTGTCCCGAGACGGGGTTGAGCTTGGGTCGGACGCCTTTGGCGATTTGGTTCTGGATTGGATCAAGAACTATCCGATTGTCGCCGTTGAAGACCCTCTGGGCGAGGACGACATGTCCGGTTTGGCCCGCTTCACATCAAAGGCGGGGAGCGGGATACAAATCATCGCTGACGACACAACGGTGACTCATGCAGACAAAATTAGCACCGCGGCCTCGGCGGGCGCCTGCAATGCCTTTCTGATGAAACCGAACCAGAACGGCACGGTTACCGGCACACGCGCTGCCCTGGCGACGGCGCGCGATGTAGACTGGGGCGTGATCATCTCGGCGCGCTCCGGTGAGACCGAGGATGTTTCAATCGTACATATGGCCGTAGGCTGGGGCATAGCGCAGCTAAAAGTGGGATCTTTTTCGCGATCTGAACGGATGGCGAAATGGAATGAAGGCTTGCGCATCGCCGAGGTCGCGCCCTGCGGCGCGGCACTGCCTGATCGCGCCGGGTTTGTCTGGGGCCATCCGTGATTAATGCCTTGTTTCACCACCCTTGCGGGCAATGGCTGCAAGATCGCATTGCGGCGTTGCATAGCGACACCCTGAGCATCGAGATTGTGCCGGATGCCTCCGGTCGCGACGTGAACTTGGCCATGGCCAAGGCAGATGTCCTTCTTCATGTGCTTCATCCGGTTACTCACGATTTATTGGTCGCCGCGCCCCGGTTGAAATTGATCCAGAAGATTGGCGTTGGGTTGGACGCAATTGATCTGAACGCAGCACAGGCGCGGGGCATCGCGGTGTGCAACATGCCAGGCACGAACACCCAAGCTGTGGTCGAATTGACACTTGGTCTGATGCTGAGTGCGTTGCGCGGCATTCCCAAACTCGACCATCGACTGCGCGAAACCGGTGAATGGGCGCTGCCACCATCAGCTCAGGGGCAATTCGGAGAGATCGCGGGGAAAGTGGTTGGCCTTGTCGGCCATGGCCATGTGGC
>CBDTVL010000170.1:0-8599 GCA_965363755.1 uncultured Sulfitobacter sp.
CGGGGCGCGGGGGGGGCCAGCAGGTCGTCCCCTAACGGCGTCAGAAATACCAAGCCGACGGCGACCAGTGCAGTTGTGGCGATTAGACCACCGCGAGACGTAAGAGTGTTCATCATTTCTTTTGCTCCTGTCCAAAGGCCCCACTTGGGGCGAATGGAAGTAGGACGCGCGGGCTGCGCCGATCCTTGGAGCCGTTCGAAATTTTCCTGTGCCAATGCCAGATGCGCTGCCTTTTGGGCGGAGTCTGGCGCAGGCGTTGCACCGTCAAGTGCTGCTTTCAGGTCATCAAGATCATCACTCATGTCTGATCCTCGGTTTTGCGCATACCGCGCAGATGCTTCTTTGCTTCAGAAATGCGCCAGCTGACAGTGCCTTCTGAAACACCTAAGATAGTCGCGGCATCGCGGTGCGTCATGTCGTCCAATACCAGCGCTAGCGTATCACGTAGATCATCGGGCAGGGCGGACATGGCTGTGGTGAGCCAGTCGATCTGCTCTGCAGTCTCTGCATTTGCCGATTTGCGGTTCAATTCCCATTCACCCCAACCACTTGCGGCCTTGGCGTGAGTTGCGCGTCGGCGTCGCCGATCATGCGCGGCGTTGACGACAACCCGATATAACCATGTGGTCAACTGTGCATCACCCCGGAATGCAAGCAGTTTGGCGGGCAGGGCTGCGCAGATATCCTGCGTCAGATCTTCGGCCTCGTGCTGCGACCCGGTAAGGCGAAAAGCCAGGCGAAACAGGCCATCATAACGCCGCGCTAGGAGCGCGGCGAAAGCTGCACCATCACCGCCGGCAGCCGCAAGGGCCAGATCTTCGTCGCTCGATTTCATCCGCATCACCTTTGTTGGACGCAGGTGAGAGGTCAATCCTTGGGGCGTTTTTGAAATTCTTTCTGACGGTCGGCTATTCTAGACACAACCATTGACCAACGCATTTCGGGGTGAGCGGGTTCCTGAGACGTGGGCCTTTTTGTTCGTCATCATGGTTGGTGCAGAATTAGGTCGCTGAGGCGATCTGGGAAAGTGGCGACGAGGAAGTCCGAACATGAAGATCTTGTTGCGGATACGGAATCGATATGCCGGCCTTGTCGAAGTTTTCTTTCATCTGCTGTGTGAGATCCCAGTAAACGGCCCAGTAGTCGGAGGTCTTTGTCCACGGGCGACAAATGAAGTTGACCGAGCTATCAGCCAACTCATGAACCCGGATCACGGTTTCCGGATCTTCCAGCACAAGTGGATGCGCGCGTACGGTTTCTTCGATTACCCGCAGTGACTCAGGAATTGAGTCCTCGTACGAGACCCCAAACACAAGGTCTACACGTCTGGTTTCACTTGCCGTAACGTTTGTGATTACGTTACCCCACACGTTTTTGTTGGGGATCACAATAATCTGATTGTCAGGTGTAACCACCGTTGTCGCGACGATACTGACCGATTTTACGGTCCCGGCGACTCCGCCGACATCGACATAATCACCTTCGTCAAAGGGTCTGTTGATCATGATCATCAAGCCACTGGCGAGGTTGCCAAGGGTGTCCTGAAACGCAAACGCCATAATAAAAGAGGCGCCGCCGATAAGCGCAAACACCGGCGAGATATCAAAACCAAGTGCGGACAGGACCACCAAGAGCCCGATGGTCAGCACTAACCAATAAACCATAGTAGCAAGAAACACCTGCAACAGCTTCGACAAATTGGGAATATGTCCAAACCATCTTTGCGCCATACGTCGCGCGATTTTTGCAAAAATGATCAAGCCGATCAAAGTTACGATAATGATAGCAGTCTTTCTGGCCAGGCTCACGCCACCGTCGCGATCCACTACCCAATTCATTGCCTCAACGGCCAGTGTCTCATAGTCGGTTGTTCGCGTTTCTTCGATGATGACAGCCGATTCATAGGCACGGTATTCTGCCACCAGTTCAGCAGCGCCGCCTTTTTTCTCCAACCCTGCAATGACCTTACTGTATTTCTCGAACAAGTCTTTGCGCTCAATGGCCAGCTTTGTAAGGCTATCACGCGCCGCATCTTCGGCTGCGCCATCGGTGCGCAAAATCGCAATCTCGGCCGACATGACTTCTACGGTCTTTTGTCGAACAATCTCTAGCCATTCAGCGGTCAGAAGCTCAAGTTCAGGCTTGGTTAAAGGAATAAGCCGCAACTCCAATTCATTGCTGTCTATCGCAGCATTCAGAACTTCAGCGGGCAGTGCACTTTCCGCATCGCGTGCATCTTCGTCAATTACGGCGTCTAGGACTTGCTCAGAAGTCGTTTTTACTTCTGTTGATGCTGACGCGGTGTCTTGTTGCGCTCTGGCAGGTGAGAGAGTCGAAAACGACCATACGCTTGACAGCAATACAATCATGAAAACCTTAGAATAAGAGGTTATGATCCGGGCGCGCGAGTAGTGCATATGTAAAGGTCCAAATTCACGAGATGTTCAAAGCCGATTCATTGCTCTTACCTTCAAACATGAACGGTCTCCACCCTAAACAAACTTCGTGTTCAGGGTGATGGCCGACTTTGGACGTTGGTAATCGAAACGGGTGTTTTATTGGCAAAGCAAGGAAACCGCTTTGCCGTGTTTTTGATACTCACGACATCCGGATGCCTGATCGGAATTCTACACCGACATGCAGATGTATTTCATCTCAAGGTAGTCTTCGATGCCGTGATGACTGCCTTCACGACCCAGACCGGATTGCTTGACACCACCAAAGGGTCCGACCTCGGTCGAGATGATTCCAGTGTTCACACCTACAATGCCGTATTCCAACGCCTCGGCCACTTTGTAAACTCGGCTAAGGTCCTTGGCGTAGAAGTAGGAGGCCAGACCAAAAATGGTGTCGTTGGCCATGGCAATGACTTCGTCCTCGTCTTCAAATTTGAACAGCGGGGCGAGCGGGCCAAAGGTTTCTTCGGTTGCCACTTTCATGTCTTGGGTGACTCCCGCAACGACCGTAGGCTCAAAGAATGTGCCGCCCAATGTATGTGCCTTGCCGCCTGTCAGAACAGAGCCGCCGTTCGACGTTACATCTTCGATGTGCTCAGCGACCTTGGCGACAGCCTCTCTATTGATCAGCGGGCCAGTTGTTACGCCGGCAGACAGACCATCTCCGACCTTCAACGCTTCAACAGCCTTGACCAGTTTCGCGGCAAAGGCGTCATAGACCCCGGCTTGCACATAAATCCGGTTTGCGCAGACGCAGGTCTGGCCGTTGTTGCGGAACTTGCACAGCATCGCGCCTTCGACAGCCGCATCCAGATCTGCATCATCAAAAACGATGAAAGGCGCATTGCCCCCCAGTTCCATCGAGCATTTCATCACCTGATCCGCAGCTTGACGCAGCAGAATACGGCCCACTTCAGTCGACCCCGTGAAAGTGAGTTTGCGCACGGCTGGGTTTTCGCAAAACTCTTTGCCGATCTCAGAAGATCGCGAAGAGGGCACCACGTTGAACACACCTGCAGGAATGCCCGCGCGTTCTGCAAGGACTCCTAAAACAATTGCGGACAGGGGAGTTTCCGCAGCCGGGCGGGCGACAAAGGCGCAACCCGCAGCCAGGGCCGGGGCAGCTTTTCGTGTGATCATCGCATTGGGGAAGTTCCACGGGGTGATCGAGGCGGCAACGCCGATAGGTTGTTTGATCACCATGATGCGTTTGTCGCGCTGATGGCCGGGAATGGTCTCTCCGTAGATGCGTTTGGCCTGCTCGCCAAAGAACTCCACAAATGAGGCACCATAGGCAATCTCGCCTTTGGCTTCAGCGAGGGGTTTGCCTTGCTCCGCCGTCAGGATCGCGCCCAGATCATCGGCATTTGCCATCATCAGATCGAACCATTTGCGCAGGATCACGGCGCGTTCTTTTGCAGCCATCGCGGCCCAGCCTTTTTGTGCGGCTTCGGCCTGCGCAATGGCGCCTGCCACCTGCGCGCGGCTCAGATCTGCCACTTGCGCAACCACATCGCCACGCGCGGGATTTGTCACGTCAAATGTTGCGCCCCCGTCGCCGTCAATCCACTGACCGCCCACGTAGGCTTGCGTCGCCAAAAGGCTAGGATCATTCAAAAGCGATTTCAGGTCAGTTGTTGAATCAAGCATGGTTTGCTCCCCCTGTGAATTCTGTTCGCAGCACCCAAACCGCGTCTGATGAAGCTTGTCCAGTACCATAATCTCGCCGATCCGAGGGGCACAACGTTGCGGACGTCAGTCTTTCCTTTGCCATTTTGATTTGCAACACTTGCCTCGAAAAAGCGGAAATCCCGATGTAAATCGACGTAACATTTCCTATATGGATCGTAACGTATTGGAAAGAAGGAGTGTTTGATGGCAAATTTTGACGCACAGGTAAAAGAATCTCAGGAACAGGTGGCACAGGCCCAAGCCAAGATATCAGAATTGACCAGTCGGATTGAAACTGCCCGCTCTAAGATCAAGTCGGGTGATGACGCGATGATTGATATCGAAAACGCGACACTGGACGACGTACATGCCCATACCGATGTGATGAACGCCAACATCGCCGAGTTGATCATGGGACTTGACGATGTGACAGCGGCCTTTTCCAAAGACTTTGACGAAATGCGCAATAAGTCGGGCTGGGAAAGCTTGGTCGGCGTGTTTTCTAAAGGAAAATCGGACAGTATGCGGCAGGAACGTATCCGCACCGCGTCGATCGACGACAAGTTGCAAGACCTGATTGCCAAATCAGATGTGATCGTTCAACTGCTTGAGGGCCAGTTAGGCTTGCTTGAAGAACAGCGTGTGAAAGTCGAAGACAACCTGACCGAAACACTGGACGAACGCGAATTTACGGTGGGCGAGCTGGAGAGCATCCGTGTGGAAATTGTGGCGATGGATCCCAAGATTATCACGCTTGAGAATAAAATCGCCGTTGAACAGGATGCCGCCGCCCGCACGAAACTGGAAACGGAACTGGCTGACCTGAACACCCAATATAACGCGATGGTGCAGGACGAACAGGTCAAACTTGCCAAATCTCAGACGCTGGAGCGGTATATTGAAAAGGGCAAAACCTGGATTGATTCCCTGCAAAATCAGGCCGCAACGCAGATGGTTCTCATCAACAAGCTGCAGACCGACACCAAACAACGCGTGGTGCTTTATGATGCCCTGTCCAAATCGCTGAAAACCGCACAACAGCAGGATGTCGCGCATCGGATCAACGAGATTGGCGTGCAAACAGACCAAGAGGCGCAAACCGCCATGGCCTCAATCGGGACCGCGACCAACAAACGCATGGCTGACATGATGGAAGCACACGAAGATCACATGGTCTTTGCCCGCGATGTGCTGGAGGCCAAGGCCAAAGCCGACGAACGCTTTGCCCGCCGGTTTGAGAAGATCATCGAGAAGCATGACAAAAACCTGTATGGTGGATGATGCTTAAACAGCTCCTTGTTCTGCTTTGCGGTGTTGCGTTGATTGCTGGCGCCGTCGTATTTCATGTGCCTTGGCGGGTTCTTGTTCCCGCGCTAGGAGTGTTATTCATTGGATTGATGTGGATTGCCGTGCGGGATGCAAACGCCAACGGATCGGGCCAGAACTATTGCGGCGGCGGCAGTTGAAGGTGAACGAGCTTGACTGACCTTGCCCCAGATCACATCGGCCTGACTGATCCGTTCGCCTCGCGCCGGTATTTCAAGAAGTTTGAAGCCATCACCGGTCACATGACTCGCGTGGCAGGTGTGATGGAGGCCGAAGGATCGCTCAACAAGGACGAGGTCAAGGTGCTGACGCGCTATGGCGCGGCGCTGTCTTATACCTTTCGTGCCTTGGCGATGAAATACCTGCTGACTGGTCGTGACACAGGTCGGTTCTTTGGCAGCCTGACCTTTGACAGCCACGAAAGCGGGTTTCCCGTCGCGTCCGAGTTGTTGACCATGGCAAATGACGCCCAGCAGGCCGCACAGCATCTGGAAAACATGCCGTCTGACTCCGAACTGAAGAACCAGATGGTGCGCCGTATTGTCGGGGACCTTGAACTGCCAACCAAGCTGCAGTTCGCCTTGTCGCAGCGGCTTTACTATGAAGAGTTGCTCAAAGGGCATTTGTTCTGGGCGCAGAACGATCCGCAGGTAATCTGGACTGGCAACAAAACCGAACAGCGTCGCACGTTCATGCTGCACTGGGCGGTCTATGACAGTCAGATCAACCTGCCGACCATTTACCTGATGGAGGTCGAAGATACCGGTCATACCGCGTTGCCCAAGGACCAGTACCGTTGGCCCGAGGTGCAGTCGCATCTGATGGCGCAAAGTATGGGTGGGCTCAAGCTGCTGACCATCGCGCAGGGCTTCGACAAAGACTTTGACGATGTGCATCCCAAACGCCTGCGCCGGTTCCATATAGGCCCAATGTATTCGCACGCCTTCACAAGCCAATCTGGCCCGCTGCGACAGGTGCTGGAAGAGGCGCATTCACCCGAAGGCGAAGACTGGGCGTTGGTCTGGACCACAGAAGAACTGGAAAGCGAGCGTGTGATCGAAGAAAAGTCTGGTTGGTTTTCCACTGTTGAGCGAGAGATATTTGCGCTCGATCCCTTTGCCGGTCGGGGCGTGGACACCGGTGCGACCCGGACCGAACGCAGCATCATATTACCCCAGCGCCCTTATCAGGTGCTGGAAGAGAAAAACCCACCCGGCTTTGCGTCCGTGCGCAAATTTGTGGTGAGCCCCGGGGGCAGAGTTCTATCTTATCGGTGATACGTGCAACAAACGAACGATATGTTGAGAAAGTGAAATTATGAGCCTGAATTCTGACCAAATGGAGTTGCGAGAGGATGATATTATCAAGCACTATCCGGCGGCAACCGCGCTGCTGGAAGCGTTTGATCACACCCCGCGCATTGGTACAGCCAGCTCAGCACCCTCGGTCGAGAAATCCTCGGGCCTCGGAACCCGGCGCCGGTTTCGCACAACAACGCCGGGCCTCGTGACACGCTCAACAGCGCGCAGTGAAGGCGTACAACTGCTGGCGCGGATTGAAGGGGCTGATGGGGGGGACGTTCTGACGTCACCATCGCAGGCGACAGTGATGAACACTGTGCGTCGCGCCATATCAATTGCGTTGGCTGTAGCTGAGAACTTTGCCGAGCAGACCGGACTGGCTGATCTGAAACGCGCCAATCTGCAAGGATCTCTGGCCGCATCAGACAAGACCGAATTTTCAGAATTACTGGCGGCCGAGGCGCTGATCACCCTTTACGTTCTTGGCAATGCAACGGCCTATTTGCTGTCCTCACACCTGTCTGAAGTCACCGTGGAGGTTGGTGATGTCGACGAGATTCTGACAGATAATGGACAACTCGCACTGCACGGCGCCTTATGGGAACTGGATCAGGACATTGCCGCTCACGCTACGGATGACGCGCGCCTTGTTGCTACGGTTGCCGCTTATGCTGAAAAACTGATGGAAAAGGTGGCCTTGCGGGCGCAAACTGCTGGCCGGTTAGAGGCGTTTAACAATGCCGCATGGCATATCGAGGCTGACGATCTGACGATCCGTGGATTTTCCCCGGCGTCCAAGGCCAAGTCTTCGACGCTGACCATGACGTTCAAAAAACCGAACGAAGTCGTCGGCAACCACATTGCGAAATATCAGGCGATGAAGCTCTCCAAGATGCTGATGGCTTATGATTTTGAACGACGCCTGAACCCCTTCGCCGACCTCGGCGGGTTCATCTTTACCTTTATGGGGGATGGCAAGCCCGGCACCGGCAAGACAACCCTGATCCAGATGATGGCCGGGTTGATCAACGACTATTGTGGCATTGCGGGCTATCCGTTCCGGTATCAGAACCTCAGCACCGACAATATTGACAGCTATCAGGGCAAGTCGGGGCAGAACGC
Source organism: uncultured Sulfitobacter sp. (assembly GCA_965363755.1). Classification (GTDB taxonomy): domain Bacteria; phylum Pseudomonadota; class Alphaproteobacteria; order Rhodobacterales; family Rhodobacteraceae; genus JL08. Next base: position 7,877 of record CBDTVL010000170.1, read on the forward strand.
CAAAGCCTTCATTAACACCATCCTTGACCCTTCGGTTATAGGGTTCGGCACCATTGATGACATCGACACGCTGGCAGGCAAACGTGGTGATAGGCAATCCTCAGCCGGGCAGCTTGAGATCACTGCGGTGCTGATGGAGAGCTTTGCCGGGGCCAACACCGTTGTGCGCGGCAACTGCACCTTTGGCATGTTCTCGAACTACCCCGAAAACGTTGATGATGCCCTGCGCCAGCGGGCGGGGGCGCGGTTTCTGGTCGACGGGCCGATCACGCGCGACGACTATATCGACATCCTTCATCTGCTGATGGGCAAGAACCACGACATCCCGCTGGGCGATCATCAAGCCTACGCTGCGCAAGAGATCAAAAAGGCGGTCGCCGCATCGTTTGACAGCCATTCACGCCCCCATGAAGAAGGGCTTGCACGGGTATTTGAGCGCGTCAGTAGCGACATTGGTAGTCTTGACACAATTACCAAACTCGGCACCTACCTCAAAGGCATTCAGGAGGCGGATGACCGCTTTACGGGCCGCGCCATCAAGAACATCACCGATGCCGTCAAAGTGCGGGCGATGGATTTTGAATTGCCGGATGAGTGGATGGAAGAACCCGACCTGTTCCTGTTTCGCGACTACGACACCAAAAAGGGCATGATCGAAGAATTGCGTCAGCCGATCACGGTCGAGATGGTGATTCAAGAAATCAACCGCTACGCGGATTCAGA
>CBDTVL010000171.1:0-8591 GCA_965363755.1 uncultured Sulfitobacter sp.
CGTGCACACCAACACGATAAGAACGATCCATGCAAATATATCCAGTCCGCTCACGTAAGCCTCCCCTATTTGATCATCCAATTGCTAGCACAAAGGATACTGCACATAAAAGCACAGGGGATGATCACTGCCTAGGGATCAATATCGGCTTTGCTGCGCCCAAATTGAACAGGTTCGCGGCCGGCACCGAGTTAATCCGACTCTCTCTGGAAACGGCAATAATTATCTCAGTACAACTCAAAAGCTGATACCAAACGCCGGCGGTTCTAGGTACAGCAGTTTGTATTTTCGAAACAAACCTCTTTAGATGTGTTAGCTTCTTTTGGCTGGCATGAGCGCAGGCGGCAAAAGCCATCTGCTTGGGCAACGTCAGGCGAATTAATCGTTCTATCCGAGCCAATAAGATCATCACGCCATGCAGAGGTTTTTCAGAGCTTCCTCAGTCCTATCCGGAGAATATTGCTCCGCGATTTGAGAGCCGGCAATAGTAAAGAGCCCGAAATACAAAGGCCCGGAAATGAAATCAGCCGAGTAATCATTGCGAGATTTTCTCGAATACTGCTGAATTAATTGCAATACTGGGTTTCCCATACTGCCAAATCGCAACTCCAATCCCGTCAAAGCCGCTAGTGTCGAATTATAGTGCAATGCCTTTGCTGCACGCATATGGGGCTAAACTCTTTCGAAATCCAGCTTTTGTCGGGCAGTCCAGCGCACGGTAATGTCAAAACCGATTTCGCTTTGGCCCTCGGCTTCGACAATGTCCTGCGCAAACAGCCATGCGCGTTTTTTGCCGTCAGAAAAGGGCAATTTAACTGTCTCTACGGTTTTTGCACCGGCCAGTGACACTGCGATTGCAGCCAACAACCTGTCCAGCCCGTCGCCGGTGATGGCTGATATCGCAAATCGGGTATCATCGCGCGCGGCGCGCGCCTCGACAGCTTCGCGGGCCTCAGGGCTAAGCAGATCAGACTTGTTCCACACCTCGAGCATCGGGCGATTCTCATCGACACCAAGCGAGGCCAGAATGTCCATCACATCCCTCGCCTGCGCTTCGGTTTCGGCATGGGAAATGTCGCGCACGTGGCATATCAAGTCCGCACCCAATACTTCTTCCAATGTGGCGCGAAATGCAGCGACCAGTTCGGTTGGCAAATCGCTGATGAAACCCACAGTGTCTGAAAGGATGATCTCAGGCCCGTCGGGTAACACAACAGAGCGCATGGTCGGGTCCAACGTGGCAAACAGCATGTCTTTTGCCATCACATCCGCACCGGTCAACCGATTGAACAGCGTGGATTTGCCAGCGTTGGTATATCCGACCAATGCAACAATCGGATAGGGCACCTTGGCACGTGCGGCGCGGTGCAGACCGCGGGTTTTTGCAACTTTGTCCAGCTGCCGGCGCAAACGTACCAACTGGTCATCAATAGCGCGCCGGTCCGCCTCTATCTGGGTTTCGCCGGGGCCGCCGACAAATCCAAGACCACCGCGCTGACGTTCCAAGTGGGTCCAGGCCCGTACCAAACGCGTGCGCTGGTAGGATAATGCGGCCATCTCGACCTGCAACACACCTTCTTTGGTGCGCGCGCGGTCGCTGAAAATCTCAAGAATCAGTCCGGTCCGGTCGAGCAGCTTGACGTTCCAGACCTTTTCCAGATTGCGTTGCTGCACAGGAGAGACCGGCCCGTCGACCAGCACCAGCTCAACCTCTTCGGCCTCAAATTTCACACGCAGTTCTTCAATCTTGCCTTTGCCGAACAAGGTGCCCGACTGCGCCGTCGCTAAGCGCACCACATCAGCGCCCACAACCTCCAGCCCGGTCAAAGCATCAGCCAAGGCAACGGCTTCTGCGAGCGCCGGGTCCGCAGGCCGTCGGGAGGTATCAGATTTCAGATCAGGATGCAGGACCCATGCGCGGGTGACTACACGCTCATGTTCCATCAAGAGGCGTCTTCGCCCTCGTACAGGCTAATTGGCTGACTTGGCATGATGGTCGAGATTGCGTGTTTGTAGACCAGTTGTGACTGGCCATCCCGGCGTAGCAAAACGCAGAAATTGTCAAACCAGGTAATCACGCCCTGAAGCTTGACCCCGTTTATCAGGAAAATTGTCACGGGCACTTTGGTTTTGCGCACGTGGTTCAGGAACGCGTCCTGCAGATTCTGTCTGTCTGAAGCCATCTTCACATTCCTGCTTTTGTTCTTGGCTGCGCATTGCGGATCCAATGCGTCCTTGCAGGTTTGATTATGGAGTGCGTTTTTGGGAGTTTCCACCCTAAAAAACAATCCGTTAAGAGCCAATTGAAAATCTCTGCCCGAAACGGCGTCTTATTCTTGTCTAGCTGCGCCAAAGATCAGGGGTCAAAAGTGCAATAATTGCCAGCGTCTCAAGCCGTCCCAACACCATCGCAGCACATAAGACTCTTTTCGCCCACGGAGTCAGATCTACCAGCTTAACAGGCACTTCGGACGCTGTTTCAATCAGCGGACCGGTTGTGGATAGCGTCGCAATGCTCAATACGATCGCGTTCTCAAAATCAACTCCGAGTGCAGCCAGAACTACTGTGATCAACGCCAGAGACAATGCAAAGAGCATGAAAAATATCCACGCGATATAGGCGCCGCCGCGATGAATACGCATGCCTTTGTGGGCCCGACCGGGGACCGACGAGGGATGCACCAGTTTCTCCATTTCACGCAAACACTGCAAATAAAGCGCAAAAACCCGCAGCAGCTTTACCCCGCCTGCCGTTGTTGCAACCCCGCCGCCAATCAGGGCAAGCCCCATAAGGATGAGGCCAGGAGTTCCCAGACCGGACCACATCTGAGCCGTGTTCCACTCGGCGCTTTTGAATCCGGTTGTGGTCAAAAAGGACATGACCGTGAACATCGCCCCCCAAAACGCGCGTAAAGCCTGAGGGATGTTGTCACCTTCGCGCATTTCCAACGCGCCAACCCAATGGCGGGCAAACAACAGCAGCGGTATGACAACCACCAGCGCAAAACCAATCCGAAATTCCGGATCTGACAGCAGGTTTCGTCCCCCGGCCGTTACGGTGTCGGTTGAAAAGGTGAGGCGCGAAAGCGCAAACAGCATAAACAGGAACATCACCGCTTCGCCGCTGACGCCCGATGCCCCATTCTCAACACCGCCAATGGGCGAAATACCGCTTGTCGCCATAACGGACATGGCGTGAGACAGAGCCACAAGAGAGGTATCTCCTCCAATAAGCAGCAGAATCCACAGCACGATGGTCAATCCAGCGTAAACTGGAAACAGCACGCCTGTGATCCGAACCAAACGCTTGCGAGGGTCAGAGCGCCCTAGCCTATCGCCGCGCGCATCTGACATGCGCCCGGGCTGGGCCTTGGCTGTGACTTCGAAACCGCCCAGATTAAGGGGCGCCAGAATTGCCGATGCGGCGATCCACATCAAAAGGCCGCCCATCCACCCGACTTGTGCGCGCCACAAATGCAGACCATTTGACAGCCGCGCCGGATCTTCAAAAATCGTCGCGCCGGTTGTCGTGATGGCACTGACCATTTCAAAATAAGCATTCAGAAATGATGTCGTTTGCAATGCGTGATAAAATGGAATCGCCAACAAGGCTGGCAAAACCGAAAAAGTCGCAAAAAGCGACAATAATTGCCCCAATGCGCCATGCCGCCCACGCCGACCGCCCAGTGCAATCGAAATCAGCGAGACCGTGATCAGCCCCAATGTTCCGGCATAGAAAAACGCGCGCGCGTCGGCGTGATCATTCAGGATCGAAGCATAGGCCGCAGGAACATACATCGACAGAGATGCAATCCCGACCAAAAGCAGGAATAGCGGCAGGTTCAACAACGTCTCAGAAAAACTTTGGGGGCTAGGCGTGTTGGTCATGGATCAGAAAAAGTCGATCGAGACCTGCAACAGCCGTTCGACTTCGGGGACATCTTTGGCCATTGCGAAGAGCGCGATCAGATCCCCTTCTTCGATGCGGGTGCTTCCTGTCGGTCGGATCACCTCGTCACCCTTTTTTACCGCCCCGACAAGAACACCTTCGGGGAAATCAATGGCACCGATCTTCTGCCCGGCAATGGGCGAGGTCGACAGAACTTCGGCCTCAATCACTTCAGCCTCGGCGTCCCCAATAGAATACACTCCCCGCACCCGACCGTGCCGGATATGGCGCAGGATCGAACTGACAGTTGTAGCGCGCGGATTAATGTAGGCATCAATCCCCAAAGGCCCCATCAGCGGCACCAGTGTCGGATCGTTGATCAGCGCGATGGCATACGGGCAACCCTCGGCCTTTGCGCGCACCGCAGCCAGCATGTTCGTCTTGTCGTCATCGGTGACAGCCAGCATGGCATCTGCCCGGCTGATCCCGGCCTCGGCCAAAAGGGCCGTGTCTAGACCATCGCCATTAAGCACAATCGTGCGCTCCAGTGCTTCAGCGGCAAGTTCGGCACATTTTCGGCTTTTCTCGATCATTTTAACCCGGATCCGAGTCTTTAGGGCTTCGAGTTGCAGCGCCACGGTCAATCCTACGTTGCCACCCCCAACCAGCACGATCCGCTCTTGTTTCTTGGGGGTTTTACCAAAGATTTCCATCGTCCGGCGGACGTCATTGACGTGGCTGAACACATAACAATCATCACCAACAAACAGCTGATCGGTTGATTCTGGCGCAAACAGTGTGCCATCACGCCGCACCCCCACAACAATTGTGCGCAATGTGGAAAACAGATCGGTGAGTTGGCGCAACGGCGTGTTCACAACCGGGCATTCTTCTTCGATTGTGATGCCCAAAAGCTGAGCCTGCCCCCCCATGAAGGTTTCAGTATCAAACGCATCTGGCGCCGAAAGCCGTTGCATCGCCGCCGCCGCTACTTCGCGCTCGGGGCTGATCACCACGTCGATTGGCATGTGATCGCGCCGGTAGAGGTCGGAATAGATCGCTTCCAGATAAGACTGACTGCGCAAGCGGGCAATTTTGCGATTCACCCCAAACACCGAATGGGCGACCTGACAGGTCACCATGTTCACTTCATCCGAATAGGTGGCGGCAATGACCATGTCCGCATCACGGGCGCCAGCACGGTCCAGAATGTTGGGGTAACTGGCAAACCCGGCAACCCCCTGCACATCAAGCGTGTCCGTGGCTCGGCGCACCAGATCTGGATCGCTGTCAACAACGGTAACATCGTTGTTCTCGCCGGACAAATGACGCGCTATTTGCCAACCGACCTGACCTGCCCCGCAAATAATGACCTTCATGGCGCGTGCCCTTTAGTGCGCAGAGTCTCCACTACCCGGAGTCCTGCTTTATCGAGGTGTTGCATGACAGATGGTCCGGAACGGGTCAAATTAATTGTCATTCATAGGCCCATACGGCACTGTCAGGACGTGTAGATTGTCCCAGAGGTTATCATGATCAGAACTGCTCTATTTGGAACCGCACTGACCCTGCTTGGCGCCTGCGCTCCATTTGAGATTTATTATAAAACCGGCACATCGGTGACAAAGCTGCAGACCGACACGACCAACTGTGAAGTCAGCGCACTGCGGGACGCACCGGTCGCCAACCAGATACGACAAGAAGCACCTTATTATATACCGGGCCGCACGTATTGCGACGCAAATGGCAACTGCCATCAAAGCGGTGGCTATTGGCGACAGGGACGTGTGTATTCGGTGGATGTAAATGCGCCTTTGCGCCAAAGAGTTCTGGATCTTTGCATGGCAAACAAAGGCTATCAGCGAACAGAAATACCAGTCTGTTCGCAAAGCATCGCCCGCGCCGCACCTCCAGCTATTACCCAGACTCTGCCACCGCTGACATCCAATTCATGTGTGATCCGCAACGAAGGTGGCAGTTGGCAAATTGTTACCGTCGGCGACGCTCAATTCACCAATGATCCCGAGTGAAAGCGGTCGCCGTCGGATCATATATTAAGCATATACTTCATTGGCTTGCCGCTACAGATTCTTCTTCCAGTTCATCATCCTCAACATGAGCCACGCGCGCCCCTGACTTGCTGGATGTGACGACATTCAGGGATTTCAGCTTGCGATGCAGCGCGCTGCGTTCCATTCCAACAAAATTGGCGGTTCGGCTGATATTGCCGCCAAAGCGGTTGATCTGGGTCAGCAGATACTCCCGCTCGAACGCCTCTCTTGCCTCACGCAACGGCAATGTGGCCAAGGCGCCTGACAGGACCACACGGCCTTCCTCGGAGGATTTTTCAACCTCGCTTGGCAATTCGCGGGCTTCGATTGGTCCCGCACCTTCGCCCAGAATCAGAACCCGCTCGACCAGATTCTTCAACTGGCGCACATTTCCCGGCCAGATCATTGTCTGCATCAAAGCTGCAGCCTCTTCGGTGATTTCCCGCAATGGTAAACCTTGCGAGGTGTTGCAGGCGGCGATGAAATGCTCAGCCAACACTGGAATATCTTCGCGCCGTTCGGCCAGAGATGGCACAGCAATAGGCACAACATTCAGGCGATGATACAGTTCCTCGCGGAAGCGTTCAGCTTCAATTTCAACATCCAAATCTTTGTTAGTGCTGGATATTACGCGCAAATCAACGCGAACTTTGTCGTTGCCTCCGACCCGTTGAAATTGCTGATCCACCAAAACACGCAGAATCTTGGATTGGGTGCCGATCGGCATATCGGCAACTTCGTCAAAGTACACGATTCCGCCATGTGCCTCTTCCAGTAAACCGGGTTCCACACCCCGCTCAGAGCTTTCGCGGCCAAACAGAACTTCCTCCATCCGATCTGCCGCAACCCCGGCGCAGTTCACTGTAACAAATGGGCCAGAGGCCCGGTTCGATTCGGCGTGAATATAACGGGCCGCCACCTCTTTTCCGGACCCGGCAGGGCCAGTCAGCATCACTCTGCCGTTCGATTTTGTCACCTTGTCGAGCTGCGACACCAGAGTTCGGAAGCTTGCGCTCGACCCGATCATTTCTGAGCTGGTGATATCTTTGCGGCGTAAACTCTGGTTTTCGCGGCGCAGGCGGGATGTCTCCATCGCGCGACGGATCACCACCAGCAGTTGATCGATATTGAAAGGTTTTTCGATAAAGTCGTAGGCGCCCTGTTTGATTGCAGCAACGGCAATTTCAATGTTCCCGTGCCCCGAGATGATCACCACCGGGACGCCGGGATTGTCTCGTTTAACCGATTTCAGGATATCTATCCCATCCATGCGGCTGTCTTTTAACCAGATATCAAGGATCAGCAAGGCCGGCGGTTCATCGTTGATTGCAGACATGCAATCATCCGAATTGCCGGCAAGCCGCGTAGCAAAGCCTTCATCCTTAAGAATATCCGAAATCAGCTCTCGGATATCACGTTCGTCATCAACTATCAGAATATCACTCATGGGTCTATTGCACCGCCCTTTTGCTTTTGTGTGTGTTGTCCCGGACCAATTGGCAGGCGTATCACCGCCATTGCCCCGAAATGGGATTGCCCGTCAAAGACAGGCGCGTCTTCAAGCACCAATGTGCCGCCGTGTTCTTCAATAATCTTTTTGACAATCGGAAGGCCCAGTCCGGTGCCCTCGCTGCGCGTGGTCACATACGGCTCAAACAGCCGCGCCCGATCCTCCGGCAGACCGATGCCATTATCGGAAATTGTAATACAAGCCTGGTTGCCCTGCGCCTCAAGTGTGACACGAACTTCAGGGACCAGCCCGTCGGGTGCACCTTTTTGTTTCAAGGTTTCAATGGCTTCTCCGGCATTCTTAATGAGATTCGTCAAAGCCTGAGATATCATGGTTCCGTCCAGTTCCACGCTAAGCGGTTGCTCTGGCAAATCAGCGGTGACCTGCACATCAGGCTGTCCAGTTTGCTGCAACATGACCGCATCGCGCACCAGTGCGGTCAGATTTTCAAGGCGACGGTCAGGTTCCGGCATCCGTGCAAATTTTGAAAACTCATCGACAATGCGCCGCAGGTCATTGGTCTGACGCACGATGACGTCCGTCATCTGTATAAGTTGATCGCTGTCCTGCGTGAGTTGCGGGACAAATTTGCGTTTGATCCGTTCGGCGCTGAGTTGAATGGGTGTCAACGGATTCTTGATTTCGTGGGCTATTCGCCGGGCAACATCACCCCATGCCGCCATACGTTGCGCGCTGACCAGATCGGTCACATCGTCGAACGCGACAACATAGCCTTCCAGCCCGCCGGACTCAGTGCGACGCACTGCCATCCGCACAAGCAAATTTTCCAACCGCCCATCCCGGCTGACTTTGACTTCGTCCTGTGTGACTTCCATCTGATTGCTGCGGATTCTGGTGAAAAGCGGCCCGAATTCTGGTACCGCCACGGCAATGTCCACCGACTGTTGGTCTTCAGACCACCCCAGCAGTCGTTCGGCTGAGCGGTTCACAAATGTGACCCGCCCCTCATTGTCCAATCCTACCACACCGGATGTGACCGAACTCAGAACAGAATCAAACAATCGGCGGCGACGCTCGATCTGGCGGGTATTGTCCACCAGGGTCTGGCGTTGACCTTTGAGCTGCTTGGTCATCTGGTTGAAGTAACGGCTGAGCATCGCAATTTCGTCATCGCCGTCTT
>CBDTVL010000172.1:0-8449 GCA_965363755.1 uncultured Sulfitobacter sp.
ACGCCCCAAACACCCAGCCTGCACTATCCCCGATGGTGTCGCCATATTCGGTCACTTGAGATACCATTGCATCCAAAGCTGAATACAATCCTCCCGTTGTGTCCACGCCAGTTAGACCGATAATCTCCGCCCCTATGCTATCTGGGACTTCCGTAATGATTGAATAAATCACCTGAAAATTCGCCCACGATTGGGCGAATATTCCGACAAGGCCGATCTTGGTTCCAAAGGCCAAAAAGCTCGGAAATGTCATAGGGCGAATTTGAGCAACGACATTGATACCAAGGAGCGCGACTAAAAGAGCTGAACTTGCAGTGAGGACACCACCCACGCTTGCTGCGAGCTCAACAAATCCTGCTTGTGAAACCCCGGCGACGGCATCGTCAACAACGCTCAATATATCTGTGATGACACCCATTAGTCCGCGCAAACCTTCAAACGTTGAGCTTCCAGGTCGTCCGCCTTTGAGCGTAAGTCAGAAAGATCAAACCTCAGATCAACGCCATCTGCGCGCTCAAAATCCGGCGCTGCTTTGACAACGTCATCCCAACTCGTTTCTCGGGTAAGGCAGTCACATGACCCTGTTTTTTGCCACTTTTCTAATGCGACGATGCGCAGAATTTGCCGAAGGCTGTTTCTGGTCAAAGCGGTCTCGCCAATGCTTTTTGGGACTTTGGGTAATGAGCATTCCACGACATCTTCCGCTATCACGGCCATGCTCTGGAAATCTTTCTTCGCCTTCGTTGTTTCAGCCGGTTCAACCGCCTCGGCTGCAACACCTTCCACAACCGCCAGCTCACCAAAAGCCTCGCCACCGTTTTTAACCAGGAGCCCGATTGCGCCAATTCCGAGACCTGCGACAAGGACCGCGCCAATACCAAGCTTCATCTTCATCTTCATATCCATTATTCTTCCACCGCCATTGTTCTGAATCTGCGCTCTTGCGCCAACGTCGCCGCATCGACCACACCGAGCTGGCCAGCACTGACACCCGCCGCGGCTTCCAAACGCCAGATCTGCGTGAGAATGATGCCTAGCTCGGCCGTGACCCGGGTATTGAGATCCACCGCAGACTTCAGGCCCTCCTGATCATCAATATGACCCACCATGGTCTGAATGCGCTCCAGGCTTTGACCCGCTTCGCCGTGGGATTCCTCGGCCGCCACAGAAAGCATCGCACTCGCCCCGGCTTGCGTCGCGAGATTGTTGTCTGACGGAAGGGATGAACTGGAGAGAACCGATAACCGTTCGCTGGAAAACCCGGCACTACTAAGCACAGAGCCAATCCGGCTTGCTGCGGCTGAACCTTCCCGAAAAGCGCCGGCGAAATTGCCAGATTTGATCTGATTAAGCGAAGCGATCGGTTGTTCAATCACGCCTTTCATGCGCTCAAATTCCTCCACCGATGCCAGCAACTGACCGAGTCCATTGCCCTCAATCAGGGAGCTGAGCTGTGCATCCAGATTGGTCAGCTGCGAGATCTGTGTTTCAAGCTCACGGCGCATGGTGGCGACTTGTTCGAGCTGAACATTCAGATCTTGTGCCATGTGTTCCAACTGGGCCAGCAATTGCGCAAGCTGGGTGCCATCAATGGTGGGCACGCCCTGCGCATTTAAGCCTGAGGTCAGCGCAACAAAAGAGAGGGCACCGGCCAGCACCGTGCGTTTGATCATTCGGATATTCCCATATGTTTGAAATCGTGTTCGGCCATGCGGTCAGCCACGAGATGTTGTTCAAACGCGCTTGATCGCACCTGATCGGCGGCCATCAGTTTTGTGCGCATAATCAGGATGCGGGCGATCTCTGCGCGCGCGTAGGTGTTGAGCTCAATGGCGGCTTTAACATCGGGCTGTTCATCGATCTGGCGGAGAATGGCTGCGAGACGTGCAATCACCTGCTCAGTGGTCGCGTGGCTGTCAGCGCCATAATAGGTACTGGCATCAGAAACATTACTGTATTCGGCCAGTGTCATATCGCTCGGAGAGAGTGTTCCAAGTGCATCAGCCCCGCCAATGACAGTAAGATACTCATTGTAGTATTTGGTGATATTGCGCACGTACCCTTGGGTTTCTCTGAAGGGCGGTACGCCGCCATACTCAATCACGCGACCCGGGCCTGCATTGTAGGCGGCGAGCGCGTGGGGAATGGTGCCAAAACGTTGGAGCTGGATGGTGATATATTTCGCGCCACCACGCAGGTTTTGCAGCGGCACGGTGCGATCCACGCCCATGTCACTTGCTGTGCCCGGCATCAGCTGCGTCAGACCATAAGCCCCAACCGGGCTTGAAATCGCCACGTTAAAGCGGCTTTCCTGTTTGATCAGCGCCTGGAACAGGCACCGGAACTGTGTGGGTGACAGACCAGCGGGCGCCGCATCAGGTGCATATTCCTGTGCCACCTGCGCAATCATGCTCTCAACGGTTTCTCGCGCATCGCCAAAAAGGCGCGCGTCCATCGGGGCGCTGCTGTGAACCGGATAGATCGCGTTCGCGCCGATGGATGGATCACTTTCCATCGCGCTGATACTAAAGCCCGGTCCAGATGTCGCAGCGGTCATCTGCTCCAGTGTCGCCAGCTGATCGGCCTGCACATGAGCAAGCGAGGTGCGCACGGTGAGACTGTTCTGCTGCACGCTCAGGTCTTCCACAAGCGCCGAAACTTTGGCTACCTGCTGTCGTATCACCGTCAGGTCTGCAGTTGGAACACCGTGTGCGGGAAGTGTGCAGGGGACAGCAAGGGCCGACAGAGCTGAGACGAAAAACATCTTGCTCACCGGTTCGCGCCAATGGGTTGATAGGCACAATCAAGATCAGCAGCGTTGCGTGAGACTTGATTTGCCATGAACGCACGCGACGATGACGAGGGGGTGCGGTTATTCGTGGATACCGCGCTTTGTCCGACACAGGGGGAAGTCTGATCCGTATAGGCCTCACAGCCTGCGAGACTGGCCAAAAGACCGACCAAAAACAATTTACGCATGGTTCATACCCTCCAAAAATCTTTACGGCTGCGCCAATCCGGTCCGACGTAAGCTTCGCCAGTCGCGCCGCCGCCGAGGATCGGCAGCAAGGGTCCAAGGGCACTGAGATCTGCATTGATGAACACGCTTTCACCAGCTGAGCGGACCAGTGCCGCGCGCTGGCCAATCATCGGTTGCACGAGAAGCTCGGCTTCTTTGTCATTGAGACGCAGGAAATGATAATCCGACGGATTAGCTTTTGGGTTTGGAAACAGGATCTGGGTTGAGACCGTTTCAATAATGGTTTTGCCAACACGCGAATGTTCCAGCTGCGAGGGCAATTGGGTCATCATGATCACAACGCAGTTCATTTTTCTGAGCGTGACCAGCCAGTTCTCCAGACGGGCGCCAAAATAGGCGTCATTGAGCAGCTTCCAGGCCTCATCGAGCACAATGACGGTGGGCCTGCGATCTTCAATGACACGTTCGATCTGGCGAAAGATGTAGGAAAGCATCGCCATGCGCTCGGTGTCCATGTCCAGGATCTCGGTCATGTCAAAGCCAACAATGTCCCCTTTGACATTGAGATCTGCGCCCTCACTGGTTTCCTCAAAGACCCAGCCAAACCGACCCCCGGGTGCCCATTCGGCCACGCGTGATTGCAACTCGTCCTCATCATCGAGCGCGTGGAACAACTGCTCGAACCCCGCGAAACTCTGCAAACCTGTTTGAGCCGCTGCGTTCTGGCGAATGGCGCGTTGCAGATGCCGCGATTGCTCACCACTCATTGGGCCCGTGCGGGAGAGAAGTGTGGAGAGCCAATCCGCCAGCCAGGCTTTGCCGCGCGCATCAGTCTCCGTGGCAAGCGGGTTCAGCCCGGTCGGCTCCCCGGCGCGGATCTGATTGTAGGCACCACCAAGGGCGCGCACCGCCATTTCCAGACCCTGATCTTTGTCAAAGAAAAACAGGCGTGCACCAATCCGTTGGGCCTGCGCCACCAGAAACGCAGTGGTGAAGGTCTTGCCTGCGCCCATGGTGCCGAGCACGATTGTGTGCCCTGCGGTAGGTTCTTTGTTGGGATCGCCGGTTTCGTGGAAATTAAATCGGTAGCCGGAGGACCCCACAGTTGGAAACACGGTGATATTCTCACCCCAGGGGCTCGCGCCGGGCAGACGTCCCTCAACAGTGCCATGCAGCGCTGCGAAATCCGCGAAGTTGACCGATGAGATCGGTGTCTTGCGGGCACGGTAGGAGAAGTTACCGGGATGTTGCGCAAAATACGTGGCCTTCAAGGCCATGTTCTCGCGGATCAGCACGGTGGAGACTTCCTGCCCGATGCGTTTGACCTGCGCTACGCCTTGTTCAAGCTGGTCTTTGCTGTTCGCATAGATTGCCACGGAGAGATGATGATCGCCAAAGGCTATGCGCCCGGATTCCATATCATCCGCAGCCTCCGTCAACTGTTCGCGCAAAGAGATCGCTGCATCATCCGCGGCGCGCATCTGGCGCACGGTGCGCTGGATGTTTTCCAGCATGATGTTGTTTGGAATGGGGGTGAAGGTGTTGGTCAGCACCACATCAATCGGCAGATCCAGCGCATCCAGCATGGTGACGTCCGTTATCGAGGGATAGGTTTTGACGGCGAACAGCGCCCCATAGCGCAGCGCGCCGGTCACTTCGTCGCGGATGCTTACTTTGTCTGCGTCAAAGATAGCGCGGCACGTGCTGGCTTGCGCGGCCAGCGTTGTGAAAGCCGCACCCTCAGCGATCGGACGGTATGTGCCGGAGTTCAATGCCCCGAGATAGCCTAGCCATTCGCCACCTTGTCGGGTCAGACGGGCCGGCTTTGCCAGGCTCAGCGCTTCTGAAAAGAAGTTCATCACCTCATTGAGCTGCTGCGTGCGACTTTGGCGGTCTTTGAGATAGTTCCGCGTGGCAAACCGGCGCAGGAGGGGCAGGCGGGCGGTCAGGTTAGGGCGTCGCACAACGCTGAGATAAAGCCGTAGCTTCTTGGGGCCGAGGTCCCGGATGTAATTCTGCCAGAGGTGATCGATTTCAGCGGCAAAGCCAGTCCCTGTGATTGGGGCCAGATCGAAGCGTTGCGGCACTGAGATCCGGTGCACATAAAACCCAAATGTATTGCCGGTGAGAGAAACGATGGCGGAAACCGCACGTTTCAGCGCATCAAGATCACCGTCCTCGGCGGTCATCGGGTTCACACCATCAAAGCGCAAGGTGGCCATGAGATCGCCCTGCTTGAGCATCATGGTCTGTTCATCGACATAAGTGAGATAGGGCATGTGCTCAGAGAGGAAACTCTCACCTGCGAATGCACCGGCATCCGCTGAGATCAGGGCCGGGCTCAATGCGCCAATGTTGCGGTCATCAAGCGCCAAAGGAATCGCCTCCCCAGAAAGAGGCGTTTTTGGTGCCGCGCACTTTGCCGTAAGACACCCTGAGCACTTCAAAGAACTTCGGCTCTTTATCCGCAACCACCCACATGACCCCGTAGACCGGGCCCCCAAGCAGCAGGATCATCAGCGACTTGGTCCAGATGAAGGGCAAGATAACCCCCATGCTTAAGACAGCCAGATAGCCAACAGGCAGACCGAGATATTTGGGTGGTCTCGTGAGACCCAGAAACAAAGGGGATCGGTCGGGCATAACGTGCGTTTCCTGCTCAGTCAAAAATGCTCATCCGTAGGGAGGACCGAGGCAGCGTTTGCGAAGCTTGGGCGCGTTCGGGACGTCCGCAGGATTCTTGAGTGCAGGAAGGGCACTAAGCGATACCTGATCATCTCAGGCAAACCCTGCGACAATGGTGCCCGCGGAAAAAATCAGCACGATGCCGATGATCACCGAGGCAAACCACCCCCAGTTCAAACGCCCCATCATGCACATGAACCCGGTGCCAATCACCGCCAGTGTCGCAACTGCAATCCCAATGGGACCGGTCAGGGCGGCTTCAACAGATTCCAGCATATTCTGGATCGGTGAGAGATCCTGAGCGTGCGCAGGGGTCGCCAACAGGAGAGCGATGGCTGCCATGAGGGCAGCCCTTTGCGGGGTCTTAATGGTCATGTGAGTGTCTTCCTTGTTATTCTTAATCCAGCACGACGGCGGACCGCTTGGTATTCTTTGTCGCGTGGTCAAATGAGGCGAGCTTTTCCTGCGGTCGCACCAAACCACCTGAAAGCTGATTGATCCGTGCGATGTAGTGCCGGGTTTCGCGGTAAGGGGGCACGCCGCCATATTCTTCGACGCGGTGCGGGCCGGCGTTATAAGCGGCAAGCGCGCGTTCGACAGAGCCAAATTTCGACAACTGCGTCAGAAAATACCGCGCAGAACCATCAAGGTTCTGGCGCATGTCATGTGGATTGACGCCAAGCTGGCGCGCAGTATCCGGCATTAGCTGGCCAAGGCCAACCGCACCTTTTGGGCTGAGCGCATTGGGATTGAATGCACTTTCTGCCTGGATCAGAGACCGAAACAACTGATGCCATTCTGCGGCGGAAAGATCTGCATCACGCAAAGCGCCGTGTCCTGCATGGCGCGCTGCTGTTTCGCGAACGGCACTAAGGATAACCGTGCGCCCTGTGGTGTCAGGAATTTGCGGACGATTTGATTGTGTACTCCTGCCTGAAGCACCGCGAGAATACCCAACAAGTTCTATGTTTTCAGGAGGGGTCCCATGAAAAGTCCAGCCAGATGCGCTAGCGCTTCCGTCCTGATGGAACATCATTACGTCCGCGACGCTCGCCTGTGGTAATGATGAAATCCCGACCAATAGTAAGGTCAGCTTCGTCGCCGAATTCAAAATGATGTTTGAACAGGCCCGGCCAGAAATTGAACAGCCGCGGCTCCACGCCGTTCTCCGACACGCGGTCGGAGATGAGAATGCTCTCCTTGCCGTTAACGATGTAAATACACTGGTAGCGCGGTTTGCCATCAATCAACTCGACTAAGTCATACCGACACAGAAACTTGGAGCTCCCGGATATGAGAGCTCGCACACCTTTGATGGTTATCAACTGGTA
Organism: uncultured Sulfitobacter sp.; assembly: GCA_965363755.1. GTDB lineage: Bacteria > Pseudomonadota > Alphaproteobacteria > Rhodobacterales > Rhodobacteraceae > JL08. Next base: position 6,997 of record CBDTVL010000172.1, read on the forward strand.
TTGTCTTTTGATCGGCATCTGTTGTCTCCCCGTTGAGACAACTTCTAATACGCGTGGACCCTCTGCTGAAAGCCATTTACTGTCAATAGCAAAAACAAGACGCATAACGAAAACCAAACAATATTAGATATTGCGTAAACCCGAGCTCTGCGCCATGGATGCAAAAGGAAGGGCGCGATGAAGTTGACGCTATTTAGAGGCAGGGCATATTACAATTATAGAGAGCGTCAAGTGGAAAGACGCAACCTAGGATAGTTCATCGTTCACGCACTAAACGTGGAGTAATTTAGGGGTGGAAAATTGAAAGCTATTGGACATATTGCGGCGACAGCGGCGCTGTCTTTGGCGGGGGTGATGGGGGCTCCCAACGCAGCAAAGGCCTATCAGGTCGATTGTGCGATCCTGTTGTGTCTCGCAGGTGGCTGGCCAGCCTCTGTGGAATGTACACGAGCAAAAGCGGTGTTCATCCGGCGCATCACGCCCTGGCCGATTGAGCCGCCGCTGCAAATCTGGCGCTGCCCGATGAGATCGGCGAGGGGGCAAGGTGCGGGGTCAACCGCAAGGGAGAGGCTCCGCAGCATAGCATTTGCAGAGGCGCCACAGCAATTGCTGTCCAATGCAGTGGATCACCCGTCGGGGCTAGTAGTGCCGGCAGTGATGAATCGGCATGTCGACAACGAAGTTGTGCCTCAAGCGCTGCACGATTTAGCATTGCTGGCCTCTGCGAAAGACGGGACGGCGGATGTGGACGTCTCCGGGGCGGAATTTGATTTTGTGCGCTCGATCAAGGTCTGGAATGTGGTGGGCTACAGCCATGAGCCAAGAGGGCGCGAGCACGAATGTCAGGAGTACTCAAATATCACCCTTGGCACGTACGGGACACAGGGCGATTTCGAGTGGCGGGATGTGTCGCCTGATCCGGTCCCGCGTTGGGTGATCGCATCAAGAACATGCGTCAGGGGAAATTCAACGCGCGCTGTTGGCGTCGAGTGGACCGATTATGCGGGCAATCATGGTTCGGAGTTGGTGCGCTACTGAGCCCAGGCCGTAGCAGCGCACGCGTCAATTTCTATCAGAATTAGCCATGGCGACAAAAATTAACAGACTGCCTGACAAGGCGGTCAGAAACACAAGGAGACCTCAAAGCCCTTAAAACAAAAAACCCCCGCAAGGCGGAGACCTAAACGGGGGGGATCAATACCAAGGACGCCAATCCTCAGTGAGCTACCAACTTCAGCTCCGGTTTTAACACCCCTCTTTCAGAACAGGCAAGAAAAAAACGCAGTTTTGCGAACCATAGCGTTTCGCCTTTAACCTGAAACATCGTTTGTCGCCTAGCGCGTTGAAATCTATGATTTCAGGCGGCGCTAGGTGATTCAAGTTTTAGGCGAATTGCTTTAAGAAACGTTGCCTGGTGTCAGCGCCTTGCTCAACCGAGCAGGTAAAAGAAGAT
>CBDTVL010000173.1:0-8415 GCA_965363755.1 uncultured Sulfitobacter sp.
AGAAAAAGACCAAACCCGGACCACCCGCCGAGCACGAAGGCCAGCATGAGCATTGCGATCTGCAGACCGACATACTTGAAGAACGGATTGCTCAGATCAGCCCATGGCAGGCCCTTGCGCGCCAGCATGTCCTTTTCAGCTTTGAACGCCGACAGAAGGCTCTGTTTTAAAACGCGCGGATAGAACCGGTGAAAGCCTTCGTTGTAGCGGGCGGTCACAGAATCGCGGGGTGTGCCGACATAGCGATGATGAACCAGCAAATGTTCAGACCGGAAATGTGAATAGAGAACCATGGCAAGCAATGCGTCGCCCAGAAACCGTTCCAACTTGGCCTTTTGGTGCATCAGCTCATGACTGTAATTAATGCCTATGGTGCCGGTCATCACACCGACGCCAAAAAACATCGCAATCTTTTCAAAGGCGTTCAGATGGTCAGCCTGCGGCACATACCAGACCAGTGCAAACAAGGTCAGGAACTGTAGCGGTACCCAGCCCATGGTTATGGCTTTGTACCAGAACAGATCTTGATCCGGCGGTTCAAGGTCAGCGTTGTCAAGGTTCTGGCCTACGATGGCGTCAAACACTGAAAACAGGAACCATGTACAGAGAGGCAACAACAACAGCGACCAGCCGCCATTTGCTGCGGAAACCCAGGCCAAAGGTATAAGCAACAACGAAACTGCAAAAGGCAGAGCCGACTGGAATTTTGCGGTCTGTTCGGCGGAGATGATCATTGGGAGACACCTGTTTGGGTATGCCTCCCATATAGTCCGAAAATCCACACGGTTCAAAGAGGATGTTCTGACCCGTCTAGCAGATCAAGGGCTTTGCGCATCACCGTCGGCAGATCGGAGGGGCGAAAATCGGCCTTGTTGATAAACCGGTTGGCTTGCAACGGATGATCCAGCGCTAGTCTGGCGGTCATGACCTTCAGGATCAGATGGAAATGGGTGAACGTATGGCGCACCTCCGCGTTCAATTCTTGCCAGTCTGCACCGCAAGGTGGTGCCACGGTCGGGGTGCCTTCCACCCATTCCGATCCCGGCCAGCCCAGCATTCCACCCAGCAAGCCTTTGTCGGGCCGCCGTTCCATCAGCCATGCCCCATCAACGCGGCGCGCCAAGTAAACGATGCCAAAGCGCGTAGGCTTGGGCGGTCTTGGTGTTTTCTTTGGCAGCACCGCCATTGTGCCAACGGCGCGCGCGGCACATGGGTCGCGCCACGGGCAAATTCCGCAGGCGGGTGACTTCGGGGTGCAGATGGTTGCCCCCAGATCCATCACTGCTTGGGCGTAATCGCCGGGTCGTTGCATCGGTGTCAGGGCTTCGGCTTTGTTGGTCAGGTGCGGTTTGGCCGCGGGCAGGGGGGTATGAATATCATACATCCGCGCCATCACACGCTCGACATTGCCGTCGACCACAACGTGGCGCAGGTCAAAGGCAATCGAGGCTATCGCCGCGGCTGTATAAGGTCCGATACCCGGCAACGCTATCAATTGGTCATAACTGGCCGGAAACTGTCCGCCATAATCATTTGCAACAACGCGGGCGCATTTCAACAGGTTGCGGGCACGAGCGTAATACCCCAATCCAGCCCATTCCCCCATCACATCACCAACGTCAGCCGCGGCCAGATCGGACACCGTTGGCCACCGCACCGTAAAGCGCTGAAAATAATCACGCACAGTTGCAACGGTCGTCTGTTGCAACATCACTTCCGACAGCCAGATACGGTAGGGGTCAGGTACGACGCCTGCCGCGCGCTGTCTCGGCGGCACCCGCCATGGCATTGATCGGGCATGCACATCATACCAAACCAGTAGGTCCTGCGCCAAAGGGGCAGGAGAGGGCAGGTCACGCAATGTTTATGATCCCTTGAGGTCGGTTTCGCTGGCGCCGCAGCACCTGATCCTTAAACTAGAGCAGAACCGGGAGAACTAAAACCATGGCGAAGCGTCGCGCCAGCACAAAAGGCTTTAAGCGCACTTCCACCCTGCTGACGGATCGTATTCGCACAGCAAGCGAATCGCGTGGCTTTGCCGTGAGCCGGTTGCTCACTCACTGGCCCGAGATCGCAGGCGAGGATATTGCCGGGATCGCCCGACCCGTGAACGTGAGCTACGGGCGGGGTGGGTTCGGGGCGACGTTGACGGTTCTGACCACAGGAGCGCAGGCCCCGATGCTTGAAATGCAAAAAGAAAAGCTGCGCGTGAAGGTAAATGCGGTCTATGGCTATAATGCCATCGCGCGGGTTCGGATCACACAAACCGCCGCAACCGGCTTTGCAGAAGGTCAAGCACAGTTTGAAACGCGGCCAAAAGCCAAGCCTGATGCGGCCCCCGATGCCGCCATATTGAAAGCCGCCGAGGACGTGACGCGCCCGGTTGAAAACGAAAATCTCCGGTCAGCACTGGAAGTGCTGGCCAAAAATGTTCTAACAAAAGCAAAACGCTAAGAAAGGATCCGCCATGAAGCGTGTGATCGCCCTCATTTGTGCTGTCGTGACTCTAGGAGCCGGGGCCTATCTGTTCTCCAACAGTGCGTCTTCGCCGCCTAATCCACTGATCGCGTCCGCAAATGCGCAGGAAGCTGCGGATGTGGATACGTCTGGCATTATCGAGATGGTACAAGGGGCTGAGGATGCTCCGGTGACGATGATCGAATATGCCTCTTTCACCTGTCCACACTGCGCGGCGTTTCATGCCGGCCCGTATAAACAATTGAAATCTGATTATATTGACACCGGCAAAGTCAAGTTCATCTACCGTGAAGTGTATTTTGACCGTTACGGTCTTTGGGGGTCAATGATTGCGCGCTGCTCTGGTCCGGACCGCTTTTTTGGCGTGGCAGATCTGCTTTATTCCGGTCAACAGTCGTGGTCGCGGGCGGGAGAACCAGCAGAGATCATTGCAGAGTTGCGCAAGATCGGGCGTCTGGCAGGTGTGAGTGATGAGCAACTCGATGTATGTTTGGAGGATAGCGACAAGGCGCAGGCGCTGGTGGCATGGTATCAGACGAACGCTGAAGCTGATGGCGTTCAATCCACGCCTACGTTTATCATCGACGGCACCAAGCAGTCCAACATACCCTATGACGAAATGGCTGCCGTCATCGAAACGGCATTGGGCAACTGATGCCAGGACCACTTGCGGGCCTCAAAGTTGTTGAGCTGGCGCGCATTCTGGCTGGCCCTTGGGCCGGTCAAACCCTTGCTGATCTTGGGGCTGACGTGATCAAGGTCGAGTCGCCCCAAGGCGATGACACCCGCCAGTGGGGCCCACCGTTTATTGAACGGGATGGCGATACGTCCGCCGCCTATTTCCATTCCTGCAACCGCGGGAAATCCTCTGTCACCATCGATTTTAGCACCGCCGATGGTCAGGCGCAGCTGAAAGCCCTGGTGGCTGACGCCGATATTCTGATCGAAAACTTCAAAAAGGGCGGGTTGGCGAAATACGGCCTCGATTACGCCAGTCTGCACGCGTTAAATCCGCGTCTGATCTACTGTTCGATCACGGGTTTTGGGCAGGATGGGCCCTATTCGCACCGGGCCGGATACGATTTCATCATTCAGGGCATGTCCGGCCTGATGTCGATCACCGGCGAACCCGACGGTCAGCCGCAGAAATCTGGAGTGGCCATCACCGATATATTTACCGGCGTCTACACAACAACTGCCGTTTTGGCTGCAATCCATCAGCGCCAGTCCACAGGACAGGGCCAACACATCGATATGTCTCTGCTGGATGTTGCAGTGGCTGTCACCGCCAATCAGGCAATGAATTATCTGGCCACTGGTACACCGCCGGAGCGCATGGGAAACGCCCATATGAACCTTACGCCGTATCAGGTGTTTGACTGTGCCGACGGTCACATCATCATCGCCACCGGCAACGACCCGCAATACCAGCGACTTTGTGACCTGCTTGGTCTGGACGAAATGGCAAAGCATCCCGATTTCCTGACCAACGCCAAGCGGATCGAGAACCGCGCCGACATGACTGCACGTCTGACCAGTGCCACGTCAAAGCACACAAAGACTGATTTGTTGGCCGCCTGCGAGGCTCGGGGCGTGCCTGCTGGCCCAATTAATGCGATGGACGAAGTGATGGCTGACCCGCAGGTTATTGCACGCGGTATGCAGATCGAGCTCGACGGTATCGCCGGAATCCGCTCGCCTTTTCGGTTTTCGGATTCCAATCTTGCCCTGCACCGGCCCGCCCCTAAGCTGGGTGAAGATAACAAATGAGCGCGGCAATCGCGGAGTGCTTCATGGCGTGCAAACCGCGGATGAGTTTCCTCGCAAGGCCAACGCCAAGCGCCCGAAAAGCCTCTCTTTGAAACGATTTGGATCGTACACTCTTTCGGAGTGATCTTTGGAAGCAGCGCTGCTTCGCAATCCATTGATGACAACCACGCTACTCACGCCAGCCGCGGTGCACTATAATTTGATATGACCGTTAACTTTATCAGGAGAAAGTAAACGACTCGGCCCCCCTTGGCTGGCGGCTAGTTTGGGCGGGTTCAAACCATCTTTCTCGAGCGAGAGATGACAAAAAGAGGACTGTGAAAACAAGGCCCTTGCGGCATGCCAAATCCGCTGCATAATTGATGCCAGATGCGCGAATACTCCTCGAAGTGAAACTGCCTTTTGTCACACACTATTTGATGTCGGAGGTTGCGAAGTGGAAAGCGACTCGAGCTACGGGAGGGCACGGGGCGTTTCTGCAATATACGCATAGTCTCCCATTGGTGCTGGCCTCCCTAGCCGTTGCGCTCATGGCAAGTTTTACGGGTCTTACTCTGACGCGGGGGCTAGCGGCCCTTGGCGCTGCGCAACGAAAGCAGCGCATTGCTATGGCGTCAATTGCCATGGGCGGTGGTATCTGGTCCAAGCATTTTGTTGCGATGTTGGGCGTGAGATTGCCCATATTGTATTACTATGACGCGCTGACGACCATGGTCTCGGTGTTGGTCGCCATCCTCATGGTTGGCATCGCTTTGCTGGTTTTGCATTTCCGAGCCCGTACGTTAGCAAACATAGTCATTGCCGGGATTATTGTTGGCATGGGCATACCCACGATGCATTACATCGGTATGGCGGGCATGCAGCTTTGCAAACCAACGTATACCCCTGCCGGTGTGGTTTTGGCTGTCTCAGCATCTGTGATGTTGGGAATCGGCTCTTTTGCAATCGCCTTTGGTCATAGAACTCGGCGCATTATCGTGTTGGGCACAGTTACATTTGGCATCGCGATATTCGCCGTGCATTTTTTGGCGATGGCCGGAACCAATTTCTTGCAAGTCGCTGTCGATGGCGTGACCACTGCATCCATAGGAAATACCACGCTTGCCTTGATCGTAGCATTGACGACGTTTGTGATCTGCGGGGTGTTTTTGCTCGCCGGCGTGACGTTTCTGCCCTCTGCAGCTGTGCAGTACAAGCCAACCTCAATCGAGGATGATAGGTCGACACTGGCACCGATCCCTGTTGAAAATGTGGATCAGACAGGAGGGCCCGGCGCAAACGCTATCCCGTATCAAAAAGACGGTCATACTCGGTTTGTCCGCCCCGCTGACGTCGCCGCTTTACGGGCCGAGGGCCACTACAGTATTCTTTATGTAGCTGACGAAAAACACTTCTGCCAATGGTCCATATCACTAACTGAAGAGCGTTTGCCCAAGGGGTGTTTCATCCGATGCCACCGCAGCTATCTGATCAACCCTGACCATGTGTCGCGTTTTGAGCGCAGAAAAGACAATGGTGTTTGCACATTTGCAGGCAACTCTGGTTTGGGTCCGGTCCCCGTCAGCCAGTCGCGCCTGACGGAGGTACGTAAGGCGTTGGGGCTTGTTTGAACCGCACTTCGATCCAATTTACATCCAATTCCAATTCCAATCCCAACTCGGCCAACCATGCTTGCTGGGTTCGGTAGGCCGGGAGTTCCTGTGAACCCGGACAATACCAATGACCGGCAACCGCTTGTCTGTGATGGATCAACTCGTGAAGGAGGACGCTGACATGGCGTGGATCGCTTAGGTCCCAGGGGCGAACCAGCCATATTGTCTCATTGCCGAGATCATAGATACCCCGCGGATTGCCACTGTAAGCAGCGTGTTAGGACTCGGTCAGAGAAGCTACAGAGTGCCGGTCTATCCAGCGGACATCGGGGGCGCTGTTGTTCCGCGGCAGGTTGGAATTCTCACCCAGCCAGAGGTTAAGATGAGCGACAAACTCAGAAATATTGTTGGTGTCTCGCCACGCCAGTAAGTCGTCGGCTTGAGCTGTCAATGGTGTCACCGAAGTGACGAGGCAAAGAAGCAGATAACGCGCCAGCCGAACGCTGGCCCGGAGGTGGAAGAACATGGCAGTCTCCGCTGGGTTTGGTGAAAGAATGATTAAATGTTAGGATCGAAGCGCCCGGCGCGCAAAAGGCGTTTTTCATTCGCGGTTGAAAGGAATTCATCTGTTATGGGGCGAAAGTTCTCACCCTTTGCGGCGGTTACAGCTTTCGAGGCCGCCCCTCGCCATAGAAGCTTCAAATAGGCTGCAAACGAACTGTGCCTGTCCCCCTCCGCGATCAGTCATCAGATACGTGCACTTGAGGATTACCTCGACACTGCGCTCTTTGAGCGTCGAGGCAACAATATGGACCTCACGCTGACCGGGCGCGCCTATGCTGGCAAACTCACCGGGTTGTTGGACGGGTTCGACGAAACGATACGTTCTGTTCGAGCGGCCGGGCAACGCCCATTCCGAGTTCTTTGCACGCCTGGTTTTGCGGCCCGCTGGCTGGTTCCCAGACTGGGCCGGCTCAGTTTTGGAGACCGGATACGGCTTAGAGTTTCAGTGGGCGCGCCTTCCACGGATTTCTCGACCAACGACAGCGATCTGGCAATCCAATGGGCTGATGAACAGGTGCACGGGGTAAAGACCGAGCGGCTCATGGAGCCGACGCGTTACCCAGTCATCAGTCCGGCGTTACGCGATAGGAAAAATGTGCGTACGCCCGAAAATTTGCTGCACCTCCGGCTCCTGCATGACTAAACCGCTGACGCCTGGCGCTAGTGGTTTGAGGCTGCGGGTACGGCGCCGCCTGATTTGCCGCGCGGGCCAGTGTTTCCGGATTGTGAACTGGCCACCACCGCCGCAGAGAAAGGGCAAGGGGTCTCTTTAGCCTATGATGCGATGGTGCGAAACTCTTGCCTCGGGGCGCTTGGAGCGGCTGTTCGAAGCGGTCACTATGCCGACGGCTATCTATTCAGTTGCCTATCCCACAGCTCGCGCTGACGATCCGATGATCCGAGAGTTTCGCGATTGGATCTTCGCAGAGATCCAGCGCGACCAATTGGCAGACCCTCAGATTTCGGCCGCAGAATGAGGTTGCCTGCGCATTGAGGGCGCCAAAGGCTGCTTCGATATGCCGGCCGCCAATTCTCAATTGAAAACGCTTAAATCCCTGACCTTGCTTCTCAATAACAAGCTTCGCAACAATTCCAGGTGTGTCGAGGCAATTGCGTACTCGCTCGGCACATTATTAGAAGCCGCGCCGCCCAGCAGGTCGCAGATGCGTCATCCTAGAACCTTGCTAATCAAGTCCGAGACGGCGATGTCGGGTACCCAATGGGTGCGCCGGCTGGTCAGTGGATCCGAGCGGGCAGACCGCACCAAACCCGGAATACCGATCTTGTGTAAAGATTTCGACCAGTGTCGTGCTAAGATGGCCCCCGGAAAATCATCGAGGGATTTCAGCAGTTTGCAGGCGCGATTGGTTCACAAGTCATAGACGCTCACCGAGGCTCTCTAGCATCCTGATGCACTTTGCCAGTTGATCAACCTCGAGGAATTCGTCGGGCTTGTGAGCTTGCTCGATTGATCCGGGGCCACAAACCAGCGCCGACATTCCGAGGTTTTGAAAAATACCGGCTTCGGTACCAAAGGATACAACATCCGTTTCGCTGGCTCCTGTCAGCTCCGCGACAAGATCGCGGGCGGCGTTTTCGTCCATTGGCTCCAGACCTACGGTTTCGCCGATCACGTCCGTCAGGATACTCGCATCGGGCCAGACAGACTGCATTTGCGGCAGCAGGATGTCGTCACAAAAAGCGCGCAGGTTGGATTTGACGTGATCAGCGTCACTGGTCTGAACCGGACGCATTTCCCAGTCGACTGTGGCTTTCCCCGGTATCACGTTGTGGGCCACCCCGCCATGCAGCCCACCGACATTTATGGTGCTGAATGGAGGGTCAAAACGGCAATCTGATGGGCTTCGGCTTTTCAATTCCTCGCGCAGCTCCAGCAGCCGGGTGACATATTGCACCGCATATTCAACCGCGTTTACACCGTGATCCGGCAATGATCCGTGGCCTTCCCGGCCACAAAAATGTGTCGAGTATTCAAAACAGCCCTTATGGC
>CBDTVL010000174.1:0-8350 GCA_965363755.1 uncultured Sulfitobacter sp.
TACGTCGTCATGTTCCAGCAAACTGAACAGTCTGCTGTGCGTAAAGAAGTGGAGGGATACGTTTCTGGTGCGACGTTTGATCTGATATTCTATCGCAATATCACCAAATAGGACCGGAATTTGACTGAGCCATCGCCGACAGCAGCGACGGGGGCAACTTCGTCGCTGCAGCGTCCACTTAAGGCCATCCTTAATGTTCTGTTGACTTTGGTCCTCACGTTCATTGGGCTTACGGCTGTAACTTTTACAATTGGTAGGGTCATGCCCTCAGATCCGGTGCTTGCGGTCATAGGGGACCGAGCGCCACAAAGCGCCTATGACAGGGTCTATCTGGAAATGGGCCTCGATCGCCCAATCTACGAACAATATGGCCGGTATCTCAATGAACTCGCGCATGGTGATCTCGGCACGTCAATCATGACGTCGCAACCGGTTCTGGAAGATATCAAACGGTTTTTCCCAGCCACTCTTGAGTTGGCGACAATCGCGACCCTGATGGGCGTCCTGATCGGAATACCGATGGGAGTTCTGGCGGCAGTCAATCAGGGGAAACTGATAGACCACGTAGTCCGGGTGTTGGGGCTTGTCGGTTATTCTGTGCCGGTGTTCTGGCTTGGTATGGTGGGGCTCTTGATATTCTACGGGAATCTCGGCTGGGTCGCCGGACCGGGCCGGATTGATGTTTACTATGACGGAGTTGTTGACACCGTTACCGGATTTATTCTGATCGATGCGGCGATGGCCAAAGAATGGGACATCTTCTGGAATGCGGTGTCTCACCTGATCTTGCCAGCATCAATCCTCGGGGCTTTTGCTCTCGCCTATATCGCCCGGATGACGCGCAGTTTCATGCTCGACCAGCTAAATCAGGAATATATTCTGACCGCCCGCGTCAAAGGTGCGAGTGAAAGCGCCGTGATTTGGCGCCATGCTTTCCGCAACGTATTGGTGCAACTGATCACCATCATCGGTCTGACCTACGCGTCGCTGCTGGAAGGGTCAGTTCTGACCGAGACTGTATTCTCGTGGCCCGGTATCGGCCAATATATCACGACGTCGTTGTTTAATGCAGATATGAGTGCAGTTCTGGGTGGCACCATTGTCGTCGGGGCCTGTTTTGTCGGCATCAACATGCTGTCTGACCTGCTTTATAAGCTGGTTGATCCGAGGGCGCGGGCATGACCGACGCAACAAAACCAGCAGGGTCTAACGGTTTGCGTGCCTGGCTGCTGTCGCCATCACCTAAATCCACAACCCAAGCGCGTTGCCAGCGTAGCTATCTTGGCTGGCTTGCCTTCCGCGCAAATCCAATCGCCATGACAGGATTGTTCATCATCGGCGCGCTGTTGTTTGCGGCGATATTTGCGCCGCTTCTGACCTCCAGCAACGGACTTGAACCGGAACTGGAAAACAGGCTGCAATTCTTCAGTGCCGATCATTGGCTCGGCACCGATCAGTTGGGCCGGGACATTTATGACCGGATCATCTGGGGCTCGCGCATCACGCTTTATATTGTCGGCCTTGTCTCTATCATCGTTGTGCCGATTGGTTTGGCCATCGGCACAATCGCAGGGTATCTTGGCGGCTGGGTTGATAATGTTCTGATGCGCTTCACCGATATTTTCCTTGCTTTCCCGCGTCTTATCCTTGCATTAGCGCTGGTTGCAGCATTGGGTCCGGGGCTGGAAAACGCGGTTCTGGCCATAGCCCTCACCACATGGTCACCCTATGCAAGGATCGCACGGGCCGAAGTTCTGACGATCCGAAAAGCTGAATTCATTCTGGCAGCGCAAGCGCAGGGGGCATCGACTTTTCGTATTCTGCGGCGCCACATCGTACCGATGTGCCTGTCGTCTGTTATCGTGCGACTGACGTTGGACATGGCCGGGATCATCCTGACTGCCGCCGGGCTCGGGTTTCTGGGACTGGGCGCACAGCCGCCGACACCAGAATGGGGTGCAATGATATCAACCGGGAGGCAATTGTTGCTGGATCAATGGTGGGTTCCTACTGTTCCCGGCATTGCAATCTTCGTGGTCAGCCTTGGGTTTTGTCTGCTTGGCGATGGTCTACGTGACGCGCTTGATCCAAAGAATACCGACACATGAAGCCTCTTCTTTCAGTTGACGACTTGCGGGTCACTTTTGACACGCATCGCGGTCCGGTTCAGGCGGTCCGGGGGATCTCGTTTGATCTGGGACGCGAACGGTTGGGGATCGTTGGTGAATCCGGCTCGGGCAAATCGCAAACCGGCCGGGCGCTGCTGCGTCTGTCTGCCGGGAATGGTCGTGTCACTGCCAATCGTATGGAATTCGACGGCATTGATCTGATGAAAGCCTCGGAACGGGACATGCGCAAAATTCGAGGTGCACGCATTTCGATGATCATGCAAGATCCGCGTTATTCGCTGAATCCGGTGCAAAAAGTTGGAGATCAGATCGCGGAGGCGTATCTGATCCACACCAACGCTTCCAAACGCGAGGCCCGAGAGCGTGCGCTGGAAATGCTTGAGACGGTTCAGATACGTGAGCCGGAAAAAGTCTATCAGATGTACCCGCATCAGGTGTCCGGAGGCATGGGGCAACGCGTAATGATTGCAATGATGCTGATCCCGGACCCGGACATCATTATCGCGGATGAGCCAACTTCTGCCTTGGACGTAACTGTACAAATGCAGGTTCTGGCGTTGCTGGACGATATGGTACGGGATCGAGGCATGGGGTTGATCCTGATAAGCCACGACTTGAACCTTGTGGCGTCGTTTTGCGACCGCGTTCTGGTCATGTATGCGGGACAAGTGATGGAAGTGATCGAGGCCGGACATCTTCAAGAAGCACAACATCCCTACACTCGTGGATTACTAAGCTGCGTTCCCGAACTGGATCGCCCGCAGGATATGCTGCCAGTCTTGCAGCGTGACCCGGCGTGGTTGGATGGACGAAGGGCCTGACATGATCGACGTTCAACACCTCAACGTGACATTTGGCCATGGTAGTAACGAATTGCGTGCCGTACAGGATGTCTCGTTTAGCATCGCCAGAGGAGAATCTTTTGGCCTAGTTGGTGAATCCGGTTCTGGCAAGTCGACCGTCCTCCGGGCGATTTCGCGACTGTCGCAGGACTGGACCGGCAGCATCAGAATTGACGGGGTTGAGCTTAGTCATCGCCGTGACCGGGCAACGGCACGGCGCATGCAGATGGTGTTTCAGGATCCATATGGCTCGCTGCACCCGCGCCACACGATCAATGATATCCTGATGGAACCGCTCGAAATTCATCGGATGGATCAGCGCGAGGCGCGTGTGCATAAAGCGCTGGAAGATGTCGGGTTGGGGATAGAAATGCGGTTTCGCTATCCATACCAGATATCCGGTGGACAACGTCAGCGGATCGCAATTGCCCGCGCGCTTATTCTTGAACCTGAGATTTTGCTGCTGGACGAACCAACTTCGGCCTTGGATGTGTCGGTACAGGCTGAGATACTGAACCTCCTCAAGACCTTGCAGCGTGAACAGGGGCTAACTTACCTGATGGTGAGCCACAACCTTGCCGTGGTGGCGCATATGTGTGATCGCATCGCCGTCATGAACCGGGGCCGGTTTGCCGAGGAACTGACAACCGAGCAGCTTCGCTCAGCCTCGCCATCGCAGGACTACACGCGACAGCTTTTGTCGGCCAGTGGACGTTATGATCGCGAAACGGCCAAATCATTCGTGATTTTTGAATGAACAGAGATGCATCCCTGAGGGCACGCGCCAAGGCGGTGATCCCCGGGGGGATGTGGGGCCACATGAACGCCAATGGCTTGCCTGCTGACTACCCGCAATTCTTCGTACAAGCCAAAGGCGCGCGTGTCACGGACGTTGACGGCAATGAATACATAGACTTCATGTGCGGGTTCGGGCCAATGATCCTGGGCTACAAGGATGCAGATGTAGAAGCCGCGGCCGAGGCCCAACGCGGCCGGATGGATATGGCAAATGGTCCTGCAGAAATCTTGGTTGAATTGGCCGAACTGCTCGTCGACACAATTCCCGCCGCCGATTGGGCGATGTTTTCCAAGAACGGAACCGATGCCACCACTGCCTGCCTGATGATTGCGCGCGCCGAAACCCGGCGCACCAAGATACTTGTGGCAAAAGGCGCATATCATGGGGCCGCACTATGGTGCACGCCAAAGCCCGCGGGCACCACAGCCGAAGACCGGGCACATCTCATTCACTACACATATAATGACGTGACCTCGCTGTCCGCCGCGTGCGACCAGGCCGGATCTGAACTCGCCGGTATTGTTGTTTCAGCATTTCGTCACGATGCGCGCCACGATCAGGAGATGGCGACGCCGGAATTTGCCACTGCTGCACGTGCGCTCGCTGATCAGGCCGGTGCTGCGCTGATCCTTGACGATGTGCGCGCCGGGTTTCGCATCGATATCGGTGGCAGTTGGGAGCCCTTGGGCGTGCGCCCCGATCTGTCTGCCTGGAGCAAAGCACTGGGCAACGGCCATGCCATCGCATCGGTCACTGGCAATGACCGCTTCCGCGACGCTGCGCAAAAAATATTCGTGACCGGTTCATTCTGGTGTGGCGCGGTATCAATGGCAGCCGCAGTGGCCACGGTGCACAAACTGAAGAGAACAGATGCGATTGCCCACATGATCCGCCTGGGTGAAAAACTTCGATCCGGGGTACAGACACAGGCTGATGCGCTTGGCATCGAATGTCGCCAGAGCGGGCCGGTTCAGCTGCCGATGATTTTGTTTGACGATGATGCTGACTTTGCCAAAGGTAATCTTTTTACGATCACAGCTCTGCGTCACGGCGTTTATCTGCACCCATGGCACAACATGTTCCTGTCCGCCGCTCATACCGATGACGACATAGAAATCGCACTCAACGCAACCCAACATGGGCTGGACGCAGTGGCGCAGCGCTTCCCCCTGAGTATTTGAGAGGCCCGCAATGACACACAGGACACCGGAACGGGACAGCCAACAGGGCCGCAATATCTCAGTCGAATTTCTTGCGGACCGCGCCCAATTTATGCGCAAGGAAACCGTTCGCTTATCCCGGATCGCTGGCGCCGGACACTACTCCAGCACATTTTCCGCAGCGGAACTTCTGGTTGCGCTTTATTACGCAACATTGCGGATAAAGCCGTTAGAACCCGACTGGCCGGACCGCGACCGGTTTGTCTTATCCAAGGGGCATGCAGCCATCGGGCTATACCCCATACTCGCCGATCTCGGGTTCTTTGATGCCAAACTTTTGGACAACTACACCCGCCTTGGCAGTCCGTTTGGAGATCATCCGGACATGAAAAAGGTTAAAGGGATCGATTTCAGTTCCGGCTCGCTTGGCCACGGGTTATCGATCGGCGTCGGCCTTGCGCTTGCGGCGCGCATGCAGGCCCGTGATCACCGCGTTTTCTGTCTGCTTGGCGATGGTGAACTGGCAGAGGGTCAGATCTGGGAAGCGGCCATGTCTGCCGCTCATTTCAAGCTGGGATCGCTTGTCGCCATCGTCGACCGCAACGGCCTTTGTATTGACGGTCCCACCGAAGAGGTCATGTCAGTCGAGCCTCTGGATGAGCGTTTCCAGGGCTTTGGCTGGGACACCAGACGCATTGACGGTCACGACTTTGACCAGATCATCTCGACGCTCGACACATTGCCGGCGCCCGGAACCGGGCGCCCCACGGTCATCATCGCCGACACGGTCAAGGGACGGGGGGTCACAATGATGGAGGGCGCGCTGAACTGGCACGTGGGCAACCTAGTAGGGGACGATTACGATACTGTCATGGCGGAGCTGGACGCAGGATTGAAACCGGCAACGTGGGAGCATTCGAAATGAGTGGCTCTTTCAAAGACGATGCCAGCCAGGATCAGGCTGATTTTTTCACAGGCGATGGCGGCAACGCTCTCAAGGCTTCTGAAAAGGGCACGCCGGCCAAACGAATGCCGGCATTTGTTCTGGGCGAAGAACTCGCTGATCTGGCTGACAATAACCCGCGCATTGCCGTGATGACGGCTGACCTTGCGTCCGCGAACCGCACAATAGAATTCAAGGACCGACATCCGGATCGGTTCTTTGATTTTGGCATTGCCGAGAAAAACATGGTCACGGCCGCCGCGGGAATGGCGGCAAGCGGCCATATCCCATATGCCGCGAGTTTTGCTTCATTCCTTGGTTTACTGTGTGCAGAACAGATCCGCACCGATTGCGCCTATCCCAATCTCCCGGTGCGGTTGGTGGCACATCATTCCGGCATCTCGATGGGCTTTTACGGAACCAGCCACCATTCGCTCGAAGACCTCGCGATGATGCGGACAATAGCGGGACTGACAGTGGTATGCGCGACCGATGCGGCGCTGCTGCGTTCCATCCTGCGCGCGTCAATCGATCATCCGGCCCCAATGTACATTCGGCTTGGCAGGGGACGCGACCCCGATGTTTACGATGCACCCCCGCACAACTTCGCACTGGGTAAGTCCATTTGCCTGCGAGAGGGGGGGGACCTGACAATCATTGCGACCGGTGCGCAAGTGTACCCCTCTCTGGGGGCGGCTGAGCAACTGGCAGCAAAGGGCATTCAGGCGCGGGTGATTGATATGCACACCATAAGCCCGCTTGATGTTCAACAGGTGCGCGCGGCCGCAGACGAGACCGGTGCGATCCTAACGGTCGAGGAACACAACATCACCGGTGGTCTGGGCAGCGCCGTAGCCGAAGTGCTGGTCGACTGCGACCGCCTGCCATTCGCCCGCCACGGCATCCCCGATGAATTTGCACCAGTTGGGCCGCCTGCCGCCCTCTATGCGCACTACCAACTCGACAGCAACGGGATAACATCACGCGCGCTGGAGTTGTTGTGATGCGGGCCTTTGCCCTACTGACAGGCTATTCCCACATGAACTCTGGATAGAAGCAATGACCTACGACAACACGCAACGCCCAAAAACCGCACGCGAGTTGGGGATCATGCACGGCTTTCCGCCCCCTCCGGACAAACGCCCGACCAACTCGAACTGGGATCTTCCGCCGTTCAATCGATGGTCATTTCAAAATACCCGCATGCTTTTTCCGACAACCGAAGTGTGCCGCGGTGATCGGAATCCATCTTCCTTTGTGCAGGCCGAGCAGGATTTGTCCGCAGTGCAATTCCAAAATAATTCCGGCGAACCCTGCGGTTTCTGGCAGTTTCTCGACGAGACCTACACTGACGGGTTCTTAGTGTATCACCAAGGCAGAATAGTCTTTGAACACTACGCAAACGACTTGACGCAAAAGACACTTCATCTCTCACAATCCGTCTCCAAGACAATTGTTGGAACCATCGCTGGAATGTTGATCGAACAGGGAGTCTTGGACCCGGACGCGCCTTTGGCCACTATCGTGCCCGAACTTGCGCAATGCGGCTATGGCGATGCCACTTTGACACAGACACTGTCGATGCAATCTGGTGTTCGCTTCACCGAGGACTACAATCTTCCCAATTCGGACATGACCCGGGTTGATATTGCCTGCGGCTGGCGGCCAGCCCGTGATGGCGCCACGTATGAATCGATCCGTGACATCATTCTCAGCCTGCCAAAAACCCGAGAGCACGGTGAAAAATTCGAGTATCGTTCGATCGAGACAGACGTTGTTGCCTGGGTACTTGAGCGCGCGACGTCAGATTCTCTGGCTTTGTTGGTCAGTCGAATGATCTGGCAACCGATGGGAGCAGAGCGCGACGGCTACTTTACCGTTGACCGCCATGGCACCGCGCTTGCCGACGGAGGGTTCAACGCCACACTCCGCGATTATGCCCGGTTCGGTCGACTGTTTTTGAACGCCAACAGAGGCGAGGATGGCCCGGTCTCGAACGGTTGGCTGCGCGCGTCACAGGCTGGTGAAGCCAGCAAATTTGGCGCTCCTTATACAGACGTTGCCCCAAATGGTGCCTACAAGAACAAATGGTGGATCCGTGACGTGGCTCGGGGGGACATCAACGCGCGAGGTGTGTTTGGACAATTGATATACCTAGACCCGAAATCCGATTTCATGGCTGTCAAACTGTCTACATGGCCGGACTACTTGATCCCTGAGTTTTCTAAGAATACCTTTCTTGCCCTTGACGCGATCCGTGCCCATCTTGAGCGCTGACTCCTGGTCGCAAACGACTTAGCTGGGTAAGACACGCGTCTTTGGCGCGATATTTTACTTATCTACCCTCAGTGGCTCTATGAGCGAAGGAACAATCGAGTCAGATTTTGGCAATTCCAAATTCAGCAATACCGCCCGCATTGCAGTGGGCATGCAGGATTGGCCGGAAAACAAGATCAGGCGATGTGGCCGGTGGGTCC
>CBDTVL010000175.1:0-8146 GCA_965363755.1 uncultured Sulfitobacter sp.
TTCACGATCAACCGGGGGCAGACTCTAAGCCTTGTTGGTGAATCTGGCTGTGGAAAATCGACGGCCGGCCGCTCTATTCTGCGTCTTATCGAGCCGCTGTCAGGCGAAGTCGATGTTGATGGCGTCAATATCATGGAACTGGGCCAGTCAGAGTTGCGAAAAGCCCGGCTGGACATGCAGATGGTATTTCAGGATCCGTTTGCCTCGCTGAACCCGCAGATGCAACTGTCTGATCAGGTGGCTGAACCGATGTGGAACTTTGGCACGCATTCCGGCGCGGATCTTCAGAAGCGAGTCGAAATGCTGTTTGATCGAGTCGAACTGCCGCGCAGTTTCATGCGTCGTTATCCGCATGAGTTGTCTGGAGGACAACGCCAGCGGGTGGCCATCGCCCGCGCCCTTGCGCTGAACCCAAAACTGATCATCGCCGACGAAGCAGTGTCGGCGCTGGACGTGTCTGTGCAGGCGCAGGTGTTGAATCTGATGATGGAACTGCAGTCGGAACTTGGTCTTTCGTTCCTGTTTATCAGCCACGATATGGCTGTGGTCGAACGGGTCAGCCATCAGGTTGGCGTCATGTATCTGGGACGGATCGTCGAACTTGGCCCACGCAGTCGTGTCTTTGAGAATCCTCAACACCCCTATACGCAGGCCTTGATGAAAGCCGTGCCAATTGCCGATCCGCGCAAACGCAAAGACGAACGAGACCTCAACTTCAAACCCATTCCGTCGCCCATACATCCAATCGGCCATGAACCGGCACCGTCAGTTTACGGCGAAGTTGAGCCGGGGCATTTCGTTCTGACCAGCGAAAGCGGATATTAAGGACCAGATATGCCAACCAGATTGAGCGCCAAAGACATCATGGACAAACTGGTGTCTTTTCCAACTGTGAGTCGGGACACCAACCTGCCACTGATCGATTGGGTCGAAGAATACTTGAACGACCATGGCATCACGGCGCATCGCTGGCCAGATCCCGACCAGCCTCACAAAGCGGCGCTGTTTGCCCATGTCGGACCGCTGGTCGAAGGTGCGATCGTGCTGTCAGGCCATACCGATGTGGTTCCGATCGATGGGCAGCCATGGGACACAAACCCATTCGAGGTTGTTGAAAAGGAAGGCAAATACTTCGGACGCGGCACCTGCGACATGAAAGGCTTTGACGCATTGGCAATCTGGGCGCTGGTCGAGGCGCACCATCGCGGAGTGAAACGCCCGCTGCAATTGGCGCTTAGCTTTGACGAGGAGGTCGGCTGTACTGGCGCACCACCGATGATTGAGGCGATGCAACCGGTTTTGCCCAAAGGATCAGCCGTCATTGTTGGTGAACCGTCTATGATGAAGGCAGTAACCGGACATAAAGGCAGTCAGGGGTTTGACACCCATGTAGTTGGATTCGAGGTGCATTCATCGATCATGCACACCGGTGTTAATGCGATCATGGCAGGGGCGAAACTCATTGACTGGGCCAATGAGATCAACGCTGCCAACATGGCCGCCACGCCCAGTGATCTGGCCGTAGTGTTTGATCCTCCTTTCACGACGGCTCATGTCGGGATTATTGAAGGCGGCACAGCGCATAATATCACAGCCAAGGATTGTCGCTTCGAGTTAGATTTTAGAGCGGTCGCGGGCGAGCGGCTGGAAGACTGGAGCAACCGTTATTTGGCCCGTGTACGTGAGGTCGAAGCCGAAATGCAGGCGGTGCATCCAGAAGCACGAATTGATATCAAAGCAAGCTTTGTCGTGCCGGGTCTCAAACCAGAAGGCAACGGAGAAGCCGAAGTGCTGGTACGTGCCATCACGGGCGACAACGCGGTTCATGTTGTGAGCTATGGCACCGAAGCGGGTCAATTTCAGCAGGCGGGATATTCTGCCGTGATCTGTGGCCCCGGCGATATCGCACAGGCGCATCAGCCGAATGAATTTGTGACCGTCGCCCAGTTCAACGCCGGTCTGGATTTTATGGAGCGACTGTTGGAACGGTTGAACCTGGAGGCCTAGAGATGCCGATCAAGAATCGTCTTGCCGAAATGCACGCCGAAATCACCGGATGGCGGCGGCATCTGCACGAAAATCCAGAATTGCAATTCGACGTCCATGAAACCGCAGCATTTGTAGAAGATAAATTACGATCCTTTGGTGTTGACGAGATTACACCCGGCGTCGGTCAGACCGGCGTTGTCGGGGTGATCAAAGGCAAGTCGGATTCCTCGGGCCGTGTCATCGGCTTGCGGGCGGATATGGACGCCCTGCCCATACATGAGGCGACAGGGCTGGAGTATGCGAGCAAAGTGCCGGGCAAGATGCATGCCTGTGGCCATGATGGGCACACTGCTATGTTGTTGGGAGCGGCGAAGTACTTGGCCGAGACCCGGAACTTTGACGGCAGCGTTGTCCTGATATTTCAGCCCGCTGAAGAAGGCGGTGGTGGCGGGCGCGAGATGGTCAAAGACGGGCTGATGGAGCGCTGGAACATTCAGGAAGTCTACGGGATGCACAACGCACCCGGCGAACCGGTGGGCGAATTCTCGATCAGGCCCGGGGCTTTGATGGCGTCGATGGACGAGTTCTTTATCACCGTAACAGGGCGCGGCGGCCACGCGGCGGCCCCACATGAGGCGATTGATCCCAATCTAGCTGCCGCACATGTGTTGATTGCGCTGCAGTCGATTGTCAGCCGCAACGTGGATCCGTTGGAACACATCGTGGTGTCGGTCTGCTCTCTGCACAGCGATACAGAAGCGACCAACGTGATCCCGCAATTGGTTCGTATGGGCGGAACAGTTCGCGCATTGGACGAAACGGTGCGCATGATGGTCCGCGACCGGGTTCACCAGATTGCACGCGCCACGGCCGAGGCTTACGGATGCACTGCGTCGATAGAGTATAAAATTGGTTATCCGGTTACGGTCAACGCCGATGAAAACACTAGATATGCCGCTGACGTGGCACGCGCCGTTGCAGGCAAAGTGGATGATGATACACCTCCTATTATGGCGGCAGAAGATTTTGCGTTCATGTTAAATGAGCGCCCGGGGGCCTACATCTTTTTGGGAAACGGCGACGGGGCAACGGTTCACCACCCGGAGTACAATTTTAATGACGAGGCAATTCCGGCTGGCTGCAGTTGGTTTGCCGAAATGGTCGAAACACGAATGCCTGCCAGTTGAATGCGGTGGTATTCTAAAGGAGAACTGGCACATGCCTGTCAAAAATCGCTTTGCAGAAATGCAGGATGAAATCATCAAATGGCGCCGGGATATTCACGAGAATCCCGAAATCCTGTTTGAGACGCACCGAACCAGCGCATTGGTAGCCGAAAAACTGCAGGCCTTTGGCTGTGATGACGTTGTGACGGGCATCGGTCGAACCGGGGTGGTTGGGGTCATCCATGGCAAAAGCGACAAGAGTGGCAAGGTCATTGGATTGCGCGCGGACATGGACGCGCTGCCGATCCATGAGCAAACCGGGTTGGACTATGCCTCCAAAACACCCAATGCGATGCATGCCTGCGGCCATGATGGGCACACCGCCATGTTGCTGGGGGCGGCGAAGTATCTTGCCGAGACCCGCAATTTTGACGGTAAAGTAGTAGTGATCTTTCAGCCCGCAGAAGAGGGTGGCGGCGGTGGTCGTGAAATGTGCGAAGACGGCCTGATAGATCGCTGGGGCATTCAGGAAGTCTACGGCATGCACAATTGGCCCGGTCAGCCGGTCGGTAGTTTCTCAATTCGCCCCGGTGCGTTTTTCGCGGCGACGGATCAGTTTGAAATCGCTGTTGAAGGGCTCGGCGGGCATGCGGCCAAGCCGCACGAGACGGTGGATACCACGGTTATGGCCAGCCACATTGTACTGGCGTTGCAGACGATTGCCAGCCGGAATGCCGACCCTATTGATCAGATTGTTGTATCAGTGACGTCGTTTGAAACCTCCTCCAACGCCTTCAACGTGATACCGCAACGCGTGCATATAAAAGGCACCGTCCGCACGATGAGCAAAGCCATGCGTGAGTTGGCTGAGACGCGGCTGAAAGCAATCGCCACAGGAACTGCCGCTACATTTGGCGGCACGGCAGAGGTTACATACCATCGCGGATATCCGGTGATGGTAAATTCACCAGAACAAACCGAATTTGCTGCTGAAGTGGCGAAATCCGTGGCAGGAGATTGCTTGGATGCGCCGCTGGTCATGGGTGGAGAGGATTTTTCCTACTTTTTGAACGAGCGCCCCGGCGCTTATATTCTGGTAGGAAACGGTGACACAGCCATGGTGCACCATCCTGAGTATAACTTTAACGACGATGCAATTCCGGCCGGGTGCAGTTGGTGGGCAGAAATTGTCGAGCGACGCATGCCGGCGGCATGAATACAGGCTCAGTCAATCTTGCAGCGCCTTAAGTCGACTGCAAAAGCTTGCGATAAAGCGCAACCAATGTGCTGGCCTCTGACTCGATTGAAAAATTCTCGGCAGCATGGCTGCGGGCAGCAATTGACCAGTCCGCCAGCTTTGCGGGGTCGGACAGGGCCTCATTTGTGGCCGCAACCATTTCATCAATATCGCCGGGTTCGACCAAAGCACCTGTCTGGCCTTCAACAATCAGTTCCTCAAAGGCCCCGACGCGGGTAGCGATAACCGGGCACGCGCAGGCCATCGCCTCCAGCGGGGTCAGGCCGAACCCCTCCCAACGTTGCGGCGCTATATAAAGATCAAGCACCCGGTACCAATCGGCCATCGCCTCGGTCGGCACTTCGGGTTTGAACAGAATCCGCTCCGACAGGCCTGCGGTCGCAACCTGGTTGCGCAAATCAGCGTCAAAAGCCTGATACTTCTCAGTTGCACGTCCCATGACAAGAGCGGTCACATCCGGGTGATCTTCAGACAGCCGCAGCATCGCATGCACAAAGGCATCCGTGCCCTTCTGTGCTCGGATCCGGCCATAACAGCCGATCAGAATACCTTGCTCTGGTAAGCCCATTTTCCAGCGCAAAGCGGCTTTGTCCGCAGGCGGAGAAAATGCATCAATATCAATGCCGTGCATGATGACCTGTGCGGAGTTCTCCAGATAAGCCGCGGTCTTTCCAGACGTCGCAACTACAGCATCCATGCGCCGGATCAGCCAGCGGGTCAGGTTGCTCTGTTTGCGTTGCGAGGCTGAGGTAAATAAAAGTTTTAGTTGTTTGCCGAGCAGATACTTCAACCCCAGGCCCGCGATCATCTCGACATTGCGTCGCGCATGCCAAACTCGGTAGCCACTTGTGTCTGGTCCTTTTCGCGACATGAACGGCAACTGGTGCAATGGCACCTGAGGCACAAGGTCAGGAAGCACAGGGCCAGTGGCGGCAATTGCGATCTGCTTGGCCTGCAACGGCACCAGCCGGACAATCGTTGCGGTTACGCCAGACAGGCGTTTCTTGAAATTTGGCGCGATCACGTCGGTGGTCTTAAGGTCAGTGTGGGCGGCGGCAGGCATCATCAATCCTTTGGTAGAAGGGCATACAGCAGGCTCTGTGCGATATGCTCAAGCCCCTGTTGTTGCGCAGACATAAATGCATGTGCACCGTCGCTCGCGTGTTTGAGCGCCTTTGCATCGTCTAACCACATTCTGGCATAACGCGCCAGATCGCCAGCCTCTGATATGGTTTGCGATCCGCCAAAGCGCTCCAGTTCCGCAAAGGTTTCGGCAAAATTTGTGACGTGGGCGCCGCTCAGAACCGGGATGCCGGCCTGAACAACCTCGTATGGGTTGTGTCCACCAATCGGCAGCAAAGAGCCGCCCAGAAAAACAAAAGGAGCAAGAGCATACCAGCTGCCCAATTCGCCCAGCGTGTCGGCCAGATAGACTTGGGCGTCGCCGGGCAAGGCGCCCGCGCTGCGACGGGCGACGGTCAGTCCCTGCGCTGCGATCATGGCCTCTATTTCGGAGCCGCGTTCGGGATGGCGCGGCGCAAGGATCAGGCACAGATCCGGATTGGATTTGATCAGATCTTCGTGGGCGGTCAGCACAGTCTGCTCTTCACCAGGGTGCGTCGAAGCTGCAACCCAAACCGGACGTGTGCCCAGATCACTCTGCATGGCGGCCACCAGGTCCGCATCAACGGGCAAGGGGGCTGACGTTGATTTGAGATTTGCACCGGGCTTTACCCGATTCGGGTTTGCCCCGAGTGCGATCAGCGCAATGGCCATTTGGTTGTTCTGGGTGAGGATGACCGAAAACAGATCCAACAGGGCTTTTGCAGTCTGGGGGCGGCGCGACCAGCCGTCCAGTGATTTCTGAGACAGTCGCGCGTTGACCAGCGCCAGTGGCGTGCCTGCCTCGTAGGTTCGCACCAGCGTTTGCGGCCAGAGTTCACTTTCAACAATGACGGCCGCGGTTGGGTGCCAGTGGTGCAGAAACCGGCGCAGCGGCGCGGCGGCATCCAGCGGGGCGAACTGATGACAACAGCGCGGCGGCATGCGTTGTTCGATCAATTGTGCCGAGGTTGCAGTGCCAGAGGTGATCAGGAAGGCCATGTCTGGCCGTAATATGCCCAGCTTTTCGATGAGAGTGAGCACTGACAGGCTTTCGCCAACGCTGGCGGCATGAAACCAGATCAGATCGCCATCCGATCTTGGTTTGCTGGCATGGCCCAACCGTTCGCGGATCCGCGCACGCAGGACGTCCGCCTGCGCCAGCTTTCGCGACACCCGCGCATATGCCAGCGGCGCGATAAAACCAGTGGCACAGACATAGGCGCGGTAAAGCCCGGTCTTGTGTGCTTCGGGCATCAGCCGCCTGTGTGGCTCATGTGACGGGGCATCTGGCCATCCGGTTTTTGCCGGGAATAGTCGAAATCATGCCCTTTTGGTTTGCGCTCAATTGCGGCGCGGATTGCATCCTGCAGTGGCACATTGCTGTCTGGGTTCAGGCGCATGGGCGCGCGCAAATCAGCCATATCCTCTTGCCCCAGACACATGTAGAGCTCGCCGGTGCAGGTCAGGCGTACGCGGTTACAGCTTTCACAGAAATTATGCGACAGCGGCGTGATGAACCCGATCTTCTGACCTGTTTCCTCAAGTCGCACATAACGCGCAGGTCCCCCTGTGCGCTCAGCCAGATCGGTAACAGTGTAATGTTTGCCATATTCGGTGCGTACGTCTTTTAAGGACCAGTACTGGCCCAGCCGATCCTCATTGCCGATATCTCCCATTGGCATCACTTCAATCCAGGTCAGATCAATGTCGCGGCTGGCGCACCACTGGGTAATTGTGGGCAGTTCTGATTCGTTGAAACCCTTTAACGCGACGGCGTTGATCTTGACCCGCAGCCCCGCCTTTTGGGCCGCATCAATGCCCCGCAGGACCTGAGGCAATCGACCCCAGCGGGTGACGTCAGCGAATTTCTGTTCATCCAAGGTATCAAGTGACACATTCACCCGTCGCACACCCGCATCAAAAAGGTCCTGAGCGAAACGCTCAAGCTGAGACCCGTTTGTCGTCAGCGTCAGTTCCTGCAGCGCGCCGCTGTCCAGATGACGTGTCATCGCGCGGAAAAACGTCATGATGTCACGGCGCACCAATGGCTCGCCTCCGGTGATCCGCAACTTCTGCACACCAAGGCCGATGAAAGTGCTGGACATACGGTCGAGCTCTTCCAGCGTCAGCAGCTCTTTTTTCGGCAGGAACGTCATGTTTTCAGACATGCAGTAGACACAGCGGAAATCGCACCGGTCCGTCACCGAAACCCGCAGGTAGGTGATGGCGCGCGCAAATGGATCAATCAAAGGAGCGTTCATAGGTTAATAGGTAAAGGTCCGTGCGCACCGCGACAAGAGCGGACTTCCGATCGAAGCCGCGCCGGAACAACTGCAGCGCTGATGATATGGCGCATATTCGATTTTAATGTGGATTTCTCGGGGCGATTTCATCGGCCGAGTGCGCTCAAATGACACTGTTGTCCGACCCCGTGCGCCGGTGTTCTGGTTGAAGACGCCGCCGGTGAAGGAAACTAGGGCCAGGACCCAGAAAATGTCTTGGGTTTCCCCTGATATCGTGAGTCACGCTCCCAAATCATTGGAGGCATGATGCGCAATCTGTACTGGCTGAGCGAAGATCACATGGTTCGGCTCCGGCCGTATTTTCCAAACAGCCGAGGTAAGCCACG
>CBDTVL010000176.1:0-8136 GCA_965363755.1 uncultured Sulfitobacter sp.
CACCCTTACATGACATTCGCGTGTCGGTTTAGGGGACAAATTGATCAAAAAAACCCAAATCAGATATCAAGCGTATTGTCTTTTTCCCACTGGCTGAAGTGAGACGCATAGGCGTCCCACTCGAGATGTTTCATTTTCAGAAAAGCGGCTGAAAACTCTGTCCCCATTGCGGTTTTTAGGTCTTTGTCTTTGCCGTATTCCCGCAACGCATCAAGTAGGTTCAACGGGAGCTTCGGCGCGCCCCGCACTTTATAGCCTTCTGCATACATATCGATATCGTAGCGTTTGCCTGGATCTGCTTTTGTGTGGATGCCCGATAACCCGGCCGCAATGATCACCGCCTGAAGAAGATAGGGGTTCGCCGCCCCATCTGGCAGCCGCAGTTCAAACCGGCCCGGTCCCGGCACGCGCACCATATGTGTCCGGTTATTTCCTGTCCATGTTACAGTGTTCGGGGCCCATGTTGCGCCAGAAGTGGTGCGTGGAGCGTTGATCCGCTTGTAGCTGTTCACTGTTGGGTTTGTGATCGCGGCAAGGGCAGAGGCGTGTTTCATTATGCCACCAAGAAAGTATGAGCCTTGTTCGGAAAGGCCAAGTTCGCCTGTTGGTCCCTTGCTTTTGCCCGTGGCGAATACATTTGTTTTACCGGATTTGTCCCACACCGAGATGTGCGCATGACAGCCGTTGCCGGTCAAACCTTCAATCGGTTTGGGCATAAAGGTTGCGCGCAAACCATGGTTCTCTGCAACAGATTTTACCATGAACTTAAAGAACGAATGTTTGTCAGCCGTTTTCAACGCATCGTCAAATTCCCAGTTCATCTCAAACTGGCCATTCGCGTCTTCGTGGTCGTTCTGGTACGGACCCCATCCCAGATCAAGCATGTAGTCGCATATTTCTGCAATGACATCATAGCGGCGCATCACAGCCTGCTGGTCGTAGCAGGGCTTTACGGCGGTATCGAATTCGTCACTGATCTGACTGCCGTCAGGTGTCAGCAGAAAGAACTCTGCCTCGATCCCGGTTTTCACATGCAGGCCTTGCAACTCAGCCTCAGCCACCAGGCGACGCAGGACGTTGCGCGGGGCCTGTGCCACATCTGTGCCTTCCATCACACAGTTGGCCGCAACCCAGGCAACCTCGGGCTTCCAAGGTAGTTGGATGACCGAAGAAGGGTCCGGAACGGCCAGCATATCAGGGTGGGCAGGCGTCATATCCAGCCAAGTCGCGAAACCTGCAAAACCGGCCCCGGCTTCTTGCATCTCCGCGATCGCCTGTGCCGGAACCAGTTTGGCGCGTTGTCCGCCAAACAAATCCGTGAAGGAAATCATGAAATATTTTACAGTCTTTTCCTTGGCGAATTTTGCCAGATCGATGGTCATAGATTGTCCTCTTCGTCGTTGTGCAAGGAGCCTGCGTTGCTGGCCGCGCCCGTTGTCTTAGTATGAGGTGCCCGGTTTTCCGGGGTACCAGTCGGTGCCGGCAAGGGGGATCTTTGCCATTGCGGCGGCTTCCAGCGTGATGGCACAAAGGTCTTCGGGTTCCAGATTGTGGACATGGTTTTTGCCGCAGGCACGCGCGATAGTCTGCGCTTCCAGCGTCAACACCTTAAGGTAGTTGTTCAGCCTGCGGCCCCCTTCAATAGGGTCAAACCGTGCCATCAACTCAGGATTCTGTGTTGTTATGCCAGCCGGGTCGTTGCCCTCGTGCCAGTCATCGTAAGCACCTGCCGTTGTCCCCAGCGCGTTGTATTCGCTTTCCCATTTGGGATCATTGTCCCCCAATGCGATCAAAGCTGCGGTTCCGATTGCAACCGCATCAGCCCCCAATGCCAGCGATTTGGCAACGTCTGCACCGGTGCGTATGCCGCCCGATACAACAAGCTGCACTTCGCGGTGCATGCCCAAATCCTCAAGTGCCAGGACTGCTTGGCGAATACAGGCCAGGATGGGCTGGCCAACGTGCTCGATAAACACATCCTGGGTCGCGGCTGTACCGCCTTGCATGCCGTCCAGAACCACCACATCAGCACCGGCTTTTACGGCAAGGGTGGTGTCAAAATAGGGTCGAGCGCCGCCCACTTTGATATAGATCGGGACTCGCCATCCGGTAATTTCACGCAGTTCGAGGATCTTGATTTCCAGATCATCTGGGCCGGTCCAATCGGGGTGTCGGCAACTGGAGCGTTGATCAATCCCCTTGGGCAGGTCGCGCATCTCAGCCACGCGCCCCGAGATTTTCTGGCCTAGCAGCATGCCGCCGCCGCCAGGTTTCGCACCTTGCCCCACGACAATTTCAATGGCATCCGCACGCCGCAGGTCATCGGGGTTCATTCCGTAGCGGGACGGCAAATACTGATACACCAGTTTTTCAGAGTGGCCACGCTCCTCTTCGGTCATGCCGCCATCGCCAGTCGTGGTCGAGGTGCCTGCAAGCGTCGCGCCGCGTCCCAGCGCCTCTTTGGCAGGGCCAGACAATGCACCAAAGGACATGCCTGCAATGGTGATGGGGATATCCAGCTCGATCGGGTTTTTGGCGAAACGGGTGCCCAGTTTTACGCTGGTCTCGCACTTCTCGCGATACCCTTCGAGCGGATAGCGCGACATGGAGGCTCCCAAAAACAGCAGATCGTCAAAATGGGGGAGTTTTCGTTTCGCGCCGCCGCCTCGAATGTCGTATATACCGGTCGCGGCTGCGCGACGGATCTCTGCATTAATTTCGTTTGTGAAGGTGGCCGACTGGATCGGCAATGTGCGGGGGGCTCTGGTTGGATTGTCTTTCATTATCAGCCCTCAGTATGCGTTATCTGGTTTGAAATTGTACAGTTCACGTGCAGAGCCGTACCGCCGGAAGTCTTGTGGTCGTGCATCACTACCCGCCTGCTCGAGCAGGTCGGTCAGAATGGCCAGATGGGCTGGCAGCAACTCTTTTTCCACACAATCCGCGCCCAGCGATTTTACAGAGCCGCGCACGAATAAGCGCGCCTCATAGAGCGAGTCCCCCAGTGCGTCACCGGCGTCTCCGCACACTACTAGATTGCCTGACTGCGCCATGAACGCGCTCATGTGGCCAACATTGCCGTGTACGACGATGTTGATGCCCTTCATGGAAATGCCGCAGCGCGACGATGCATTGCCCTTGATAACCAGCAGCCCGCCGTGGCCTGTTGCACCCGCGTACTGACTGGCGTCACCTTCAACAACGACGGTGCCACTCATCATGTTTTCGGCAACACCCTGTCCCGCAGACCCTATGATGTGCACTGTCGCCTGTTTGTTCATGCCGGCGCAATAATACCCGGTAGAACCTTTCACGGTTACTTCAATCGGCGCATCAAGGCCGCAGGCAATGGCGTGTGCGCCTTTGGGGTTTTCGATTTCCCAAATGGTTTGATTCTTATTTACGGCTTGCGCCTGCAGTGTTGCATTCATTTGCCGTAGAGTAGCGGTTTGAAAGTCGATAATCTGCATCTCAGGCGGCCTTCGCAGTTGGTCTCGTTGGGTGGTTCCAGAAATAAACAGTTGCAGGTTCCGGCTCCCAGACACGTGCAGAGTCGATGCCCGGCAGATCCACCAGGGCACGGTACTCTGACCCAAATGCCACATACTGATCGGTCTCGGCCATGACAGCAGGTTTGCAAGCAATCGGATCGCGGACGACGCCAAACCCGTTTTTGGTCCCAACGACAAAGGTGAAAAAGCCGTCGAGATCGGTCAGGCTGCTCTCTAGCGCTTCGTTCAGCGTAGCTCCGTTGAGCATTTTCCAGGTCAGATAGGCGGCGCCGACCTCGGTATCGTTATCAGTTTCAATATGTATCCCTTCCCGGCGCAGTTTGCGGCGCAGAGAATTGTGATTGCTGAGAGATCCATTGTGCACAAGGCACTCATCATCGCCGGTATTAAAGGGATGTGCGCCCATGGTTGTGACTGCGGATTCAGTCGCCATCCGGGTGTGTCCGATCCCATGGCTGCCACGCATGTTAGAAATCCGAAAGCGCTTGGCCACATCTTTCGGCAATCCGACTTCCTTGTAAATCTCCAGACTATCGCCTCGGCTCATCACGCGAATGTCGGGGTTCAGCGTATTCAGTGCTTTGCGTGCATCTGCTAGTTTTTCTGAAGGGAGTGTAAGTACCGCATGGGTGTTTTTCTGCTTCAGCGAGACATCACAGGCAAGATGGTCTGCTAGTGCTGTCTTTAGGTCGGGAAAGTCATGCTCCGGGTTTTCTGATTGCAGCGTCAGCTTTGATTTCCCTTGTGTCCCGCTACTATAGATTGCGATTCCAGCGCTGTCGGGGCCGCGGTCGGTCATTGTGACGAGCATGGACGCAAGCATCGCGCCCAACTCTGGTTCCAAAGACCGGTCTTTCAAAAACAGGCCGACAATTCCACACATAGTATTCCCCAAAAACGTTGACGCCGAACCGAAGTGGATCGGTTCTGATGGTAACATCATTACGCCGACCGCTCAACTGAAGGGAAACTAATTTTCATTACGGGAAAGTATAAGAAGACCATAC
Source organism: uncultured Sulfitobacter sp. (assembly GCA_965363755.1). Taxonomy (GTDB): domain Bacteria; phylum Pseudomonadota; class Alphaproteobacteria; order Rhodobacterales; family Rhodobacteraceae; genus JL08. Next base: position 4,520 of record CBDTVL010000176.1, read on the forward strand.
TGCACGAATTTTCATTTTGCCTGATTGGCACTGAACCTGGCGTCGATGTACAAAAATACGCAATGTCGTCTCATGTATTCTGGGGATATGCGATCACAGAAATGTATCTGGCGGGCAATGATATCAGAAGCTCCGGTCCGTGCGGTGCATCCGCATCAAAGAACAGCGTGTCACCGGGTCGCAGAGAGTAAAGGTTATCACCATGACGATAGTCTACCTGACCTTCCAGCATATAGATCGTTTCGATCCCACCATGCTGAAAGGTTGGGAAGACATCAGATTTTTCTGTGAGTGTGATTAGGTAAGGTTCGACAATGACTCCGCTTGTATTGGCGCCAATATTACCCAGCAGATTGTATTGATGGTTGGCACGTGTTCCCTCGCGCTCCATCTCCACACCTTCTCCCGCTTTTGTGTGTACAGCCTCGCGTTGCTGCTCAAAGCCTTTGAAGAAGGCTGTTAGTGGAACCGATAAGGCGTTCGCCAGTGTTTGCAGCGTTGTCAGAGACGGGGACGTGACGCCATTCTCAATTTTGGACAGCATCCCGATCGACAATCCCGTGATCGAGGACAGCTCTGCAACAGTAATGTTCTGTTGCCGCCTGTGCGAACGCACTTCTCGTCCGATGGCAACTTCGAGCACTTTTTCGCGGGAGTCACGGACGCGATGCGGATCTTGCGCCAATTGGCTTTGGCGGGGCGATGGTGGGTTTTTATTCTTCTTCAAACTACTAAACCTTCTCAACCGACGGTGTCATTGATCCGATGTGGAGATTTGTAACGCTTAAAAAGCGGGCCAGAACAGCCGTAATGTTCCGTAGCAGTCAAAAAACCTGCTCAGGGGCATGAGGACAAGTTAAAGCGGCTGTACCGGGGCCTTCAACGACTCGACCGCATTGTGCCGACTTTAGGTCAAAGGCGTTTCAGGAGATAGGCGATGAATGGTTTGCATCTGTTTTCGACAAAAATGTTCAGGCCGCTCTTGAGCACATGCGGGCGGGGTCAAATGTCACGCCGCCGGGTATACCTCAGCTGATCCAGGCAAATCGGCTGCCGTCAGGTCCGGCGTAGTTGTTCCTGATCGCCGCTAAGGCAATCGCCAGTGATCTGGGTCTTGGCTAATACATCTAACTGGTGCGGCGCAATTTGGCATCGGATGCGATCCTGACATGCGTGATTTGGATCACGCGGCTCACCTTCTGGCGAGACGGGCTGCTGAAGACCTCCGTTCTTGTCATGGTCGCGACATGAGTTCGGCGATCACCAACCGTTGGAATAGCAGGAAGATGAGCACTCCGAACACCGCATCAAAAGCTGCAAACCACAGAAAAGCCCCGCCTTGGTTGAGGAAGGTAACCACCATCAGAGCTCGCCCCAGAACAGCGATGATATTGGGATATCGCTGGCGAACCGGGTCGAGCGCGCCGGGAATTTGCATTGCCGTGACAAATATCAGAGTCGCTCCCCAGATCGACGGCCAAGGGTTTTCCGCCCCTGCAGGCAAGCCCAGAATGCCTAGCGAAAAGGCCGGGTAAAAGAGGAACAGCCCGCCAATCACAATTTGCAATGCAAGCGCCAGCCCGAACACCCGGCGATATATCTTGATCCGGCTATTGGCTTCGGCCCTTGTCCAGCCAGCGGACAGCGTATCGGTCATGGGTCATCATCCTTTCTCAGAACGTCTTGAGGTATTCGAGCAGGTCGGCTTTTTCTGCCGCGCTCAGTGAGGTGCCATAGATGTGGCCCGCGTTGGAATTTCCGGGCAGTTGCGTGTCAAAGCAGAACCCAACTCTGCCGCTCTCGCAGGGGGGCGAGACAAATCCGCCGTTATCAGCGTCAATCACGTCTGACCCGCGCAAGAAGGTTTTTGGCCGCGCATCAGGCGCTTTCAACAGGTCTGCCAGCGTGGGCACCGATCCGTTGTGTAGGTAGGGCCCGCGCAACCACAGCCCGTCCAGCGGCATGTTGGCATAACCGTTGGTTTTTTGAAAATGGCGGAAGGCATAAGGTGTGCCTGCAAATAGCTCCGACAGCTGTCGATTGCGAAAGTCTTCAGTATAACTGTCAAGCCGGGCGCGGTCGGTACCGATGCCACTCTGAGGTTGGACTTTGCCCAAAAGGTCGCCCACAAAAAGGTAGCCTTCGCTTGCTTGTCGGCCGTGACAGCTACGACAATGCTCGGCGTAATACGCCGCCCCGCGCGCTGCCGCGCCGGCATCCACTGTGATCAGGTTGGCCGGTGGCTGCAGGGTCTTCAACCAACTTGCCACCCGCTCGACTCGGGCATGATCTACTGTCTCGGGCGTCACGCCAGCGCCAAGTGCCGCCGAGAGGTTTCGCTCGGCCAGTGAAGGGTTGTTGCCATCCCAATGCAGCTGCATCCCCTCGCGCGGCCCCTGCAGGAAGATTGACGGGAAATCCGACGCGCCCACCACCTCGGCCTCGGACAGCGCCGCAACGTCGATACCGAATTCCAGCACCTTGTAGGGGTTGAAAGTATCGACGCGTCCCGGTCCCCAGTCAGGCTGGCGATCCAGCAATGGACGCAAAGCCGCGCGCGTGGCCAGCAACTCCTCGCGCAGGCGCGGCACCACTGCCACCCGCCACAACAGCCGTTTGACAGGACCCAGCCCATTGCCGCTGTCTTTTATCGCCTCGAACAGAGGTTCGGCCGTGAGTTTCGGGCTGGTCGAAGCGGTCAGCAGAAAGTCGATGAATCCATGAAGCTCTAGATTATTCGAGGGCATTCCCGGCACAATTTCCGGTGCAGATCCCGCGGTTTCGCGGTAAGTGCCGGTGTGACAGACCGCACAATTGAACCAGACTTGGGTGATTCCCAGACGGTCGCGGCGCGAAATGCCGATTGGAAGGTCGCTGCGACCCTTTTCATCCTGCTGATACAGAAAGCCGAAGGCCTCGTATGTGTCTTTACCTTGGAATCCCTCGGGAAACAGCACCGGCAGCGCTTGCCAGACTTCATAGGGCAATCCGCTGGCGGTTTCTGACCCGATTGAGCCATGCAGAAAATGCTGAGTGTCATCGTGGAAGTGCTCTGGCCCACCGCGCAGCCACGCCACCAGCAAAACAAGGGCGGCGATAAAAGCAATAATTGCCACTAGACCCATTAACGCCAGCAGGAACGTCAGTGGTAGGAGCCTGCGTCTGCGTTGCTTCAAGACATTTTCGACAAAGGTGACCGGATCGCTGCTCATTCCGCCGCCTCGTTGACTGCTCCCGGAATCTGCAGGACCGGCTTGGTCTCGTAGATCGTCATCAGCTCTTCAATCATCGCCTCGCGGGATGGAAACCTAGACTCCTCGTAGCAGCCCATTGGGTTCTTGGGAGCGTTGCACAGACATTTGTTGCAGCGGGTGCAGGGCGCGGGTGGCTCGTCAAGGCCAGCACGCCAATGCTCAACCAGATCATTGTTGGCCACCAGCGCCCGGGCTATCGACACGCCGTCGCAGCCGCCGGAATTGATCGCTCTGCGTACGGCAGCGGCGCTCTGATAGCCACCGGTATTGATAACCGGTATGTTCACAGCGGCTTTGATCACACGGCACTCCTCGAGGCTTATGCCCTCGTCCTCGCGGCCTTTCTTTAGGCGAAACCAGAGC
>CBDTVL010000177.1:0-8130 GCA_965363755.1 uncultured Sulfitobacter sp.
ATGTTTGGCAAATATTTCAAAACCTTATACCAGAGGCGGACACCGGTTTGCGCGATATTGCGGACTGTATCAGGCGTCTTGCACCTCGGAACATAGCCGAAAACTGACCGCTTCAGCGACGTGCGGGCGCAACACATCATCAGATCCATCGAGGTCGGCAATGGTGCGGGCGACACGCAAGACGCGGTGATAGCCACGCGCGGACAGGCCGAAGCGTACGGCGACCTTGCTCAGCAAACTTCGCCCCTCAGAATCTGGCCTTGCGATGCGTTCGAGCGTCTCACCTTCGGCGTCTGCATTTTCGCGCATCTGTGGCGTGCCTATAAACCGGGCGTGTTGGACAGCCCGTGCGGTGGCGACCCGGTTCGCAACGCTGGCAGAGCTGTCGCCGTTTGCCGGCAAGTCAAGATCTGTAAAAGCGACAGGGGGAACTTCAACACGCAGGTCGAACCGATCCATCAGGGGTCCGGAGATACGGCCCATATAGTCTTCGCCACATTGCGGCACCCGCGCACAGGCACGGGCCGGATCTGACATGTAGCCACATTTGCAGGGGTTTGCAGCTGCCACCAACATGAATTTGCAGGGATATTTGATGTGGGCATTTGCGCGGGCAACCATGACCTCACCAGTCTCGATTGGCTGGCGCAGGGTTTCCAGAACGGCGCGGGAAAATTCTGGGAACTCGTCCATGAACAGGACGCCATTATGCGCAAGAGAGATTTCGCCCGGTTTAGCCCCGCGCCCCCCTCCGACAATTGCGGCCATCGACGCAGTATGATGCGGCTCTCGGAACGGGCGGGTGCGGGAAATCCCACCTTCATCCAGCAAGCCAGACAAAGAGTGAATCATCGAGGTTTCCAACGCCTCAACCGGGGTGAGGGGCGGCAAGATGCTTGGAATGCGCGCCGCCAGCATGGATTTCCCTGAACCAGGTGCGCCCACGAACATCAGATGGTGTCGCCCAGCGGCGGCGATTTCAAGCGCCCGTTTTGCCCGTTCTTGCCCTTTGACATCCCGCAGATCGCGCAGATTGGTCGCGGCAGGCACTTCGCCGGGCTCGGACGGAACAATTGGCGTCTGGCCAGTGAAATGGCGCACCACGTCGCCAAGACTGGACGCTCCGATCACCTGGGTCTGTCCAACCCATGCTGCCTCGGCCCCGGACGCCTTTGGGCAAAGCAGGCTGCGCTCTTCTTCTGCAGCAGCCATTGCTGCGGGCAGGGCTCCCAGAACAGGAACCAAGGATCCATCAAGCGATAGCTCTCCCAGAGCGACGGTGCCTTCGGCAGCGTCTCGCGGGACAATATCCAGTGCCGCCAGCAGGGCCAAGGCGATGGGCAAGTCAAAATGGCTACCTTCCTTGGGCAGATCAGCAGGTGACAAATTGACGGTGATCCGTTTGGAAGGCAGCGCAATTGCCATCGAGCTTAGAGCCGTGCGAACACGGTCACGTGCTTCTGAAACGGCTTTGTCAGGAAGGCCGACAATGGCAAAGGCTGGCATGCCGGGCGTCACGGCGCACTGTACTTCGACAATGCGCGCCTCAACCCCTTGAAACGCAACCGTATAGGCGCGCGCAACCATTCCTCGTCCTTTCATGGTTTCCCAATCGTTAATGGGTAACGTCTCAGGGGTTTAGGAAGGGTTAATAATCGCGCTCAAGCGGTTGGCCAGGGTTGATTGGGCAGAGCAAGCGGATAGGGGAATGGGTCGTAAGTCACGTCCTGCGCGTCCTGGCGCCATTTCAGGAACGCGGGGTCCTGAATCGCCTGAGCGCAATAGGCAGTTGCGGCCTCACCAACGGGTAGGCCATAGCCGATGATACGGGCGGCAACCGGGGCATAAAACACGTCTGCCGCAGAGTATTCCCCGAACAACCAGGGGCCGCCATTACCGTGCCGTGCACGGGCCAGAGACCAAAGTAATTCAATGCGGCCAAGGTCATCCAAAACCGCTTGCGCGGGTTCAAAGCCCACGTGGCAATAGTGCAACTGCATCGGACAAGCCGCGCGCAAAGCGCCGAATCCAGAGGCCATTTCAGCACAAAGCCAGCGGGCCAGAATGCGCGCGCTCGGATCCGAGGGCCAATGCCCCGCCGTTGGATTCTGCTCGGCAAGGGTTTCAACGATGGCCATTGTTTCACCGACAACATTGCCGTCAGACATGCGGACTGCCGGCACCAGACACGCGGGTGACAGCGGGGCCATATCTTGGGACATGGTGCCAGAATAAAGCCCAACAAGATGTGTGGTGCAGGGAATGCCGAATTTTTCAAACAGCAGCCAACCGCGCATGGACCAGCTCGAAAACAGCCGGTCACCGATATAAAGATCATATGTCATTCTGTCAGGTTAGACCGGGATCGTTGGCGAATCAAAACGAAGATTTGTGAGCATTTGCATCACGGGTTGTGATTGATGACCTCAGCAACCGGTGACCCTGACTGCCAGTTGATGCGAGTCACAGAAAGGTTGTCAATATACTGGCCAATGGCTTGCTGGGGTGACAGTGATTTTGCTCTTTGGACCTGTGTCAGAATCACGCCGATATGGGCAACGGCAATGATATGCTGTCCTGGATAGAACTGTGTTGTCGCATCGACAAATGCGTTGACCCGGGCAGCGGCGGCGTTCCAGCTTTCCCCCCCAGGCGGCGTCACATCACCTGGTGTTTCCCAGTACGCGCGGCTGAGTACCGGGTACTTTTCCGCAACGGCCGCAAAGTACAGCCCATCCCATTCTCCAAAGTCGAACTCGCGCAGATCCGGCGCATGCGGCAAACGGGTTTGGCCCAGTCCGATGGCATCTGCCGTCGCAGAAGCGCGCTGAAGATCAGAGGCCACCAGCAGCGATTTCTGCGGCAAATAGGCCGCAAGCCGTGCAAGCTGATCCGTGTCGGACAGATCGGCGGGCACGTCCCGCCAGCCGACAAAGGCCTTCTCGTGGGTGGGGCCGTGTCGCACCCAATGCCAGACCGTCACGGCGGGGTGCCTTTCAGCACCTGCGGCAATCCTGCAGTTACAAAAACCACGAGATCAGATGCCTCTGCCAAGGCGGCGTTTAATCCGCCCTGCGCCTCGCGAAATTGGCGGGCAAGGGCGTTGATCGGAACAATACCCTGACCAACCTCGTTTGAAACGATCACAATCGGTGCGGGGCAGGCCCTCAGCGCTGCCAGAAGCCCGGTTTGTGCCGCGGCAAGATCGCTGCCATCAAGCAAATGATTGGAGAGCCACATCGTAGCGCAGTCAATCAAAACGCTGTCATTGGCTGTTAGGTTTGCTAACGCGGCAGGCACTTCAATCGGCACTTCTATTGTTGTCCAGCTGGGGCCACGGGCCGCTTGGTGTTTTTGAACCTTGGCGTTTATTTCGGCGTCCAAAATCCGCGCTGTTGCGATGTAAGTCTTTGAAACAGAATTGCTTTGGACCAGACCTTCGGCAAAGGTTGACTTACCTGCGGCGGCACCGCCCAGGACCAGACTTAGGTTTGGCAATGATTGATTCATATAAGATGTGATCCAAAATCCAGCCTTTTGCGTATCTAAATTATTGGTGCAATTCAAGGCGCGGGTGAAAGCGCCACCTTTCGTCGGGGGGATGAAACATGGCATTTGATACAGTTCGAGATGCTTCAATGATGCGCACGGTCATGAAGGCCGAATTGCTCGACGCTGAAACAGAACTGAAACTCGCTTACGCGTGGCGCGATGATCGGGATGAGGCGGCTTTGCATCGTTTGATCACGGCCTACATGCGTTTGGCAATTTCGATGGCGGTGAAATTCAAGCGCTACGGCGCACCGATGAACGACCTGATTCAGGAGGCTGGCGTCGGCCTTATGAAAGCCGCAGACAAATTCGACCCGGATCGGGGCGTTCGCTTCTCCACATATGCTGTGTGGTGGATCAAGGCGAGCATTCAGGACTATGTCATGCGCAACTGGTCGATGGTGCGGACCGGATCAACCTCTTCTCAAAAATCGTTGTTTTTTAACATGCGCCGAGTCCAAGCCCAGATTGAGCGTGAGTCTGCGGCAAAAGGCGAGACCCTAGACCAACATCAGATGCGCCAGAAGATTTCGACCAAGATTGGCGTGCCACTGCGTGATGTCGAGATGATGGACGGGCGATTGTCTGGTTCGGATTTTTCTCTGAACGCGACTCAGTCCGCCGAGGATGAGGGCCGCGAATGGATTGATGCGCTTGAAGATGACAGTGCGCAGGCGGCAGAAGTTGTCGAACATGGTCATGATACGGATAAGCTGCGGGAATGGTTGCTGGAGGCGATGAATGCGCTGAGCGAACGCGAGCGGTTCATCGTGCGCGAGCGCAAGTTGCAGGACCAGACACGAACGCTGGAGAGTCTGGGAGTCGAGTTGGGTTTGTCAAAAGAGCGTGTGCGCCAGTTGGAAGCTGCGGCGTTCGTAAAGATGCGCAAAAACCTTGAACAGCAGTCGCGCGAAGTGCATCAATTCCTCGTATGAGGGTTTTGCATCTGATGGCATTTTGGGGCGCGTCTGTTTTGGCCGCGCCTTTTGTTTGGGCGCAGGATGTTTCCGGGGCAGATATCGTGATTCTGGGCGAAGTTCATGACAACCCGGCACATCATAAGCATCAGGCAGAACTGATGGTCAAGATTGGGCCAGCAGCCGTGATATATGAGATGCTGAGCGACGATCAGGCGGCGGCTGTCACATCCGACCTGATCAGTGACGAACCCGCATTGCGTGCAGCGTTGAATTGGGATGCCTCCGGATGGCCTGAATTTGCGATGTATTACCCACTGTTTGCCGCAGCACCTCAGGCGCACGTGGCTGGGGCCGCAGTGCCACGTGAAGTCGCCCAGAACGCGATGGAAACCGGAATAAGTCAGATATTTGGGGATCAGAGCGTCCGCTATGGTCTGGCCGACCTTCTCCCGGCGGATCAGCAGAACATACGTGAGGCTTTGCAGATGGCAGCACATTGTGATGCCTTGCCCGATGAGATGTTGCCGGCAATGGTCAACGTCCAGCGTCTTCGGGACGCCTCATTGGCCCAAGCCGCGCTGTCAGCATTTGAGGAAACGGGTGGTCCGGTTGTCATTATTACCGGAAATGGCCATGCGCGCAAAGATTGGGGCGTACCTGCTGTTCTGAAACGCGCCGCTCCTGACGTCTCGGTGATCAGCATTGGGCAAGGGGAAATCGGCCAGATCCCCGAGGGAGGGTTTGATTCCGTTCTTATGTCGGACCCGGTTGAGAGACCTGATCCGTGTTTGGCGTTTCGATAGAATTACGAAACCTCTGGAAGATTTTTCACCATCCCCATATGGTCGCCCAAGTCACGAAAGAGGGCCATAATGCTGGCATCCAAGCGGATATTGCTGATCATTGGCGGCGGGATTGCCGCCTACAAGTCGCTCGACCTGATCCGACGCTTGCGAGAGCGTGGTGCAGACGTAACTGCAGTGCTGACCCGCGCGGGCTCTGAATTTGTCACCCCATTGTCGGTTTCCGCACTGGCCGGCGAAGCGGTTCACACTGATCTGTTTGACCTGACAACCGAAGCGGAAATGGGCCACATTCAGTTGTCGCGCAGTGCTGATTTGGTGGTTGTGGCACCTGCAACGGCAGATTTGATGGGCAAAATGGCCGCAGGCCTAGCCAATGATCTGGCTTCAACCCTACTCATGGCGACGGATAAACCTGTTTTGCTGGCCCCTGCGATGAATGTGCGCATGTGGGATCACCCCGCAACACAGCGCAATCTATCGGTTCTACAGGGGGATGGGGTTGGTGTTGTCGGCCCAAATGAGGGCGACATGGCGTGTGGTGAATTTGGCCCCGGCAGGATGGCCGAACCACTCGAGATTGTTGCTGCTATCGAGGGCGCATTGGGCGACGGCCCATTAACGGGACGCCGAATTCTAGTTACGTCTGGGCCCACCCATGAGCCGATTGATCCGGTGCGCTATATCGCAAACCGGTCTTCTGGCGCGCAAGGTTCAGCGATCGGAAAGGCATTGGCGGCGCTGGGGGCGGAGGTGGTATTTGTCACCGGTCCTGCTGACGTACCGCCGCCAACAGGGGTGCAGATAGTCCGAGTACAAACCGCAGCAGAAATGTATGATGCGGTCCATGCTTCGATGCCGGTGGATGTGGCGATATTTGCAGCTGCGGTCGCAGATTGGCGGGTCACCTCTGCCGCATCCCACAAACTAAAGAAATCGAAAGAAGGCTTGCCAGCGCTGGAATTGGCCGAAAACCCTGACATTTTGGCCGGCGTATCGCAGATGAAAAAGGGACGTCCGGCGCTTGTTGTCGGATTTGCGGCGGAGACCGATGATGTGCTGGCGAACGCCAAGGCCAAGCGGAAACGCAAAGGTTGCGACTGGATCGTCGCCAATGATGTGTCTCCGGAAACCGGCATTATGGGCGGGTCTGAAAACGATGTGGTTCTGATAACAGCGGACATGTCGGAAGATTGGCCGCGCATGGGAAAATACGCTGTGGCAGAAAAACTGGCGAAGCGTATCGCACAAGCGCTGGCTTAATAGATTTTGCCGGCGACAGGCGTGGTTCTGAACAAAACAAGCGGGGCAGCATGGTTGCAATCCAACTGATGTGGGATGACGGGGCGGACCGGACGGTTGGATTGCCCATGTATGAGACAGCCGGGGCAGCAGGGGCTGACCTGCGGGCCAATTTTCCCAACTCTCAGAGGGACGGCGTGTTGATGGCCCCGGGTTCCCGAGCGCTGATTCCAACCGGATTACGTCTGTCCATTCCTGTAGGGTTTGAAGTTCAAATTCGCCCCCGTTCAGGGCTGGCGCTTAAGCATGGGATCACAGTACCCAACAGCCCCGGTACCATCGACAGCGATTATCGGGGGCCTTTGGGCGTGATCCTGATGAATGCGGGCACCGCTCAGGTGCAGATTTCTCATGGGGATCGGATTGCCCAGATGGTGGTGGCACCGGTGGTGCAGGCGGGATTTGATCTGGTCGGCGTCTTGGATGACACGGCGCGTGGCGGCGGCGGTTTTGGGTCAACTGGGCGCGCCTGATGGGTCTGGTTCTTTTTCTTGCGGCTGTGATCTGGGGCGTTGGTGCCCTGACACATATTCCACGGCGATCGCGCGGTGGGCTTTTAATGATGCTGTTCACTCTAGTGTTGTTGGTACAGTTGGCTTTGCCAGATGGCCATGCGCTGCGCGAAGCCACAGGTGGGTCGCCTGCTCTTTGGGTGTTGCTGGCCGCGGTTGTGACCGTCTGCCTGGCGTACGGCAAGGCATTGAATTGGCTACGCAACCGGGCTGCTCCGCAAGGCTCCTATCCGCCAGAAAAGGGCGGTTTTTCGGAAACCGAGTTGAACCGCTACGCGCGCCACATAGTCCTGCGCGAGATCGGTGGGCCGGGTCAGAAACGCCTAAAAGAGGCACGTGTTCTGGTCATTGGCGCAGGCGGGTTGGGTGCGCCGGTCTTGCAATATCTCGCAGCAGCGGGGGTTGGAACGATCGGTGTGATCGATGATGATACGGTTGAGAACGGCAACTTGCAGCGGCAGGTCATTCACCGGGATGCAGACATCGGAATGCCCAAGGTATTTTCGGCAGAGGCTGCGATGCGGGCGCAGAACCCATTTGTCGACGTGCGGCCCTATCATCGGCGGCTGAACGACGAGATTGCGACAGAGTTGTTTGATGATTTTGATCTGATCGTTGATGGCACAGATAATTTCGAAACCCGTTATCTGGTCAACCAAACTGCAGTTGCGTTGGGCAAGCCGCTGATATCAGGCGCTTTGTCACAATGGGAGGGGCAGGTGAGCGTGTTCGACCCGGCCAAGGGCGCTCCCTGTTACCGCTGTATTTTTGACACCGCACCGGCACCGGAATTGGCACCGTCGTGCGCCGAGGCTGGGGTGATCGGACCGCTGCCAGGTGTTATCGGATCGACCATGGCGCTAGAGGTGATCAAACTGATCACCGGCGCCGGTGACAGTTTACGTGGCCGCATGTTCATCTTTGACGGCTTATACGGTGAGACTCGCCAGATTGCAGTCAAACCGCGCGCAGATTGCCCCGTTTGCGGCGCGAAGCAAAACACTTAGGTGCGTTTGGACCGAGTCGGTTTCCCGGCGTTCG
>CBDTVL010000178.1:0-8105 GCA_965363755.1 uncultured Sulfitobacter sp.
GCCGTACGACTGCGAAATAGCGTGGCCTGACTTTTTAAGATCAACGCGTCACTCAGCACCTTCAGGTGATTGGCGCGCAGTGTCTCGCCGGTCGAGGTAATGTCCGCTATTGCTTCGGCGGTTTCGTTCTTGACCGTCCCCTCCGTCGCGCCCTGACTGTCGACCAACGCATAATCCGCGACACCGCGTTCGCGCAGAAATTCACGCACCAATCTGTGATATTTGGTCGCTATACGCATCCGAAAACCGTGCGCCGTCCTAAATGCGGCTGCCGCTCCGTCAAGGTCGTCCAGTGTGTCCACATCAACCCAAGCGCGCGGCACCGCTAGAATCAGATCAGCTTTGCCAAAACCGAGCGGCTCTACCTGCTCTATTTGCTGACCCCATCGCACTAGTTTTTCGTGCACCAGATCAGTGCCTGTCACACCCAGATGGATGCGCCCGCTCGCCAGTTCACGCGGAATTTCAGCCGCCGACAAGAGTACTAGATCCACACCATCGATACCGGTAACTGCCCCGGCATATTCGCGGTCAGATCCGCTGCGCGCCAGCGTGATCCCGCGTTTGCCAAACCAGTCAAAGGTCTTTTCCATCAGTCGCCCTTTGGACGGCACCCCCAGCTTCAGGCTCATGCCCTGCCCTCCAAATCAAGGATCAGGCCCGGGCGCATCACCCCCCCGACTGCTGGTATCTCTGCCCCCTGCCCGAGCTGCCGGGTCAGCGCATCATACCGCCCGCCGGATGCAATCGCCGGCAGATCGGGGCGTGCTTCGGCGTAAAAGCCAAAAACAAAACCGTCGTAATACTCCATCAACGTTCGGCCATAGCTTGAGTCAAACGCGAGCGATGTGACATCAACCCCGCGCGCATCCAGAGCCTCCAGCCGTTCCTGCATCAGGCCGATGGCTACCCGAATGGTCGGCATATCAACTGCGATATCGCGCAATTGTTCAAGCGCAAAAGGTGCCGTTTCCCGTACCGCCAAAAGCGCATCGATCAGGTCGACTTCGGTTGCCGAAATCAGCGGAGTAGCTGCGTCAGTGCGCAGGGCTTCGATGCGCGCTTCTATCTCGGACCAGGTGCGCGCACCAACCAACGGGCCAGCATCTGTCAACGGGTCGTCTTTGTCCAGAAAAGCGGCACGCTCTGGCGGCACAGGAGTGCGGCCCGAAAACCGGTCAAGCAAGGCCCGAAACCGGCGAGGTCGCCAGATATGGCGCGTTAACGCAGCCTTTCGCGGTTCACTGGTGTGAAGCCCACGCACCGCCGCCATGAGCAGTCCGATGTCGCCGGTCGCCGCGCGCAACCCTAACGGCGCAAGCGCTGCAGCTATCAGGGCAAACACCTCCGCGTCTGCCGCAGCGGGGTTTAGGCGGTCAAACACCTCATAGCCGACCTGCACATATTCGTTGGGGCGATCAGGGTCATCTTCTTGCCGCCGAAACACCTCACCTGCATAGGTGTATCGGGCAGGTTCTGCGCCATGTTCCATATGCATCTGCACAACCGGAACCGTAAAATCAGGCCGCAGCATCTGCTCGCCACGCAATGCATCCGACGTGACATAAGCCCGCGCGCGGATATCTTCGCCGTAAAGATCCAGCAACGTGCCCGCCGATTGCAAAATAGGCGTTTCGATCACAACCGCGCCCGCTGCTTCGAAATTTGCACGCAATTGTGCCGCACGTGCCAGAGTTTCAGCGCGGGTTGGCATCAGCCCTGACCGTCCAGAATCTCACGTACCTTTTTCAACAGATCCGCGCGTGGCACTTCAAACTGGCTGGGCCGTTCTTTCCATTCTTCAAGAGTCGCGTTTTCGGCAATCTGCGCCCCCAGGATCAGATCCTTGACCTGCACCATGCCAGCCGCCTTTTCATCGCCACCTTCAATAATGGCGATCGGACTGTTGCGTTTATCCGCATATTTCAGCTGGTTGCCAAAGTTCTTGGGGTTTCCAAGGTAAACTTCGGCGCGAATGCCCGCCTGACGAAGTTCCGCAACCATGCTCTGATAATCAGCCATACGGTCGCGATCCATTACCGTCACAACAACCGGGCCTTTTGCGGTTGCATCGATACGTCCTTTTGCTTGCAAAGCAGCAAGCAACCGATCCACCCCGATAGAGATGCCCGTGGCAGGCACTTCCTGCCCGGTAAAACGCTTGACGAGATCGTCATAACGCCCCCCGCCTGCGACCGAGCCAAACTGGCGCTTGCGGCCCTTTTCGTCGAAAATCTCAAAAGTCAGTTCCGCCTCGTAGACAGGGCCAGTGTAGTAACCCAATCCGCGCACCACCGAGGGATCAATTTCGATCCGATCAGGGCCGTAGCCTTGCGCAGCAAGCAGACCGGTAATCTGTTCCAGTTCATCCACGCCTTTGGTCCCAACAGATGACCCAGCCACCAGTTCTCGCAGCCGTCCGACAGTTTCCGCACCACTACCTTGTTTGGCCTGCATAAAGCCCATAACAACTTCGACTTGCGTTGCACAAAGTTCCGCGCCTTTGGTGAAATCACCGCTTTCGTCTTTGCGCCCTTCGCTCAGCAATGCGCGCACACCATCGAAACCAAGCCGGTCCAGTTTATCAATTGCACGCAGCACAATGCCACGTTCATGAACGAACTTTTCCGGCTCCGTGGGATCAAGAATCCCGGCCACTTCCATCACCCCATTCAGGACTTTGCGGTTGTTCACGCGCACGATGTAGTCTCCGCGCGGAATGCCTACCTGTTCCAGCGTATCGCTCAGCATCGCACAAATCTCGGCATCTGCAGCCATGCTGGCCGAGCCAACCGTGTCCGCATCACATTGATAAAACTGGCGAAACCGCCCCGGCCCCGGCTTTTCATTGCGCCAGACCGGTCCCATCGCATAGCGTCGATAGGGCGTCGGCAAATCGTTGCGATGCTGGGCGTAGACACGCGCCAGCGGGGCGGTGAGATCATAGCGCAGCGCCAACCAGTCACCACTGTCGTCTGCGTCTTCCTGCCATGCAAAGACGCCCTCATTGGGGCGGTCAACGTCTGGTAGGAATTTGCCTAGCGCATCAACCGTCTCGACCGCGCTGCTTTCCAAAACATCAAACCCATAGCGATGATAGACGTCCGCAATCTGGCGCAACATTTCAGTCCGGGTTGTCACCTCGGTGGAAAAATAATCACGGAAACCTTTGGGCGGTTCGGCCTTGGGGCGGGGCTGTTTTTTGGGCTTGGCCATGGTCTGGTCCTTGCGGGGTCGCTTTGCCCCGCCCTCTATCGGATGGGCGGCTCAGGAGCAACCGCCGCGTCGCTGGTGAAGGCCGCTTGGCGCACCGGAGCGCACGTGATAAGCCGCGCTGATGCAACATCTCGAAGAACAAATCGCACATCTTACCCGTACTCTGGACGACCTCAGTGATGTGGTCGCGCGACAGGAGAATGAGATTGCAGCATTGACCCGGCGCGTTGCGATGCTGATGCAACGTGAAGGCGAGCGGGAAGCGTCAGGGACCGGTGGTGTCGCAATAGCTGACGAAAAACCACCTCACTACTGATTGTTAGTTCTTCTTTATGTTGGCCGCCAGAACGGCGCCGTCGTGCACCAGAATATCAGCCCAGCGCGCGTTGCTCTCGAAGCGTTCGTAAGCACTGATGAAAACGGTATCGCGCTCGAGACTCTTGATCTTGCGACCGCAAGGTTTGCGTCGCGAAACGCTGCACACCTGAGATTTCACTCTTTCATAGGCCTTATCAGTGGCACTGTTGTGACGATCTTTGGATGCATTGCCATACCGCAATTGTTCATACATTGATGGCGCGCCAAAAATGGCAAGAGCAGCAGTGAACTGGCGCGGACAGCCATCCCTGAAGCCAGTTACATAAAACAAATGTGGCGCCGTAGTGCCCGGCGCGCTGTCATATAGGCGGTAGCCTCTCCCGCGCTCGGGAAAGCGGGCCACTTCCCGCCCAAGCGCGGAACCACGCGCGGCGCAAACCCGCGCAATCTCGCCAAACGGCAGAGTCGTGCCGACGGTCACGTCCCGGGCATCTGGACCGGTTGAAAATGAACGCCCGATGAGAGGTTTGCGCTTTTTTGAGCCCTGAATTGCATCCACATCAGCCAAAGACGCAGTCTTCACAAAGCTGTCTGAAGCGTCGTCGGTTTTCGCCGTAGTGCCACCGGAGTTTCCTTCTGGCGCCTTGCCGCCAAACCAACGGCTGAGAACGCTTGGCTGATCTGCCGCCTCTTCGGGACCCGGCAAGGCAAGGGCCACTGTCTGGTCTTCTGAGACGGGCACATCCGAAAGTCTCTCGACCTTGGCAAGCGGATCGCCACACGCCGTTAACGCAACGCAGCCAAGCGCTATGAAAAAAATGTGATGCAAACCCGGTCCCCACCTCGGCCAATAAAAGTTGTTACCGCATATCCCAAAAGAAGTGGCGGAGTCCATCTGGGCCGGGTCGCGACACCCAAAACGGCGGATGGACACCGCCCAGTCTGGTGCATGTGGGTCGCCTATTCGGTGCGCAGAACCTGTTGAACGGGCTCGTTGACGGGCATGCTCTGGCTCTAATTGTCTTCGACCATAACCACGCCACCAAGGCTCTTGATCGCGCCTTTGATTTGTGGAGTCACCGGAAATTCCTGCCCCAGATCAATCTCGACCTCGCCGGGCAATCCCGGGTCCAGCAGACAAAACTGAATCGGGCCTTTGCCACCACTTTTTGCGAGTTTTGCAGCACCTTCAAGAACCGACGAAACTGAAGCAATCGCCGCCGCATCGTCGACGAATATGCGCAAGCCCATCGTGCCCACATCCGCCACCGCTGCATCAATCGGGGCGACCGAGCGCCCCAGCAGTTTAAGCTGGTCGCTTTCCATCGTTGCCTCAACTGTGATCACAACCTTTGATCCTGTCTCCAGATGCTCACGTGCAGTTTCCAGCGTGTCCGAGAACAAGGTGACCTCGTAGGCGCCCGTTGTGTCGGACAATTGCGCAAAAGCAAAACGATTGCCGCGCGCTGATTTACGCTCCTGCCGGCCTGCGACGACCCCGGCCATTTTGGCAACGTGAGGTCCGCTTTCGGCCCGCGCGGTTACCTGGTCCAGCGTCATCACTCCTTTGCGTTTCAGCGGACCCATGTAGTCGTCAAGCGGATGACCCGAAAGATAGAACCCAATTGCCTTGAATTCCTCGCTGAGGCGTTCTGCGGGCAGCCAGTCATCGACAGGCATCAATCGCGGTTCCGGCAGATCGTCGCCCGCTTCGCCAAACAGTGACACCTGATTTGACGATTTCTGATCGTGAATCGCGGCGGAGTAATTCACAAGCGGATCAAGCGCGCCAAACACGCGGCGGCGGTTTGGATCAAGTTGATCAAACGCCCCTGAACGCGCCAACATCTCAAGCGGCCGTTTGCCCACCCGTTTCAGATCGACGCGACGGGCCAGATCGAAAAGCGTTGCAAACGGTTTGTCACCGCGCCCCTCGGTTATCAGTTTCATTGCTTCGATACCGACATTTTTAAGGGCACCCAAAGCATAAATAAGGGCTCCGTCGGCCACGGTGAATGTCGCCTCAGACCGGTTCACACACGGCGGCACATAGGGCAGCTTCAGACCTTTTCGCACCTCTTCGAAGTACACCGCCAGCTTGTCGGTCAGATGAATATCGCAATTCATCACCCCAGCCATAAACTCGACGGGGTGGTTCGCCTTGAGCCATGCGGTTTGATAGCTGACGACAGCATAGGCAGCGGCATGGGACTTGTTGAACCCGTAATTGGCGAACTTGTCCAAGAGGTTCCAGACTTCAATTGCCTTGGGTTCGTCCACATCATTCTCGGCGGCGCCTTTTAGGAATTTGGGCCGTTCAACATCCATCGCCTCTTGTAGTTTCTTACCCATTGCGCGGCGCAGCAGGTCGGCGCCTCCAAGACTGTAACCCGCCATTTCCTGAGCGATCTGCATCACCTGCTCCTGATAAACGATGATGCCCTGCGTCTCGTCCAGAATGTGGTCAATCGTCGGATGCAGATATTCGCGCTCTTTAAGGTCATTCTTGACCTCGCAATAGGTCGGAATATTCTCCATCGGGCCGGGACGATATAAAGCGACAAGCGCAACAATGTCCTCGATGCAAGTAGGTTTCATGCGCTTGAGAGCATCCATCATGCCCGAGCTTTCCACCTGAAACACCGCAACCGTTTTGGCGGCTGCGTAAAGCTTGTAAGACGCCTCATCATCCAGCGGTATTGCGCCAATGTCATCGATCGCCACGCGGGGCGGCGCATAAAGTTCAGTGCCGTCTGCCGCAATATGCAGATGTCGACCAGAGGCTTTTATCAGGTCAACTGCGTTCTGAATGACAGTCAGGGTTTTCAGGCCTAGAAAGTCAAACTTCACCAGGCCCGCCTGCTCCACCCATTTCATGTTGAATTGCGTAGCAGGCATGTCGGATCGGGGGTCCTGATACAGGGGCACCAGTTCGTCCAGAGGCCTGTCTCCGATGACGACCCCAGCCGCGTGGGTCGACGCGTTGCGCAAAAGCCCTTCGACTTGTTGCCCATAATCGAGCAGACGTTTGACGACTTCTTCGTTTCGTGCCTCTTCGCGCAATCGTGGCTCGTCCTTCAGCGCTTTTTCGATGCTGACAGGTTTGACCCCCTCAACCGGGATCATCTTGGACAGGCGGTCGACCTGTCCGTATGGCATTTGCAGCACGCGCCCGATATCACGCACTGCGGCTTTGGACAAAAGTGCGCCAAAGGTTATGATCTGTCCGACACGATCTCGGCCATATTTTTCTTGCACGTACTGAATCACCTCTTCGCGGCGATCCATGCAAAAGTCGATATCGAAGTCGGGCATGCTGACCCGTTCGGGATTGAGAAACCGCTCAAACAATAGCGAATAGCGCAAAGGGTCCAGATCGGTGATGGTTAACGCATAAGCCACCAATGATCCCGCACCAGACCCCCTGCCCGGCCCAACCGGAATGTTGTGATCTTTGGACCACTTGATAAAGTCGGCTACAATTAGAAAGTACCCGGGGAAACCCATGCCTTCGATAATATTCAGCTCAAATTCGAGCCTTTTTTCATAGTCCTCGACACTCGCGGCGTGCGGAATGACTTTCAGACGTTCCACCAATCCGGCCTGAGCCTGTCGGCGCAATTCCTCTACTTCGTCATTCGCGAATTTCGGTAATATTGGATCGCGACGAAAGGCTTGAAATGCGCAGCGTTTCGCGATTTCGACCGTATTTTCAATCGCTTCTGGAAGATCGGCAAACAGAGTGACCATTTCTTGCTGTGACTTGAAATAATGCTGTGGCGTCAGACGGCGGCGATCATCTTGTTGATCCACATAGGCCCCGTCAGCGATACATATCAAAGCGTCATGCGCCTCGTACATATCAGTTTTTGGAAAATACACATCGTTTGTCGCAACCAGAGGCAGGTCCATAGCATAGGCCATCTCGACCAGACCGCGTTCGGTCGTGCGTTCGTTTTCCGGCTGGCCTGCTTCGCCGGGATGCCGCTGTAATTCGATGTAGAGCCGGGTGTCGAATGCCTTGGCCAGACGAGACACCAAATGTTCTGCGGCGGGACGCTGCGCTGCTTTCAGCAAACACCCGACGGGTCCGTCTGGCCCGCCTGTCAGGCAAATCAAGCCTTCAGAATGGGCTTCCAACTCTTCCAATGTGACCTGAGGCAGTTGACCATCCTTGCCAATATAGAGGCACGAATTCAGCTTCATCAGGTTTTCGTATCCAGCTTCGGATTGTGCTAGAAGAACCAAAGGCGCTGGCGGTTTGGGCCGCTCCCCTGGCTGGGCGTTCACATAGCTCAAATCAACCTGACAGCCGATGATGGGCTGAATGCCCGCGCCGCTTGCGGTGACAGAGAATTCCAATGCTGAAAACATATTGTTGGTGTCGGTTACCGCGACCGCCGGCATCTTCGCGGCACGGCAAAGATCAGGCAGTTTCTTCAGGCGCATAGCACCTTCCAGCAATGAATATTCAGTGTGAACGCGCAGGTGAATGAATCGGGGAGTGTCTGTCATAGGGGTACGCTATCCCAGCCGTGCACTGGTGTGAACGTCAATTAGCCAATACCGGG
>CBDTVL010000179.1:0-8047 GCA_965363755.1 uncultured Sulfitobacter sp.
AGCAGCAATTGTCAAAGGACAAGGCCAATGTCATTTTTCGAAGTCTTTGACCCGGTGTTTGCCACCTATGCCATCGGGAATGCACTAGTCACCTGAATTCAAAACGACAATGAAGAGGCGGGCGGGCATATGATTGCGGCTTCAACGCAACAGCGTGTCCGCGATGAAATAGCCATAGTGCAGTGAGGTGATCTGCCGGGCAGTTCCAATTTTCCAAAACGCCTGACACCACTAGCCTTCTATCGGCTATGTTGCGTGGCTGAGTGATCCGCCGTCTGTACAGAGTGAAACAGGTGGGTGAACGTTGCCGCTCCTAGGATCGGAATAAACAGGTTTACCAGCGGAATCGAGAGCGGCACCGCCATCAGTGTCCCCGCCAGCCAGACCTTACCCAGATGTCGCGCTCGCAGCGCTTTGGCCCGGTCGCGCCCAATGCGGCGCATGGCGGCAAGTGTGAAATATTCGCGCCCGAGTAGAAATCCATTGAGGGCCCAGAATATCAGCGGCGCGACCGGAGCGAACATAAAATAGAGCACAATCGCCAGAATATTGGCCGCGATCAGAACCCCGAGAAAGTTAATCGTATCCTTCAGTGCGTCGCCAAAGGGCACTTTTGCCACGGATGGCAGGTCTGAGTAATGGCGGTCTTCCACCGCCTGAGCCACTTCGTCCAGAAACATTGAAGTGATGGCTGAGGCGACCGGAACCATCAGGAAGATAGACAGGAACATCATCAGAAACAGCGAGGACCAACTGACCAGATCGTCGAGCCATGTCACCTCGCCAATAAGGGGCAGGAAGACCTGCTCGCCTGTCATCCAGTCCAGAAACCACACAAATCCAGAAGTTGCCCCGATCAGCAGGGCAATTGTCAACCCGATCCCGAGCCAAAGAACCCGGCGAAAACGGGGATCGCCGAACTGGCCAAGCGCTTTGAGGAATGCTGAGAGGATCATGTGTCTTGCCAGATTGTGAGAGCTTCAACATCCGGGCGCGGGCGCTCTGGCGGAGCGGCCGTTTCGGTCCCCAGATGGATAAGACCAGCGATGCGCTCATGTGAAGCCAGGCCCAGACCTTCGGTCATGAAGACCCGGTCATGTGATGGCCAGCCAGACAGCCAGTTGGCTCCCCAGCCAGCGGCAAGGGCGGCATTCAGCAAGGCAAGACACACAGCCCCGGCGGAATAGGTTTGTTCCAGCGCCGGAATTTTTTCGGACGGCGTTTGCACCTCGATCACAGCAACCGCCAAATGGCCAACGCGGATCGGCGCATGGCCTTTGTATATCTTGTCGTCAGGCAACCCCAGATCGTTGCCGCGAGCCTCTGCAAGATCAGCCAGCCGAAGCAAGGCGGCGCGCCCCAAAACAACAAACCGCCAAGGCTCCAGCTTGCCATGATCCGGGCTGCGCGCAGCGGCGGTCAGGATGGTCATCAGCTCATCTCGGACAGGAACTGGAAGTCCAAGCGTTTTGGCCGGTCGAGATCGGCGTGTCAGCAGAAACTCAAGCGCTGCTGGGTTGGGATTGGGCATTAGTGACGCCTTTTTGCATTTTCTCGTTCTTATCTCAGGTGCCGAAGTGGAAATATCAAGCCGGAAAAGAAAACGCGTCCGTCGGGCCGTTCATTTCAAGTGCAACGATTCTGTCATTGAGTTTGAGAAGCGTTAGTAGAACCCTCAAGCTTCAGGCGCCGCGCTTGGCTCAGAAAAAGACGAAACGCTTTTCTCACCGCATGCTTTAGGCACCGTCAGCGTCACGTTTTGCGAAGGCGGGCCGAGCGGCAAGGCTGCAAGAAAAAACGGTGTATGCCCGTCGAAAACGGCGAATGCCGTCCGTCTTTTGTGTTCGGTGATTGAGCTAGGCTGACATATTCGTGCCGTGTGGTGACAAGTGGTGCGGTTCCCAGGAGCCCCTGGCTTTTCAAACAACCTGCGGACTTTGCAGACTTTTGCGATAAGCAGCCAACTCGCCGCCCTTTTTGTTGAAATGTGCATGTCGCAGCATCGATCACAAAGGCCTCAAAGCCCCACCTAACGCCCACTCTCAGACCACCAATCGCCTCGTACCGCCCACCACGGCCAGCACCCAGCACATATGGGTGCGCCACAAGACACTTAAGATCAGGTCCTGACATCAGGCGTCCAAGTGATGCCAGCGGATATGAGCGTCAGGAAAGTGTTTCAGTCTTTTTTTGAAAGTCCCTGCTGATATTTTGCTCTAGAAGGAGACTCAAAGGTGGGCCTGCAATGAAACGTTATCCTCGCAATATGATTGGCTATGGAGCCACCCCCCCTGATGCGGGCTGGCCCGGAGGGGCCCGAATTGCTGTGCAGTTTGTGCTGAATTACGAAGAAGGTGGCGAGAATAACGTCTTGCATGGCGATCCTGCGTCTGAGGCGTTTTTGTCAGAGATCGTCGGCGCCGCAGCATGGACCGGCCAGCGGCACTGGAACATGGAAAGCATCTATGAGTACGGCGCGCGCGCTGGATTTTGGCGGTTGCATCGGCTGTTCACGAAAGCCAGCATTCCGGTAACGGTTTACGGTGTTGCGTCCGCCTTGGCGCGCAGCCCGGAACAGGTTGCCGCAATGCAAGAAGCAGATTGGGAGATCGCTAGCCACGGCCTCAAATGGATTGAATACAAGGATTACCCGGCAAACGCTGAGGCGGCGGATATGGTGGAAGCGATCCGTCTGCACACTGAAGTTACGGGGCGCGCTCCACAAGGATGGTATACCGGCCGCTGCTCAGAAAACACGGTCACGCTAGCAGCTAAAACCGGGCAATTCGCCTATGTTTCTGACGCCTATGATGACGATCTGCCTTATTGGCTTCGCGTGGGCGACAGGGACCAGCTGATCATTCCCTATACGCTTGATGCAAACGACATGCGCTTTGCCACGCCGCAGGGGTTCAATTCGGGTGATCAGTTTTTTGCCTATCTGCGCGACAGCTTTGATGCCCTTTACGCCGAAGGGGTTGAGGGCGCCGCCAAAATGATGTCAATCGGATTGCACTGCCGACTGATCGGTCGGCCCGGACGGGTACAGGCGCTCGCGCGGTTCATTGATTACATTCGGGGGTTTGAGGGCGTCTGGTGCGCCCGTCGCATCGATATTGCGCGGCATTGGCAAGTGCATCACGCGCCAATTACTGCGTCAGGATGTTTACCGTCGCAGATGGACAAGGCAACGTTTGTTGAAGCCTTCGGTGGCGTGTTCGAACATTCTGCATGGATCGCTGAGCGAGCATTCGATCTCGAACTTGGGCCAGCGCACAACAGCCCTGTCGGAGTACACTCTGCCCTTGCCCGAATGTTTCGCAGCGCCAGTCCTGACCAGCGAATGAGCGTGCTGATCGCGCACCCCGATCTGGCCGGGAAATTGGCGACTGCCAAACGTCTGACTGCGGAAAGCACGGCTGAACAGGCAGGTGCAGGGCTTGATGCTTTGACTGCAGAGGAACATAGCGCGTTCACCTCGCTCAACACAGCTTATGTCAAAAAGCACGGGTTTCCGTTTATCATTGCGGTTCGTGACAACACCAAAGCCAGTATATTGACGGCCTTTCAAACGCGACTGGACAACGATACTGACACCGAATTTGAAACCGCCTGCAAGCAGGTTGAACGCATTGCCGAATTGCGTCTGAAGGAACTTCTATGAGTTATGCATTTCCCCCGGGCGGACTGCCGGACCAATCTGTACACCCAGATGGGACGGCGATTTTTACTGAAAGCTATGCCGTTCTCCCCGCGTTGACGATGCGTGATATCGTGACCAGCGAATTGCCCGGCTGGCATGGTGCGCGGACATGGATTTTGGCCCGACCTCTCAGCGGGTTTGCCGAGACTTTTGCGCAATATGCAGTTGAGCTTTCCCCGGGTGGGGGCAGCGAAACACCCGAGCCCGATCCCGACGCTCAGGCAGTCCTGCTTGTTGCCAGCGGCAACCTGACACTGGTGCTGGACGGCGTTTCACATGCGCTCACAACAGGCAGCTACGTGTATATGCCGCCGGGAACGGAGTGGTCGCTGAAAAATACCGGCACAGACACGGCGCAATTCCACTGGGTCCGCAAACAATATGAACCGGCACCCGGTTTGGAGGCCCCGGACGCATTTGTGACGTCCGACGGAGACGTGGCGCCGACTGAGATGCCCGACTGCAATGGCGTCTGGGCAACAACGCGGTTTGCCGACCCGGGTGATCTGCGCCACGACATGCATGTGAATATCGTCACTTTTCAGCCAGGTGGCTGCATTCCTTTTGCTGAAACGCACGTTATGGAACACGGGCTTTATGTGTTGCAAGGCACTGCTGAATATCTGCTCAACAAAGACTGGGTTAGCGTCGGCCCCGGCGACTTTATGTGGTTGCGCGCTTTTTGCCCTCAGGCCTGCATTGCCACCGGAACCGAGCCGTTTCGCTACCTGCTTTACAAGGACGTGAATCGCCACCCCGCGCTCTAAAATCAGGTCATACCTCTCGAACATTCAGGTGGCAGAATCGGCGCCAAACATGCTAGGTTTAGCGTCATGGCGCAACCTGACCCCCATATCGGCGAAAATCGCCCTGTTATCCGGCAGTTGGATGACGCTGCCATAAATCGTATTGCGGCAGGTGAAGTTGTCGAACGCCCGGCCTCTGCGGTCAAAGAGTTGATCGAGAATGCGATTGATGCAGGCGCCCATCGGATTGATGTGGCGGTTGCAGATGGCGGTAAAACTCTCATCCGGGTCACTGATGATGGTTGTGGCATTGCGCCGCAGGATTTGGCGCTGGCTCTGTCGCGCCACGCAACTTCGAAAATCGACGGTTCCGACCTGCTGAATATTCAGACCTTTGGCTTTCGCGGCGAGGCATTGCCCTCATTAGGGGCTGTCGGGCGACTGACGATCACTTCACGGATGATCGGACACGATGCCGCGCAAATATCGGTTCAGGGCGGCGAGATGGGGCCCGTCAAGCCGGCAGCGCTAAACGCAGGCACAATCGTCGAATTACGTGATTTGTTTTATGCGACCCCTGCGCGGCTCAAATTCATGCGGACTGATCGAGCCGAAGGGCAGGCAATCGCAGATGTTCTAAAACGTCTAGCAATGGCCGAGCCGTTCATCAGCTTTACTTTGCGTGATGTATCTGGAGGTGGAGAAGGGCGTGTAACTTTTCGTGCCGACGCAGAGACGGGGGATCTGTTTGACGCTTTACATGGTCGCTTGCGATCAGTTCTGGGTCGAGAGTTCGCGGACAATGCACTGAAAATAGATGCAGACCGCGAAGGCTTGCATCTGACAGGATATGCCGCCTTGCCAACCTACTCGCGCGGCTCTGCTGTGACGCAGTATCTGTTTGTGAATGGGCGTCCGGTCAAAGACAAGTTGCTGGTTGGCGCATTGCGGGGGGCCTATTTCGATTTTCTTTCACGCGACAGGCACCCGGCGGCAGCCCTGTTTCTGGACTGCGACCCGCATCTTGTCGACGTGAACGTGCACCCCGCAAAATCCGAAGTGCGATTTCGCGACCCCGGCATTGCCCGTGGTTTGATTGTCTCTGCGCTTCGCCATGCCCTTGCAGAGGCAGGACATCGGGCGTCCAGTACCGTTGCGGACGCGGCGTTGGGGGCAATGAACCCAGAGCCAACAGGGGCGCGTGTCTATCAGATGGATCGGCCGTCAGCGGGATCACATGCTCCGGTTTTTCAAGAAACGGCGCCAGTGTTTGGCCGAGTTGAGATGCCACGCGATGACGTCGGGTCGGAAACAGACATGCAGCCGACTGAATACCCGCTGGGTGCGGCGCGCGGACAGGTGCACGAGAATTATATTATTGCACAGACCGCAACTGGCATGGTCATCGTGGACCAGCATGCAGCGCACGAGCGCCTCGTCTACGAAAAACTCAAACGCCAGATGGCTGAGAGCGGTGTTGCGGCTCAGGCGCTGTTGATCCCTGAAATCGTCGAGCTGTCAGATGCGGATTGCGCCCGGTTGATAGACGCTGCCGACCAGTTGAAAGAATTTGGTTTAACCATTGAACCATTTGGTGGGAGCGCCGTAGCGGTGCGTGAAACACCGGCCATTCTGGGCGACGTGAATGCCCGTGCCCTTGTGCTGGATATCCTGGATGAGCTAGCTGATCAGGGCGAAAGCAGCACCGTATCAGCGCGCATTGAGGCGATCCTGAGCCGGGTAGCTTGCCATGGATCAATCCGGTCAGGCAGGTGGATGCGGGCTGAAGAAATGAACGCGCTTCTGCGCGAGATGGAAGCAACGCCTCATTCCGGCCAGTGCAATCATGGGCGCCCCACTTATGTAGAATTGAAACTGGCAGACATCGAACGGTTGTTTGGACGCACATGATTGAGATTGCAGGACAAACCTATTCGTTGGATGATCCATTGCTGATCGCGGGTCTGGTTGGCGCGGCATTGGTATTCCTGATGTTCGTACTGTTGATCATGGCCGTGCGATCAGCGTCCGCGTCAGCCAAAATGGCCGCGCCGCTGTCCCAACAGATGGGTCTTCTGGGACAGAATGTGCAACAGCTGGGCATGGGGCAGGAACAGTTGCGCGGCGGGCTGCAAACTGTGTCAGACACGCAGGCCAATGCACAGGCCCAGGTGATCCAGACGATGGAGGCGCGCCTGTCTTCGGTCCAGCAACAAATGAACGACCGACTGGCTGACAACGCGATAAAATCAGCGCGGTCGCTGACCGAAATGCAGGAACGGATGCGTGAGACATTACATGGTTCGTCAAAGCAGACCACGACGTCCCTCACGCAGCTTCAGGAGCGTTTGGCTACTATAGATAAAGCCCAGGAAAACATCACCAAACTGAGCGGCGATGTGCTGTCTTTACAGGATATTCTGAGCAACAAACAAACCCGAGGGGCATTTGGGGAAATCCAGTTAAATGACATCGTTTCGAAGGCTTTGCCTAAGGACAGCTATGCGTTGCAGGCCACACTGAGCAATGGCAAACGGGCAGACTGCCTGATCCATCTGCCCAACCCGCCCGGACCAATTGTGATTGACAGTAAGTTTCCATTGGAGGCCTACGAAGCCCTCAGGAAGGCCAAAACCGACTGGGAACTGAACGAGGCGGCCAAGGCGATGCGCATCGCCGTTAAGGCTCATATCAAGGCGATTTCGGACAAATATATCATAGACGGAGAAACCGCAGACGGGGCGCTGATGTTTTTGCCGTCCGAGGCAGTTTATGCAGAATTACACTCCAACTTTCCCGAATTGGTACGCGAGGGTTTTTCAGCCCGTGTCTGGATTGTTTCGCCGACCACATGCATGGCCACGCTCAATACCATGCGTGCGATCCTGAAAGATGCCCGCATGCGCGAACAGGCAGGGGCCATTCGTAAGACGTTGAAAATGCTACACCGGGATGTGGAAATTGTTGTCGAGAAGGTGGACAAGCTGAATACCCATTTCGGACAGGCGCGTGCGGATCTTGACGGGATCAATGTCGCAGCAGAGCGGGCCGGGAAACGTGCGACCAGGCTGGACAACTTCGATTTTGAAGAACTTTCTCCGGATGATGTGGGCAATGTTGTTCCATTGACCAAACCTGACCCTTAAACCACCCGGCGGTACTCCACGCCACAGCAGATCTGATGACAAGGAGAAGGCCAAGCTGGTAGCTGCCACCAATACGTCCCATCGTTGCTGCACTTCTTAGCCATGACTGCGGTTTAATCTACTACAACCCTACTGACGCAATGTGTCAGTAGAAGCTTGTCACTGGGCTGAGCCGTTGGGATATATGTCGACCATTGCAAGGCGGGTGGGTTTTATCGTGAAACGCATGTCCAACACCCCAAAAGGAGCTGCTGGAAAGGTCAGGCGGAAAAGCACGCATTTTGCCGTTTTGCTGGGCACCGCGAGATGACTCGCGACCCTCGGCTCATGCTCATTTTGCAGAAATTTAGTGCAACAGTTGTGTCAGATCCGCAGGAATATCTGTGCGATGCGAGGGATCAGGCCTTTGAATTTCAGCGGCGCGTCCGTCACAGCCAGGCAAATACAATCAA
>CBDTVL010000180.1:0-8005 GCA_965363755.1 uncultured Sulfitobacter sp.
GAAATTACCGGTGCATCACGCCGGATGGGCCACAATCGATCCGCGACGCTGTTCACGGCGACCTCTCGAAATCGGAAGAAATCTATGACTTTGTAAACTCGGTCGTCGAGCAGTTAGGTGCGGACCCCGCCGATATGGTTCCTTTCACAAAATACGCAGCCGCTGCAGAGAACTTGTTAAAGCCTTCGTCAGCTGCGCGCGCCGTATTTTCCGGAGCCAAGAATATCGAACGGGTCGACAAGCTTACTAAATCGACGGCTGACTCGCTGGGCATGTCCCATCCTGCGATCCTCGAAACCGTTCAGATTGTTGACGCCATGCTTGCTGCAAATAATGCGAGTGCCAAATGATGCTATGATCTGAGTTTCTGCCGCACTCCGGTTTTGATGCGCAGCACAGTTTCTTCATCTGTTCAAAAACTCTCCTGCCAGAGACACCGACCCTTTCCACCCGCGCGCCTGTCGCCTAAGACAAACCGACAGGAGAACCACCCAAATGTCCAACATCACCCTAATCCGTCACGGTCAGGCCAATACCGGCGCACGCGACGAGATCAGCTATGACCGCCTGAGCGACCTTGGTCATAGGCAGGCGTCGTGGCTGGGCACACATTTGCGCGAGACGGGGTCAGCGGACGCGCGGCTGTATTGCGGAACGTTGATCCGGCACATTCAGACCGCCAGCGCGATGGACATGGCGCGCGAGTTCCAACAAGACGCCCGATTGAATGAGATTGAATATTTCACCCTTGCGGAGTTGCTGAAAGCTCAGCAGGGGGTCGCAATACCGACGGAACGTGAAGGCTTTGTAAGCCACTTGCCGCAAGTATTTACCGCATGGCAAGACGGTGTAATCAAAAATCCGCCTGAGAGTTTTCAATCTTTTGAAGAGCGCGTTTCCGCGGCAATACATGATATCTCGCGGGGCGAAGGGCCGGCACTGGTTGTGACCTCTGGCGGCCTGATTGCGATGGTAATGCGATCAGTTCTGGGCCTCGATATCCCCGCCACTGCCCGCGTCGCACTGGCGATTATGAACACCTCGATGCACCGGCTCCATACAATCGGCGATACACTTTCGCCAGTTCTCTTCAATGCCGTGCCGCATTTGGACATGCCAGACCGACACTTCGCCCAAACTCACCTTTAAGTCTTTGGAAAGGCGCGGATATGTTCACGCTTTATTACGCCCGCAATACCGTCTCTGCAGCCGTCGCGATTGCCCTAAACGAAGCTGGCGCGTCGTATGACACAGTCCTTGTAGACTTCAAATCTGCGGAGCAGACCAAGCCGGACTATCATAAGATCAACCCCAAAGGCCGGGTACCGGCCCTACAAACTAGTGATGGCATACTGACCGAAACCGCGGCCATTCTGGAGTATATCGCAGCCCGTTTCCCCGAGGCCGGGCTTGTTCCCGAATGTCCATTTAAAGCGGCCCAGATGCGCAGCAGTATGACCTTTCTTGCCAGCACTTGGCACATCAATCACGCCATGGGCGGGCGCGGTGCGCGTTGGGCCTCCAATCAGGCCAGTTTTGACGACATGAAATCAAAAGTGACCGAGAACATTGACGCCAACTGCTCATATTTCGAACACGATGTGTTTCAAGGGCCATTTGTCATCGGCAGCCAGTTCACGCTGGCCGACCCCTATTTGTTCACAGCGACTACCTGGCTGCCCAGCGACGGTGTAGACATTGCGGATTATCCCCGTCTGCACGACTTTCAGACCCGCATGTGGGCGCGCCCGTCGGTTCAAAAAGCAAAGACTGACGGCTTTTTCTAAGGATAGAATGACATGACACATCTCTGGGTGCGGGCCGAACAGCGGCCCAATGAACAAAGGGTCGGCCTGACACCAGACGGCGCGAAAAAGCTACTTGATCATGGAATCAAAGTAACAGTCGAGGAAAGCTCTGTTCGCGCTATCCCAATCCAGGGATATCGCGATGTGGGCTGTGCAATCGCGCCAGAGAACCGCTGGCCTGAGGCCCCTGCCGACGCTATCATCTTCGGATTAAAGGAATTGCCCGAGGACCTTTCTCCCCTTTCTCATCGACACATCCTTTTTGGTCACGCTTACAAGGGCCAGCCCGATGGCCAGATCCTGCTCAAACGCTTCAAAGCCGGCGGCGGAACCCTTTATGATCTGGAATATCTGGTGGACGAGGTTGGCCGCCGCGTTGCCGCCTTTGGGTATTGGGCGGGATATGCCGGTGCCGCCGTCGCGCTGAAATGCTGGGCCGCGCAACAACGTGGCGGCATCCCTGATCGGGTGAGTGTCTATGAAAGTTCCGTGCATCTGCAGCAAGATTTGGCATCCGAATTAAACGCCATCGGGCCCGAACGCCCGAGCGCACTTGTTATCGGCGCGTTGGGCCGGGTCGGCACAGGTGCGTCTGATCTCTGTAGCGCGATGGACGTCGCCGTGACCAAATGGGATATGGCCGAAACCGCCCACGGTGGGCCGTTCCCCGAAGTGCTGGCGCATGATATCTTTTTGAACTGCATCCTCGCACGCCCCGGCACGCCCGTCTTTGTGCCCGCCAGCACAAAGACTGACTATAGATTATTATCAGTGATAGGTGATATCGCTTGCGATCCGGACAGCGACTTTTCCCCGATCAAGGTCTATGGCCGCACAACCACGTGGGACGTTCCCGCATTGCGCGTGCATGAAAACCCGCCGTTGGATGTGACTGCAATCGACAATTTGCCCTCGATGCTTCCTGTAGAAAGCTCGCAGGATTTTGCCGACCAGCTTTTGCCGTCTCTGTTGACATTAAATGATCTTGCCGAGGGGGTATGGGGTCGTGCTGGCGCAACATTTGAACGGCACATCAAAACACTCTGACGCCAATCGGCTCAGTGCGGTGACAGAAGGTCATCTTCCTCATCCGAGGCAGAAATTCCGAGCGCTTCCAGCCCATTTTCGAGATGGTCGGACATATGCGGTGTGCCAATCAGATAGTCTGCCGTAGGCGTCGACGCCTCGCGCTTTGCGGTCACGACTGCTTCCGCCAGATCCTCCGGCTCAAAGCTGCCTCTCCCGATCCACATGATGGCCACGAGTTCCGCCTGAGCATCTTCATTGAGCCTATCAATCAAGCCGCGCAGTTCACCTTCGGCCCGCCCCAGTTCGCGCCCCATCAGAATTATCTGTGCGATTTGCCCCGTTGAAATGTCTAACATGCCAAAGCCTCCTGCCGATGAATATAACATATCTTGACGCCATTTCGCAGGGGGCCGTCTTTGATCTCACGCAAATAGTCGGTAATACATCCAGTCAGGCATGAACTGACTAAGACGAAACAGCCACGAGAATACTCTCGGAAAACTCTTCTTGAAATGATCCGAATTCATGTGCTCAAACATCTCTTGTGCCGCATCTTCGGGTTCCATGATAAACGGCATGGCAAAGTCGTTCTTTTCCGTCAGCCGTGTCCTTAAAAAGCCAGGATTGGCAACCTGAACCCTGACGCCGGTTTTGCGAAGGTCAGCATACATGCTTTCCGCCAGTGCCATCGTCCCCGCCTTAGACGCAGCATAGCCTATCGCGCCGGGCAACCCTCGAAATCCGGACAGACTCCCGGTGATCACAATATGGCCTGTATCCCGCTTGACCATCTCAGGCACAAC
This sequence comes from uncultured Sulfitobacter sp., assembly GCA_965363755.1. Taxonomy (GTDB): domain Bacteria; phylum Pseudomonadota; class Alphaproteobacteria; order Rhodobacterales; family Rhodobacteraceae; genus JL08. Next base: position 3,641 of record CBDTVL010000180.1, read on the forward strand.
GACACCCATTACCCGCAGCAAACCAGTAAAATTGATATCTGCCATCGCGTTGGCCTGTTCGACATTCCAATCTGACGATTTCATCGGCCAATAGACACCCGCCAGAAACACAACGCCGTCGACCTCGCCAATCGCATCCGCAGCAGCGCGCACGCTGTCCATATTCGCAACATCCATCACCTGATAAGAGGCCTTACCCGGCAATTCATCGACCAGCGTTGCCAGTCGGTCGGCGGACCTTGCCGAGACAATCACCTCAGCACCGGACCGGCTCACGACATGCGCCAGCGCTGCCCCTAATCCTTCACTTGCGCCAACCAGCCAATATCGTTTTCCTTGCCAGTCAATCATGCGGCTTCCTTGAGCCGCATCGTGGCCACCAACTCGGCCACTTTGATGCCGTACTTGCGGAACTGACTGCGGTTCACAACTGTGCCGTTGGGCGTTAGATACATCCAGTCCACAGTGTCCAATTCATAACCGCCAGACGTTGCGGGCAGACGAATACGGTATTTTAGCTGCGCGGATGAACCACATTGCCAACCCGAACCTTCCCCTACCACATCTGGTGCATTTGCTTTGATCTGACCATCGTTGCCGATCTGCAAATGCCATTCACGATCTTGCACGTCGCCATTGTCGTACTGAAACCTTTCTTTCATCACACCTGTGTTGCCGCTCCAATGCGCATCAAAATCTCCGACAAAACGCGATGTCACGCGCCCCAGAGGCCCATATATTACACCTTCGCAGGCAATTGGCCCGTTCAGGTGGTGGCGAAGATCGAACTGCGGCTGCCCGTTGACATAGTCCTTGGGCCGTTGCGCCGTAAAACCAGTAAAACGTCGCCGGAGCGCATCAAATCCAACAACCAGCGCGGCTCCCGCGATCAAGTAGAACAAGACATCCATGGTTCAGGTCTCCGTCAAATCTGTGGCGATCAGAAAGACGATCGCCACCACTTTCAATGCGCATGGCACGGCAGCATAAAGTAGCCCCAATGTCCCCAGCGCGGTTTCTGTATTGTCTGGACCCGCCTGAAACCCGGATGCCTCAAGCAAAGGCAGCAAAGTCACCGCAGCAAATGCCAGTGTGAATTTTGATACAAACGACCAAAGACCAAAGCCCTCAGCCGCTGACGGAGAAACCCGTGCCATTCGATCCGCGAATATGGCGGGCAACAGGGTCATGTCCGCGCCAAGTGCCGCGCCCGACGCCACACAGATGAGTGCAAATGCTGGCCAGTCTCCCGGTCCCAATGGAACTGCGAATGCAAAGGCAATAGTCGAGAGGACCATGCCCGCAAGCAGGGTCGGTTTCGCGCCCCACCGCTCGGCCAACATGCCCCAGACCGGAGCCGCCAAAGCAGCAGACAGGAAAAACAACAACAAGAGCGGTCCCTCAAAACCCGGCGCCGCAAGACGGCTTTCTACAAAGAAGAGGAAAAGCGTCGAGCTGACCGCAACAGGAGCGGCATTAATGAGCGCGATCAGCAAGAGGCGCCGCGTGACCGGATCAGACAGGATCGGGCCAAAGCCGGCAGATGGCGCCGTCTCGGATGCCCCCCATTCCGACCGCATCCCCATAACCGCTGCCACCGCTAAGACCGAAAAACCTGCCGCAAATCCTGCAAACGGAGTTTCCATCCATGCTCCAAGAATAATTGGCGCGATCGCAGCAATGCAGACGCCCAGCAAAGCGCCGGTTTCTCGCCAGCGCGCCAGCCTTAGATGGCCCAGACCGCCCAGAGTTCCGGCTTTGGTTACCCCCTGCGCGTAGAAATTGATCGTGAGGAAGCTGAATGCCGAGAACACCAAGGTCAGCATCAGCCCAAACCAGATCAGCGGCGGGATTGGTGGCGTCACGGCAAAAAGTCCGATCATCGCAACCGCGATGATCGCCGATGCAATGGCAACCGCTGGCGCCCGGTGATGCCGCAACGTCTCGGCTAACCGCCCCAACAGTGGGTCCTGCACCACGTCAAGCAGGCGCAGCCCAAACAGCACCGCACCCAAAGCCGCCAACGACACCCCATACTCGTCGACGTAGAACTTGGGCGCGTGGATATAGAGCGGCAATCCCGCAGCGGCAAGCAGCGCTGCAAACAATGCAAAAGACGGTAATCTGGCAGCGGTCGCAGTCATCACCGGGACACTTCCTTTGACGGAGGGGTCGGGCGTGGACGATAATGGGCGTTCTTCCACCAAAGTTTCAGTGCCTGCCAGTGGATCAGCCCTAGCACGCGGCGCGACCCAAACGGACGGCACACTAAGGAACGCAGAATCCGCGCGTTTGTAAGCGGCCTGCGCGCCCCGGTCAGCGTCGCTAAAAGCCCACCTTCGGGCCGGTCATAATCTATCCAGATGCCGATCTGGTCTTCGCGAATGTCAAAGCGAAACAGATACCCGCCACCAACCGGCTGAAACGGAGAAACATGAAAGATCTTCTGCGCCGGCAACTGGTCCTCCGCCTTGATCGGAGACAGATCAGCGTGATGGCATAGGTAGGAATGTCGATCACCAAACGTGTTGCTTACCTCAGCTATTACGGCAATCAGATCACCGGTTTCACCGTAACAGAGCCAAAAACATACCGGATTGAAGACATGGCCAAACACCCGAGGCTGCGCCAATAGCAAGATCGATCCGATGCCCAGTACCTGGTATTTTTCCAAGACATCACGCACCCAAACTGCACCGGTTCCTGCCTTAGGTGCGCCGCCATGATCGCTGTCGTGCAGGGATAGCACATTGCGCCGGTTGCGCGAAAACAGCTCAGGCATGTTGCTGTCAACTTCTGGCTCGAGCAATACATAGTCCACCGAATAGCGGAATGCATTTTGCACATCACCCTTGCGACCGTGAAAGGTCTGGCCCGCAATATGGTCGACCGTCCGCGTCACGCCGCCGCCAATTGCTCGTCGCGCACGCGGATCGCACGGGCAACCTCAATCGCGCTGGCCAATCCGTCCTCGTGAAATCCATTCCGCATCCATGCGCCACAATACCAAGTCCGGTTTGTGCCATTAAAGCCGCGCACAGCCGATTGGGCATCCAGTGCCGCCAGATCATACACCGGATGGCGCAAGGTGACCTGATCATAAATCATCTCTTCGCGGATCGTGCGTTTGGTGTTCAGTGTGACAAAATGCGGGTCATTCATCGGAATCGGCTGCAATGAATTCATCCAGTAGGTCAGGTCAATCTTGTCTTCGCGCGGTCCGGCATCCTCGGTATAGACCCAGCTTGACCATGTCGCGCGCCGCTTGGGCATCAGACTTTCGTCTCGGTGCAGGATTATATCGTTGGGTTGATATCGAACTGCACTTAATGCTGCCTGTTCCTGCCCACTTGGATCGGCAAGCATCGCCAAACTGTCGTCGGAGTGCGTCGCGAACACCACCTCATCAAATCGCACTTGGTCCGCACCATGGCTTTTGATCCAGACACCCATTGCGTCACGGCGCACAGCCTGCACTGGGGTACTCAACCGCATGACGATACCTTGAGCCTGCAGAGCAGCGCCCAATCGCCTTACATATTGGGTCGATCCGCCGTCGACAGTGTACCATTGATGCTGGCCGGTGTGATTCAGCAGCGCGTGATTCTCGAAAAACCGAACCATGGCGTGGGCCGGAAAATCCATGATCTTTTGCGTCGGCGTCGACCAGATTGCCCCCGATAGCGGCAAGAGATAATAGTCCCGGAACCACGGACCAGTGCCCAGTTTTTCCAGCAAACCTGCCACTGTCAGGCACTTGTCCTCGGCAACGCTCAGGGCGTGTTTGTTGAAACGCAAGATGTCGCGGACCATGGCCAGAAACCGCGGATTCAGAGCGTTTGTTTTTTGCGCAAACAATGCACGCAGACTGGCCAGCCCGTATTCTATACGTCCCCCGTCGATTGAGGCACCAAAGCTCATATTGCTTTTAATAACCGGGACATCCAGTTTGGCGAACAGATCCGCCATTTGGGGATAACAGGCATAATTGAACACAATGAATCCGGTGTCGACGGGCTGATCACCCTGTTTGCCCGCAACGACAGTGCGTGCGTGCCCTCCCAAACGCGGTTCCGCCTCAAATAGAGACACGTGATGATTTTCGGCCAACGCATGGGCCACACCCATTCCTGAAATTCCGGCGCCAATCACCGCAATCTTTTTGGGCGCACCCAAACCCGCTTCAAATGGCATCCCCGTTTCACTCCATCAGAATTGTTTTCTACTTACCCATACTTACGTAGCGAGATTGAAAACGGATTAGAAAGAAAAACAACATTCAGTGATCCAGACCGACCTGCGCCGCGTATGTCTCATATGTTAACAGAGCTTGAACCTTTAACCGCGCCTGCTGTACCTCCTGTC
>CBDTVL010000181.1:0-8002 GCA_965363755.1 uncultured Sulfitobacter sp.
AAAGATTTTGGAGAAGTTATTTAGGTTAAACTGCTCAGGGATCCACACAGGGGGCTTGGCCAGAACTTCGCCATTGGGGCGAAATGCGGTCAGCACCACCCAGAGTCCAGGGACGCACATGACAACCATCAAGATGAAGGTCAGCACCCATGTGAACCATGTCATCATGCGTTTTTTCAATGCGCCATCCATTATTCTGCGCCTCCCATGTATTTGCGGGCCGCAAGCAGTTTGGTGAAGAAATAGTAGGTGAAGGCAATCGACAGCAGGATCGAGACATAGGCCATCGCATTGGCCTGTCCCATCCGCGCATTGTCGTACCCTACCCGCGCAATCATCGTCCAAAGCAGCTCTGTCCGGCCGGCCGGGCCGCCACCAGTCATCACGTCAACGATGTCATAGGCACGTGCCACATCAAGGCTACGGATGGTCATTGCAATAAACACGAATGGCATCAGGAATGGCAGCGTGATGTGGCGAAACACCTGCCACGGGTTACAGCCATCTACTTTTGCCGCCTCCAGCGGATCACGCGGCATCGCAAACAATCCTGCAAGCAACAGGATCGCGAATACCGACGTGCTCATCCAGACCTCTGCAAAGATGATCGAGAACATCGCCAGATTTCGCTCAACCAGCCAGGCAATCGCGCCATCACTGATCCCGAGCGCTTGCAGCGCATTGTTAAGGATGCCGATGTTATCATTAAAGACGAATTTGAACTGATAGCCGACAAGGATCGGCGAGAACATCATCGGGAACATCATAATCGTGCGCAATGTGCGCTGCCCCCAAGTGATTTTGTTGATCAGCAAAGCGATACCAAGTCCCAACAGAAACTCTACGTTTAGAGCGATAGTTAGAAAAACTATCGTGCGCACGAAGGCGGCCCAAAAATCCCAATCGGCGAAGATCCGTCTATAGTTGCGCAGGCCAACCCACTGCCACAGGCTTTCAGGCCGGATCAGGCGATACCCGGTGAAACTGGTATAAAGCGAGAAGATCAGAGGCAATAAGACGACGAATATCAACGTCAAAAATGCAGGCAATAGCAGCAGGTAAGGCGTGTTTTTTTCGCGTTGCCAAAACGGCACGCCTCTTGTCACGGAATTCATGCGCAAGCCTCAGGTACTATGTGAGTGGCGGGAGGTGCGCAGGCGACGGTTTGCCGCCCGCGCTTTAGGTATCGGGACCTAGAGATAACCCGCGTCTTCCATGATCAGACGGGCTGCATCAGCTGCTTCATCAAGGGCTTCTTGTGGTGTTTTCTCACCCAGAATCGCCGCTTGCAACTGTGGCCAGATCTCGTTGGAAACCTCGATCCATGGCGTAATCAGTGGCGGCGTAAACGCATCTTCCGTCATCGACAACGCGTAGGTTTCGAACACTCCAACCATGAAGTCGTTGCCATTTTCTGCGAACACGGCTTTGGCGTCATCCCAAACTGCGCCACGTGTCGGCAGCAGACCAGATGTTGCTTCAACCATCTGACTGTCGTGGCTTGTCAGGAAAGTGATTAGTGAGGCCGCGGCTTCTTTGTTGTCGCATGTCTCTGTGATCGAGAAAGTGTGACTTCCGGACCAACCTGAGCGAATACCCGCAGATCCTTTTGGTGCGCGGACTAACCCAATATCGCCTGCGATTTTCGAGTTTTCTGGATCGTTAAAGAACGATGCCCAACCCGCCCAATCAAGGTTCAGCGCTACTGTCCCAGAGGCAAAGCCAAGCCCGGTGTCATCCCACAGATAGTTCAACGAACCTGCCGGTACAGCCTTCGCTTCATAAAGATCCTTGAACCAGTTGACGGCCTCAACACCCGCTTCTGAGTTAAAGGTCGGGTTCCAGTCTTCATCAAACAACTGACCACCATTGGCAACCAAAAGCTCATAGAAACGGCCCGTGATCGCTTCATCTTTGCCAACAAATTGCGTGCCGTAGAATGTTGGTGCATCCGCAAAGAAAATCGCCTGATCTTTGAACTGGTCCCATGTTTCAGGCGGCATCAGGTCATAGCCGTACTCTGTTTTAAACGCGGCCTGATTGTCCGCATCTTCATAAAGTGACTTGAGGTAATAAAGATTCGAGATGTCAGAATGCCGCGGCAGCTGCACAAGGCGGCCTTCAACGGTTGAGTTCTGCAATGCAAGTTCTTGGAATTCGGCCAGAACGCCTTCGTCAATCAGCCCGTTCAGGTCGGTGTAGATGTTACCATATTGCGGCGCAAAGCTGGTGTGGTTCGAACCCACGCACCAATCCAGTGTTCCTGCCGCGATATCCTGTTTGATCTCGCGATCAAGTTCAAAGTGGTTCTTGCGCGACAGCACATCAACAGTAGCTCCTGTTGCAGCTTCCCATTCAGCGATGCGTGCATACAGCGGCTCATACTGAGCGCCACCGATGAGCTTGACGCGCAGAGTGTAGTCGTCGAAATGGCCGTAATCTGTCATGTCTTGTGCCAGGCCAAACGTTGCCGTCAGCCCGGTCAACGCCGTCGCGGCAAGAAGTGTCTTAAGTGTCATCGTATTCCTCCCTAGGATTGGTCGATTATAACGCCGCAGATTGCGGGCGTAGCGGTGCCAGAACACGTTGTGTATCCTGGCCAAGTTCGGGGGCGGCGACATCTGACTTTAACGTTGCGCCGTTGTAGCGGATGGGCGCGCGCAGCATTTCCAGCTGCACAGACCCGTTGCGCGTGATCGTCTGTTCAAGATCGAGAAGTTGATAGGCCTCGGTCGCGCGCATCTCTGGCCAACTTAGTACTTCTGAGCACCAAATATCCGCAGGTTGCAAAACAGCAAGCCAATCGGCTGTTGATGCGGTCTTAAGCTGTGCTGCGAGGATAGATTTAATCGCATCCCGATAGGTCATCATCGCCATGGGATCATCGTAATATTTCTCAAGCCCCACAATATTTAGCAAATCGGCCAATACTTTAAGTGACGGCGTCATCGCCAGCGCCAAAAATCCATCCGCTGTTTCATAGACACCGTAAGGTGCGCCCAGATAAGCATGTGCGCCATTCACTTCACTGCGCTGCGGCAGGCGGCCGCCATCATTGAGATGGGTAGAAAGCACCTCAAATTGAAAATCCGCCATGGCTTCAAAAAGGCTGGTCTGTACCAACGCGCCCTTGCCATGAATCCCACGGCCCACAAGCGCGGCCAGAATGCCCTGCGCCAGTACGTTTCCTGCCAGCATATCCGCAACCGCAAGACCCATCGGCATCGGCGCGTCTTCGGCCTCTCCGGTGAGCCACAGCAGCCCAGAGCGCGCCTGTGCCAACAGATCCTGCCCTGGCAAATCTTTCCACGGCCCCTCTTCGCCATAACCTGAAATGCTGCCGTATATAATGCGCGGATTAATTTCACGCACAGCCTCATAGCCAAACCCCTGACGTTCAATCACACCGGGGCGAAAATTTTGGATTACAACATCCGCTGTGGCAATCAGCGCACGCAGTGCCGCGCAATCATCTTCGTTTCGCAGATCGGCTGTCACGCTCTCTTTATTGCGGTTGATGGCGTGAAACAGGGAATTATCCCCATCAATATCGGTATCCGAAATGTAAAGATTGCGACACAGATCGCCCACGCTAGGGCGCTCAACCTTGATCACCCGCGCACCCAAATCCGCCAGTTTCAACCCGCACAGCGGGCCAGACAGGAACTGACTAAAATCCACAACCGTCAAGCCGTTCAACGGGCGTTCATCTTGGGGCAAGGTCTTCATGCGCGGCTCTCGCGATAGGCGGTATCAAGACTGTCGAGCGTTGCTGCGATCCCTATTTCGCCGCTCAAGCAAGCGTGCAGAATATCGCCTCCAGACTCTTGAAAGCCCATATACCCGTCATAGCGCGGGCGCACCCATGAGGTTTCCAGCGTCTCGCGGGTATTGCGGAAGAAATTGCGACTAGCGGCGTTGGCGGCGGGATCTTCCCACGCCACCGCGTTGCCCGGCTGGCCACCACTTTCAAAGAATAGGCCAGTTTGACACTCTGCACCCGCAATCCAGAAAGCATAATCAGCAGCCACAGCAATGTTTTTGCACTGGCTGGAAATAGCGATGCCTGTACCGCCGATGACCGTGCCGCGCGGGCCGTTGTCACCAACGCCGGGAGCATCCGCAAAGGTGATCGGAAAGCGGCAATAACCATCGCGGCTGTAATTGGTATAGCCATAGCCAAATGGGCAATAGGCGGGCGCATCCGCCGTGCGACCCATCCATTCCAACACGCCAATCGGATCAAGCGTCAAGCAGCGCGGGTCAACCAGTGTTGAAATCTCAACAAGCATTTCCAGAACCTGAGTGGCTTCATCGCGCGCCATCAGGCGATCAGGATCGACGGCGATATCCATACTCTGGTTTCGTGCCAAGCCAAAGAAGGTCATCAACGTGTTGATCGGGATCAGCGCAAAGGCGACCTTGCCCTCACGGGCAAGCGCGATAACCTCGCTCCAGCACCTCGGTGCCTGTTCCAACAGATCCGCGCGAAAAGACGCCACCGGCGTGGCCGCATCAATGGCAAGCCCCCATTGGTGGCCGTTAAAATTGTAGGATGAATGCGAGGCGCCGACGGATTGCTCCGTCAGGGCCGCCAACTCTACATCGCGCCCCAGCGTATCAAACGCAACAAGCTGACCACTATCCGCAACCTCTCCTACATGCGGATGATCAATGACCATCAGGTCATAGGCTGCTGCCATTTCACCAATTGGGCGGTCAGCAAAGGCCTGCAATGAGCGTTTTTCCCACGTGATCGTCACATTGGGATGTTGCTGAGCATATTGCGCCGAGGTCGCGATCATTGGGTCAACACCGCGGCTGTGGTCCCAAGTCATACCACGCAGGACAATTTTATCAGTCACGAACGGGCACCTCAGCATTGGCGGGGTCACGGTAAAGCGCGGTCATCAGATGCTCACAATAAAGCACCAATTCGCCTTCGCCTTTATAGACGGAATAGCTCACGCGAACTTTGCCCATCTTTTCGCTCTTTGGTTCTTTGGCAAGGTTGTCACGAATGGTGTAAATCGTGTCGCCAATGAATACTGGCTTGATGAACCGCAGCCGATCATACCCGTATGAAAAGGAATTGAGGCAGTTCGTTGCCGCCAGTCCCAACCCATAGGAAAACACCATTGCACCTGCGACCAGCCGTTTACCAAAGACACCCTCATCAGTAGCAAATTCATGGTCAGAGACATAGGGATGGTGATCCATCACCAAGCTGTTGAACAGCATCGATTCGCCCTCAGAAATGGTGCGCCGGATCGAGCGGATCTTATCTCCGACCTCAAAATCCTCGAAAAACCAGTTCTCTGCGTTCCAGACAGGAATTTGTGCGTGGTCATCAGGCAACCCTGGTAGTCCACGTGCATGCACACCAATCTCAGCCACGATTGTCCTCCCCAGACTACTCATCTTGCCTGAGTGCTAACATTTTAGGTTTTCACATGTCAAATATTTTTGTATATCTGAAATTACGCAGTTTGGTGCAGGAGCAGAAGACGTGGAAAGAGAACAGTTTTTTGAGGATTACATCCCAGATGAAAAGCGCGTGACAACCGGGCGAACCATCACTGAAACAGATTTTGTTGTGCACGCAGGCCATACCGGAGATTTTTTTCCGCATCATATGGATGCCGAATTTTGCAAAACGCAGCCATTTGGGCAGCGCATAGCCCACGGTACAATGACATTTGCAATAGGCGTGGGGCTGACCGCTACACAGATAAATCCACGTGCTTTCACCTATGGTTATGAGCGTTTGCGCTTTCCCACCCCTGTCCATATTGGTGACACAATCCATACGGTCGTGACCATCGGCACAACCAAACCGGATCCAAGGCGCGCGGGTTTCGGACAGGTCACCGAAATCACCGAGACAAAAAACCAAGATGACAAAACAGTTATGTATTGCGAACATATTCTGCTTGTTGAGATGAAGGATAATCCAGATGACGCATGATCTGCACCAAAACTGGCCTGCACCTACGTCCCCAAAAGAAATTGTCATCATCGGTGCTGGTGGCATTGTCCGCGACGCGCATTTGCCCGCCTATGACAAGGCTGGCCTCACTGTAAAAGGAGTCACGGATCTGGACGCCACGCGCGCGCGCGATTTGTCCAAAGATAACAACATCCCCAATGTGTACGCAGATGTTGCAGCAGCGGTCGCAGCCTGTGGCACTGATGTTGTTTATGACATTGCCGTCCCACCCCATGTGATTACTCCAATCCTTAGCCAAATGCCTGATAACGCAGCCGTGTTGATCCAAAAGCCAATGGGGGCCGATCTCGAGCAAGCGCGGGAGATCCGGCAGATTTGTCGGACCAAGAAACTAAAAGCCGCAGTCAATTTTCAGCTACGTTTTTCACCGATGATGATGGCAGCCCGCGACGCGATCGCCAATGGCATGATCGGCGAATTATTAGATATCGAGGTTCACCTCAATATCTTCACGCCATGGACCCTGTTCCCGTTCCTGATCCCAATGGAACGAGTCGAAATCGCGGTGCATTCCATCCATTACCTCGATACGATCCGTGCTTTGGCTGGCAATCCCAAGGGAGTTTTTGCGCGATCCATGCGCGACCCACGCGCCGCTGATTTCGCCCAAACCCGCACCTCGGTTATCCTTGATTATGGGAACACGTTGCGCGGCATCATGTCGATCAACCACAATCACCAGGCAGGGCGCAAATTCCAATCCGCTTGGTTCCGTATTGAAGGCACCGAAGGGGTAATGATGGTCAAGCTCGGCGTTTGCTTTGACTATCCCAATGGGGAAGCTGACGAGCTTTGGTATTGCAAAAACGGTGGGGAATGGGGGCAAATCCCCCTCGATGGGAGTTGGTTTATCGACAGTTTCATGGGCACGATGCGTAATGTTCAGCGATTTGACTCCGGCGAGGATGATGCGCTATTTGCGTCCGTTGAAGACGCCTATCAAACCATGGCATTGGTAGAGGCATGTTTTGACAGTATGAAGGTCCCCGCCACACCGCTTGACCTTAGCTAAGGTCGGGCGCTCCAAGGCTTTTACTCAATCCCACGGCAGTCGAAATCAGCTCTGCCTTACATGTTTCAAAACTAATTGGGTCGTTAAAGCGTTCAATATGCGGAACCGTAAGTGCGGCAGTGGCGTTACCAGAATGATCAATTACTGGGGCAGAAATATTTACGATGCCTTTAATCACAAAACTATCGCGCACTTCAAAACCATCATTCCGAATTTTGCGCAATTCTTCGCAAATATTGGCCTCAGTCTGACCGGGCGGTAGCGCTACTATTTGGAAGAAGCGCGACAGTTCTTCTTTTGGCAAATGGGCCAATATGACCCGACCCGACGAGGCCTGCCATAAATCAATTTTAGCCCCTAGGCGTACGGCCATTGTATTGTTACCTGGCGAATCTTCCTGACCAACGACCAAAATGCTATCGTCGTTCACAATCGCCAAATGCACTGACTGGTTGATTGACTTGGTTAGGCTGCGCATCACGGGGCCGGCAAACGTTGTTAGCCTCCCAATCTTTGGAATCCGATTCGCTATCTCAAAGATAAAAGTGGTCAACACATATCGGTCTGAGATCGGATCCTGCACCACGTACCCACGTGCCTGCAGCACCATAAGCATGCGAAATATCTCGCCGACCGATCGGCCAAGTTCCCGTGCAATTTCCGATTGGCTCAATCCAACATCCAAAGTTGAGAGTAACTCAATAATATCGAGCCCTTTTTCCAACGCCGGGGCTGAATAGGCCTTACTTGATTCTTTGGGCATGGATAACGGTGGTTTTCTGTAAGATGCGTCATGACCTTTGTAGCCAAAATGTCGATTTCATGTAACCTGAAAAAGAGGTGATACCTCTAAAGGGGGATTGTTGCATTAGTTGGCGCGAGCTAAATATCTGCACGGGAGTTGACGACTTACGCGGGCATTATCAGACTAAACACTGATGGCCGCCTTGCCTCTCCCAATCCAAATTTGGATTAGGATT
>CBDTVL010000182.1:0-7832 GCA_965363755.1 uncultured Sulfitobacter sp.
CGATAGATGCGTTCCTCAATGGTCATCGCTTTCATGATGTCTTCAAAAGCATAGGCTCCTGGCTTGTCTACCAGACCGTCAATCTCAACTGTCCAAGGGCTTGTTGTCATCATGCCCGCATTGCGCGCCGGATCACCTTTGTCGGTCCCGAACTCATAGAAGTTGTTGTAGGTGGTGATCTCTTCCCAGGTGTTGGGTGTCAACTCACCCGCCTTGGCACTTGCCGTCCCGGTAAGTCCGATCAATCCAGCCCCTGCTGCGGCGCCCGCTATCAGTTGTCGACGGTTCAAAAACGCCGATTCAGGCGTTACATCGTTCTCAGTCAGATTGGGCTTCCAGCGGTTCGCCATTTCGTGCTCCTGTTATTTACCAAGAGCTATCTAAGCTGAGAACACCAATCTGCCAAACAACTTTGGCTCACATCTTGGCGACGAGACTGTAACGTAAGACGTTTTTCTTCAACCGAACCGGCGTGTCTGCGGGCCGTCGCCTTCGCTGTCCAACTCACATTCATTCACATAAGTTTGTATTGCCGCACGCAAAGTCCCGGGCATAGCCCGCGCGCGATTTTAATCAAGAGTGTAAAATTGGGATAGGCAAAAATCCCCGCTGATCTGAAGCAGTTTATCCGCCGTACCTTGCTCATACCAAAACGGTATTCGATAAACCCAAAAGGAATACAATATGCTTCGTAAATCAGCTTTTGCAGTCGCTGCCGCAACTTCTCTTCTGACAACTGCGGCGTTTGCCGATGGCAACTCAAAGGACATCGTCGACACCGCCGTTGATGCAGGCTCCTTTACAACACTTGTAGCCGCAGTACAGGCCGCAGGATTGGTTGACACGCTTAAAGGGGACGGCCCATTTACAGTCTTCGCGCCTACAGACGCCGCTTTTGCAGCACTCCCTAACGGCACAGTCGAAACTCTCTTGCTGGAAGAGAACAAGGATCAATTGATCGCGATCCTGACCTACCATGTTGTGCCGGGCAAAGTTATGTCCACAGATCTGACGGACGACATGACGGCCAAAACCGTTCAGGGTGGCGATCTGACGATTGATCTGGACGATGGCGTAAAGGTCAACGAAGCCACCGTCACAACAGCCGACGTCGAGACCAGCAACGGTGTAATTCACATTGTTGACACGGTCATCATCCCAGCAAGCTAAGACACAATATACAGATAGGTACAGAGCCCGCAGTGCGATCTGCGGGCTTTTCGGAGTTCAGTTAAAATAGAAATGAGCCACCTTACAGCAATTGAGGTTCGGCCACGTCCGCAGACTACGGCGGCGCCATCAGTTACAGACGCAGGACGCTGTTCAGCTCGGCCATGTCATGGAAGACAGAATTGCAAATAGGCAGCAGGACGTCCGGTGATGTTTCAGCACAAAAGCCATAACAGCGCATGCCAGCGGCCCGTCCCGCGCGAGCGCCTGTGGCACTGTCTTCAATCACCACACACTGTGCGGGCATAAAACCCGCGTGCGCCGCGGCCTTCAGATACACATCTGGCGCCGGTTTTGGCGCAGCGCACTCCTGCCCCGAAAAAAGCTTGCCCTGAAATCGGTGCAGCAGTCCCGTCCGCCCGAGTGTAATCTCCATTTTGCGCATGGATCCGTTCGAGCCCACGGCGTACCCCACGCCAGCCCCATCCAGATCATCAAGCAATAGGTCAACGCCGGGAATGATCTCGACCTGGTCCTCAAGCACCGAATAAATCTCGGAATAAATCAGCTCGAGCCAGTGGTCCGGCAAACTAGCACCCAGCTTGCGTGCCTCTGACATGACACCCGCCATCGTGCCCCCGACAAACAGCTTGGTCGTATCGCTGAGCGTCAGGTCAAGCCCGTGTACCGCAAGCGAGTCGCGCAGAATCCGATTGGTAAGTGGTTCACTATCAACCAGCACCCCGTCACAATCAAAAATCACCAGTTTGGGCTGTTCCATAGTTCTTGTCTTTCACAAAAAAGGCCGGGCTTGGGAGCCCGACCTTTCATTGTCTTTCTGGTTACTGGCGTCAATGCACGACCGCATCCTCTGGCGGAGTGCGATTGGAACTGGACACCCTGTCGCCAATCATCAGACCGTCTGGCCCCGCCGACACTGTAACTGTATCGCCATCCAACACATCCCCGGCCAACAGCATTTCCGCCAGTGGGTTTTGCAAGGTGCGTTGGATCACCCGCTTGAGGGGACGTGCCCCGAACACCGGGTCATAGCCCTCATCCGCCAGCCATTTGTGGGCCAACTGGTCCAGATCAATCGTGATCTTGCGCCCGACCAACCGTTTGGCCAACAGCGAAAGCTGAATGGTCACAATTTGGTCCATGTCTTCACGGTTCAGGCGATCAAAGATAATCGTCTCATCCAACCGGTTCAGGAACTCTGGCCGGAAGTGCGCGCGCACTGCATCCATCACATCGCGTTTGGCATCTGACGCGTCCGCCCCATCAGGCAACATGCTCAATGCCTGCGCCCCAAGGTTCGATGTTAGAATGATCAGGGTTTGCTTGAAATCAACCGTACGCCCCTGACCATCGGTCAGCACGCCGTCATCGAGAACCTGCAACAGCACGTTGAACACGTCCGGATGCGCCTTTTCGACTTCATCAAACAGCACAACCTGATAGGGACGGCGGCGCACGGCCTCGGTCAAAACACCCCCCTCATCATAGCCAACATAACCGGGAGGAGCACCAATCAGACGGGACACGGCATGCTTTTCCATGAACTCTGACATGTCGATGCGCACCATTGCGTGCTCATCATCAAACAGGAATTCAGCCACAGCCTTGGTCAGCTCGGTCTTGCCGACACCCGTTGGGCCAAGAAACAGAAAGCTCCCCAAAGGCCGACTCTCGTCGTTTAGTCCGGCCCGCGCCCGACGCACAGCATTTGACACTGCCTGCACAGCGGTGTTCTGACCAATTACGCGGGAATGCAGCTGATCTTCCATTCGCAACAGTTTTTCACGGTCGCCTTCCAGCATCTTGGACGTCGGAATACCGGTCCACCGCTCAACCACGCTTGCGATCTGTTCGGGACGCACCGCCTCTGCCACCATGGCTTCGCTTTCGCTGCCTTCGGCAATTTCCAGCTTTTTCTCCAGTTCAGGGATCACGCCATAAGACATCTCTCCAGCCTTCGCCAGATTGCCTTCGCGCTTGGCAATGTCCAGTTCGGCGCGCGCGCGATCAAGTTGCTCTTTCAGATCACGCGCCCCGGCCAGTTTATCTCGTTCGGCCTGCCACTGCGCGGTCATTTCACTGGACCGTTCCTGCAACTCTGCAAGATCTTTCTCCAGCGTTTCAAGTCGATCTTTCGACGCGGCATCGTCCTCAAGCCGCAATGCTTCCGATTCAATCTGCTTTTGCAGGATATCGCGGTCCAGCGTGTCCAGCTCTTCAGGTTTGCTGTCAACTTCCATCCGCAAACGGCTGGCGGCCTCGTCAATAAGATCAATCGCTTTATCCGGTAAGAACCGATCAGTGATATACCGATGGCTTAGCGTTGCCGCCGTCACCAACGCGCTGTCTGCAATCCGCACTCCGTGGTGCAGTTCGTACTTTTCTTTGATGCCACGCAAAATACTGACCGTGTCTTCGACCGTCGGTTCAGCGATCACCAGTGGCTGGAAACGGCGGGCCAAGGCGGCGTCTTTTTCCACGTATTTACGGTATTCATCCAGCGTTGTCGCACCGATACAATGCAATTCGCCCCGCGCAAGCGCAGGTTTGATTAGATTGGCCGCATCCATCGCTCCGTCGCCTTTTCCAGCGCCGACAAGAGTATGCATCTCATCGATGAAAAGGATGATTTCCCCTGCCGCCGCCGTGACTTCATTCAGAACAGCTTTCAGGCGTTCTTCAAACTCGCCGCGATATTTTGCGCCGGCAATCAGTGCGCCCATGTCCAGCGACATCAACTTCTTATTGCGCAAGGATTCAGGCACATCCCCATTCACGATACGCAAAGCCATTCCCTCTGCAATTGCGGTTTTCCCGACGCCGGGTTCCCCGATCAGAACCGGGTTATTCTTGGTTCGGCGCGACAATATCTGCATCGCGCGGCGGATCTCCTCGTCGCGACCTATAATCGGATCGATCTTACCTTGTTCCGCCGCCTCGGTCAGGTCGTGCGCGTATTTTTTCAGGGCATCGTAACCCTCTTCCGCGCTGGCTGTATCTGCGGTGCGTCCTTTGCGGATGTCATTGATCGCCGTGTTCAGCGACTGTGCCGTTACAGCACCGGCATCCAAAGCATCTTTGGCCTTTGATTTGACCATACAAAGCGCCATCAGAATGCGTTCGACCGGCACAAAGCTGTCACCCGCTTTTTTCGCCAGCGCTTCGGCCTCGGTCAAAACCTTCGCTGTCGTCCCGTCCAGGTAAACCTGAGCCGTGTCCCCGGTGACCTGCGGGATTTTGGCCAACGCCAGATCAAGCGCTTCAGTCACCCGAGCCGGTGCGCCGCCTGCGCGGGTAATCAGGTTGCTCGCCAATCCCTGGTCATCGTCCAACAATGCTTTGAGTAAATGTTCAGGCGCTAACCGTTGATGGCTCTCGCGTGTGGCAATCGTCTGGGCTGCTTGAATAAACCCCTGCGACCGCTCCGTGAACTTCTTTAAGTCCATGGTCCGTCTCCTTTTTCTAAGCGCCCATTTGAGTCACGCCTGACATGCAGCACGCTTGTTCTTGAGCCTTACATCTTATTTGGGAAACATGATGACATACGTCAAGGCCGACCCCAAAATGTATCCCGCATTCGACGTGTTGCAGTTCGATCCGAAGCTCGGCACTTTCCCGCTCATCTCAAATGACGTAGGGGCACAAAACTGTGACAGGCGTTTAACCCCAAAATTTGCACCATATCTTATGCTCAACAAAAGGCGATCAAGCAGCCAGAGGATGAGCAGATGAAACACCAGACATTTACGACACCGTCGGCCCGCATTTCCGACGTCATCTACAACGCAGCAAACCAGTGTTTTGAGGCGACGGTGACCCTTTTTGAGAGCGGCCTGCCCGTCAGATATGCCTGTCACGTTCCCGCCCCGATCACCATGTCATTCGAGGATGCCAGCCGCCGCCTGATCGCTCAAGCGCGACGGCTGCAAAAATCACCAATTGGGCTGCGGGCCCGGATGATGCCCACCACAAGCGGTACATCTTCGCGCCATTCCCGCGCACCTCTCAAAATCTGGCGAAAATGGAGTCATTCCGGCTTTCTGCGTCGTCGGGTGGCCTAACTGGCGTCATCGGATAGACAGACAGGTCCCGACCGAATAGTCAGGCGCAAATCCCAATAACAAAGGTTTGCCCAATGCCTGATGACCGCCTGATTGTTGCGCTTGATGTCCCCAATGCGATCGAAGGATTAGCCCTTGCCGAGCGACTTGGCGACGCCGTTTCGTTCTACAAGATTGGTCTTGGCATGCTGTGCGGTGGAGGTTTGGCGCTGGCCAACGAACTCAAACAAGAACACGGCAAACGTATCTTTCTTGACATGAAGCTGTTCGACATCGGTGCAACTGTCGAGGCCGCCGTGCGCGGACTGGCGCAATTTGACCTGGATTTCCTGACTGTCCACGGTGACCCGCATGTTGTGCGGGCCGCAAAAGAGGGTGCTCGCGGCAAAGACATTAAGATACTGGCGGTAACAATTCTGACGTCACTGGATCGGGAGGATCTGGACGCAGGGCTGATGCAGGCTGGCGATGTCCAAGACCTTGTCGTGGAACGCGCCGCTCGCGCCTTTGAGGCGGGCGCAGATGGCGTCATCGCATCGCCTCAAGAGGCGGCATTAATTCGCGCGCAACCGAGCGCAGAAGGCCGCTTGATTGTCACCCCCGGAGTTCGGCCCGCCGGAGCGGCTAAGGGCGATCAGAAACGAGTAACAACGCCCGCCACGGCGATAGCTGACGGTGCCGACCATATCGTTGTTGGACGGCCTGTCTGGATGTCCGATGACCCCAAACAGGCCGCGCTTGCGATTTTACAGGAACTGGCCAGCCCTCAGGCTCAACCCCCAAATCGGGGCTGTTAACGCCTAAAATCAAGGCAATTTGCCCAAAATTAGTGTGCTCATTTGGGTACAGGCCATTTTATAAGCGCAAGGTCTGGTATTCCAGACTTTGTGAAATGATGCTTTTGCCGCAAAGTTGACCCTAGGTGATACTCCCCAACGGGCCGGCTCTTCCTGCGGTTCGTTAACTCCCCCCGCAACACTCCGCGGGGGGCTTTGTTTTTGGGGACCTGTTTCCCTCGGATCCTCCGACAAATCCACCTTTGTGCGATACAATGCCAGTTCATCATATGTCTCGTGCATCAGACAACCTGCAGCAGTTTCGCTGCCGTTTTGACGACCGCCCGGCAAGTTCTGATGGTCCGGACTTGGTGGAGACGCAATGTCGCCACGCCCTATGACCCTCCGATCATCCCCCAGAAACAAGCCTTGCACTGGGAAAGGGCATGCAATTGAGCATGGGCAATGATCCACGCCCTCTCTATACTAAGCGCACAGGACCAGATCGGTCCGTTTCCTTTTTCTTTTACTTTGCGCCAAAAAGCCCGATATGCCCTCACTTTGCCGCGACTGTCTGAGCCAATTTGATGCTGGTGCCCGCTGCCCTTCCTGTGCCAGCCCGCGCCTTGTTTCGCATCCTGAACTGTTTGATCTCACAATCGCCCATATGGACTGCGATGCATTCTACGCGTCGGTCGAGAAACGCGACAACCCCAGCCTCGTCGACAAACCCGTGATCATTGGCGGCGGCCGTCGGGGTGTGGTCTCTACTGCCTGTTACGTGGCGCGTATCCGAGGCGTTAAATCGGCGATGCCAATGTTTCAGGCGCTCAAGCTGTGCCCGGATGCCGTCATCATCAAGCCGCGTATGTCTGCCTATGTTGAGGCCTCAAAAGCGATCCGCGCGATGATGGAGGAACTGACCCCCGCCATCGAGCCCCTGTCGCTGGATGAGGCGTTCATGGATCTTGGCGGCACACAAAAACTGCACGGTGCCCCGCCCGCCGTGATGATAGCGCGCCTTGTGGGCCGGATGCGAAAGGAACTTGGCCTCACCGGTTCTATCGGCCTCTCCCACAACAAGTTTCTCGCCAAAATCGCCTCTGATCTGGAAAAGCCGCGCGGCTATTCCGTGATTGGTGTAGCTCAGACTGATGCATTCTTGCGCGATAAACCGGTGCGCATGATCTGGGGAGTCGGACAAGCCACACAAGCCTCACTGGACAAGGCCGGCATTCGCACGTTCAACGATCTTCTGCGCTGGGATCGACAGGATCTTTCGACGCGGTTTGGCAGCATGGGCGACAGGCTTTGGCATCTGGCGCGTGGACAGGATCGGCGGCGGGTCTCTTCGCATGCGCCAATGAAATCAATCTCAAACGAGACCACGTTCTTTGACGACACCAACGATCCGGACATCTTGGATGGACATCTGTGGCGGATGGCTGAAAAAGTTTCAGACCGGGCCAAGGCCAAATCCTTTGCAGGACGGGTTGTGACACTGAAACTCAAACGCTCGGATCATTCTCTGCTCTCACGCCGGGTGGCGCTGCGCGATGCAACCCAGTTGGCTGATACGGTTTACCGCACCGCGCGTGCCCTGTTTGATCAGGTCGGCGATCAGGGACCATACCGGCTTTTGGGGTGTGGACTGTCTGATCTCTGCGCCGAAGACGCCGCCGACCTTTCCGGCGATCTGCTGGACCCCGGAGCCGTCAAACGCAGCGAGGCCGAACGCGCCACAGATAAGATCCGGGCCCGATTTGGCAGCGATGCAATCCTGAAAGGGCGGGCGCTCAGGTAA
>CBDTVL010000183.1:0-7829 GCA_965363755.1 uncultured Sulfitobacter sp.
ACCGGCTTTCCGGACCAATCCTCTTGCCCATAACCCATTTGCATAATTCGGGAGCGATGCCCGAACCCGCGAAGGTCATCTGAGTCAAACCACCGCGAACTGCGCAATATCTTTGTCATTGGCTTGCCGTGACGCCGCCATCGACATAGATTGTCTGACCGGTGATATAGCTTCCGGCAGGGGCCGCCAGCGCAATCACCTGGCCGACAACTTCAATTGGGTCTCCAATCCGGCCCATTGGGTTGCGTTCAAGGATAAATTCGCGAAAAGCCTCGCGCTCAAGATGGGGCCGGATACGGTCTGAGAGGATAAAAGTGGGCGCTACGCCGTTGACCGTTATGGCGTGTTTGGCCAGCTCCATCGCGTGCTGTTTGACCAGCATGACCAATGCCCCTTTGGTCGCACAATAAGCCGAATACCCACGATCACGCAGAGCCAGTTGAGACCGAACCGACGCAAGATGAATTTGCCGTCCCCCTTTGCCGGCTGCAATCTGATGTCGCGCAACTGCTTGGGCCAGAAACATCGCTGATCGAAGGTTGGTCTGATACACCGCATCAAACGCTTCTGCCGTGACGTCGCCCAGAGCCTGTTCACGGTTGACGCCGACGCAATTGACCAGCGTGTTTATCCCGCCCAGCGCCTCCGCCACTCGGTTTGTCGTTTCTTCAATTTGGTCCGTATCGCGCGCATCCATTCCAAACCCCAACGCGGCCAACCCGGCGTGGCGTATTTTTTCGGCCAGTTTCTCCGCTTTGGTTTGGTTTGGGCCGGCAATTGCGACGTGTGCGCCATGCTGGGCAAACCCCCATGCAAGCGCCTCGCCCAACGCGCCATATCCGCCAGGAATAAAGACCTTTTGACCGCTCACATCAAATAGCTGAGCCAAGGCGCGCAAATTTACCGAAGGTGTCAATGTTTCTGAAGCGTTCATGACGTCACTTCGACCCCAGCAGCCGTATAAACGCTCTCCATCAGTCGCAGGGTCTGTAAGTTTTCGAGCCGGTCCGTTTCAAAGGCGGTTCCTATCAAAACGCCGTCAACAAACGCGCGGATCGCGGTGTCGAAACACTCTTGATACCGTCCCAGCAAGTCGATTTCGACGGCCTCATCCTCACGCCCGACGAGAAATACCCGGTTGTAATCCATGATAATGGTGCCGGTGGTTCCGATGACTTCCAGCCTGTCTCCGTGCAGATCGGGATAGCCCGGCGCGCACAGACACCCGTCGGCGGTGGCGATAAGCCCATTCTCACCTTCCATCAGGATTGATGCTGTGTCTTCGCCCGGCAGGCCATCGGCCAGACGATTCAGGCGGGCGGCGACTACTTTTAACGGGCCAGCAATGGCGCGGCAGACGTCCAGATGATGGATCATCGTTTCAAACACCAGATTGCGTTTGAAGTTCTTGAGATACGGCTGACGCTCGACCAGAAACGGCTCGGCCCCGTCGCGCGCGCATAATCCTGACCCCCGGCACGACATCGCGATGTGGCGAACAGTGCCTATGCGACCGTCGTCGATCCAACCCCGAACCGTCAAATAATGTGGGCGAAACCGATAGTTTTCGTGGATCATAAACCGCACTTTGCCGCCAACATACTCTACAAGATTTTCCGCCTCGGCCACGGTTTCAACCATCGGTTTTTGCAACATGACATGCACACCGTGGTCAGCGGCCATACGTGTGATCGGACCATGCGCAGCGACAGAAGTCGCAATATCAATCAGGTGAAACCCGCCATCGGCAAACATCTCTGCCGGATCGTCATAGACGTTGGGAATGTCGAATTCGGCGGCTCGTGCCTCGGCTGCGGCGCGGTTGATGTCACAGATCGCCACGATCGGCACCCCAGCTGCCTGCCATGCCCGCAGATGATAGAGACTGATCATGCCAGCACCAACAAGGCACGCTTTCAATCGGGTTTCAGTCATTCATCTTCTCCCCAATGGCCATACCCATAATACCAAACACTGCCATCACCAGACGTGGTTTTGAGCGAGTGAACCGCGCCGCGCGGGATGCGAACCAGATCACCCGGACTACAATGCTCGGTCTGATCTGCAACGCAAATGGTCAGGGTCCCATATGCAACGACGACATATTCATCGCTTTCATGCACAAACCCGTTCCATTGTTGGCCCGGCGGGTCCCGAAAAATGCCAAAGCTGAACCCCTGCTGTTGCCAATCCGCTTTGACGTCATCAGCAAGGACAGGAGCCACATATGCGGATTTTTCGAAAACCTGCTTCATGCCGCGCGATCCGTTAGCAACTGTCCTAGGTAATCTCTGGCCGGGGCGTATTCCAGCACCTCGTCAAAGCTGGCGTGCTGGGTCACGACCCCTTTTTGGACAAAGATAAACTGCTCACAGATTTCCTGCAGAATTTCGAGATGGAATTGTTCATTTGGATGCACACACAAAAATACCAGCCGCCCTTGCGCGCGAAGTTTGCGAAAGAAATCCAGCATGAAGCCAATATAACCGTCCTGCGTGTTGAACTGAGGTTCGTCAAACAGATGCACCATCGGGTAATCGGAACCGGCCCGGTGCATCATCACGTTCGGCTTTAGCGAGCGAAAACTGCGCACCTGATAAGATTGGTGATAATGAATCGCCAACCGATCACGTTCATCAGTGCGGACCTGATGAATATCTTTTCCCAGCACCTGAACCTGCCCTTGAGTTGGTGAATTGGAGCCTGTGATCAGCTCGAACAAAGTTGTTTTGCCAGAGCCGTTTGGCCCCATCATGCCAACAATGGCAGGGTTTTCGATGGTGAAATCGGCATTCAGCTGAAAGCTGGGTGTGCGGCTGAAGCGGCCTTTGAAATAGGTTTTGCCCAACCCTTTGACATCTAACATTGCACTCATTTCACATCCCAATCAATTTGCGCCGCAGCGGTTCGTTGTCCAGCAATTCCTGCGCAGGCCCTTCGTGAATGATCCGCCCGCGGCCCATTACATAGGCGCGATCGGAGACCTCTAGTGCAGCAAGCGCGTTTTGCTCGACGATCAGCACTGCAACACCTTCGTTTTTCAGGCGTGTGACCGTTTTCAGGACGTCCTGTACGATTTTGGGCGCCAGGCCCTGACTGGGTTCGTCAAACAGCACCAATCCGGGCGACCCCAGCAACGCACGAGAAATCGCAACCATCTGCATTTCTCCACCCGAAAGGTTTTCGCATTCACGGCCCATCAAGTATTCAAGAGCCGAGAATATCTCGAACATCTCGTCGGTTTTCCAAGACCTAAACCGGGTTTTCTTGATCCCTATCTGAAGGTTTCGCGCAACCGAAAGTGACGGAAATACGCGCCGATCGTCCGGCACCCATCCAATGCCCATACGGGCGATCTTATGGGTATCGGTGTGGGTAATATCTTTGCCGTCAAACGCGATTGATCCGCTGCGCGGCGGCGTCAACCCCAGGATTGAGCGCAACGTGGTTGTCTTGCCTGCCCCGTTTGGACCCAACAGCGACACCACTTCGCCCTCACCAATACGCAACGATGGACCAAACAGGGCTTGGGTCTCGCCGTAATAAGTTTCGATATTCGCTATGTCCAACATCAGGCCACTTCTCCCAATGCCGAACGTTTTACCCATTTGTTCGATTGCAATTGATCCGGAGTGCCTTCGGCAATCACCTGCCCCCAGTGAATGACCGAAATCTTGTCGGCCAGTTCAAACAGAAATCGCATGTCGTGTTCGATCATGACAATCGTATAGCGATCCCTCAGTTTGCGGATCAACTCAGCCAGCTTGCAAGTCGCTGCCGCCCCCAGACCGGACGTCGGTTCATCCAGAAATACAATGCGCGGATTGGCGGCCAAAGCGACGCCAATCTCCAGCGCGCGGCGGTTGCCATAAGAAAGGGAGGCCGACGGCTGCCACTCCAGCCCCGACAGGCCCACCTGTTGCAGGATATCGCGCGCCTGATCCAACAAGACCGGATTTGTGAAAACGGGTTTGAGCGCATTCCTGCTGTGGTTGCGAAAGTCAGGCAAGGCCAACATGATGTTTTCAATCACGGAACCATCGTCAAACAGGTTCATCAACTGAAACGATCTTGAGGCCCCCAGCTGTGCAATCTTATGGGGTGCCAGTCCGGTTATGTCGCGACCATCAAAGACAATCTTGCCCCGTGTTGGTTTGTGGTGACCGGTCAGGCAATGAAAACAGGTTGTTTTTCCTGCACCATTCGGGCCCATGATGCCGCTGACCTGCCCCTCCTCAAAGCCGAGCGAGATATCTTCAAGCACCACGTTTGATCCGAACCGCTTATGGATGCTCTGAGCTTCAAACA
Source organism: uncultured Sulfitobacter sp. (assembly GCA_965363755.1). Classification (GTDB taxonomy): domain Bacteria; phylum Pseudomonadota; class Alphaproteobacteria; order Rhodobacterales; family Rhodobacteraceae; genus JL08. The sequence continues at coordinate 4,309 of CBDTVL010000183.1, forward strand.
AGGCCATGGTTTTCGCCTTTTTCTGGACGGCCGGATACATCCGGAACCTGCCGAGGAGTGGTTGTTTTGAGGCCCGCCAGCACACCGGCCAACCCTTCGGGTTTGAACATGACCATTGCCACGAACATCAGGCCATACCAAAGCAACCAGGTTTCTGTGATGGACCCAAGCACGTCGCGGGCAATGAAATAGAGGAGTACGCCCAGAACCGGCCCCCAGAAGTTGACCAGCCCGCCACCGACCAGGACCATCATCACGATCAAGCCCGATTGATGCAGGCTCATGACATCAGGATAGGCGCTTTCCTGGGCCATCGCGAACAAGCCACCTGCCAGCCCAGCGAACATTGCTGACAATGTGAAGGCCGCCCATTTGAACCACCATACATTGTAACCGATAAAGGCAGCGCGGGTCTGGTTCTGCCTGATCGCTTGCAAAACCCGACCCAAAGGCGCGTTCACAGCGCGCCACAGCAGAATTGTTATGATAATCGCAATCACGGCAACCAGATAATACAGCGCCACGTTGTCATTCAGATCAAACCGGGTGAAGCCGATGTTCAGGTCCGGGCGCGGAATGTTGAGCAAACCGTCTTCACCGCCTGTTATCTTGTGCAACTTGATTGCCGCAAACCAGAAAACCTGACCAAAGGCGATGGTCATCAGCGATAAATAGATGCCGCGACGGTGCGATACAAATGTAGCCACGATGGCCCCGGCGACGGCCGCCGCCGCAACCGCAGCAACAAGGCCACCGATCAAGCTGACCGTTACGTTTTGCTGAAACAATCCAAAGGCATAGGCGCCGACCCCCAAATAGGCGCCATGTCCAAAGGAATGCAGCCCCGTATAGCCGAACAACAGATTGAAACCCATTGCAAAAATGATCCAAATCGCAATCTCGATGCCGATATATTGATACAAGCCGATCGGCGCGATCCAGAACGGAAGGGTAAGTAAAAAGGTGGCAAACACGACGATCTGCGGTGTCATCCATTGACCAGAGCGCTTTGGAATATCCGAAAGGGTCGCCATGATCAGTTCTCCAGCGCGCTTTTCTTGCCAAACAGGCCCCGGGCACGGAACCCAACCACCAGAATGAGCAGTATGTACATCGACATCATCGACCATGCCGAGGCATAGGCCCCGGTAATTCCAACCGACAAGCCAACCAGAATTGCAGCAACAACAGCGCCCCAGAAACTGCCAACACCTCCCAGAACGATGATTAGAAAGGCCGGGATAACCACATCAACGCCGACATGCGGCCTTAGACCCCAGATCGGCACCATAATGATGCCGGCGAGTCCTGCCAGACCAGCACCGAGGCCAAACACCAGCAGGCGCAACCTGGACAGGTCATAGCCCAATGCGCGCACCATCTCGCTGTCATGCGACCCAGCTTTGATAATTGCACCATAAGGAGTTTTTTCCAGAAACAACCAGACAGCCGCGATGGCGAGCAACGCAAACGCGGCGGCAAACAATTTGTATTTTGAAAAGATCAACCCACCCAGCAGTACCGCTCCATTGATGGTTTGGGGCAATTGCAGATGTTGTTCGCCGGTTCCCCAGCCCAGCCGGATCAGCTCCTCGATCACCAACGCGGCCCCAAACGTCAGCAACAACCCGTACAGTGGCGCCTTGCCATATGTGCGGCGCAACGCCAATTCCAGCCCCATGCCTGCCACGGCCGCCAGAAACGGCGCCAGCGCAAGTGCAATCAGGTATCGCGATGCGATTGGTGCGGCCAACCACCACGCGCCGATGGCCGTTTCACCCAGCCACGCGCCACCGATAATGGCCAACGCGAAATAGGCGCCCAGTGCAAACAGCGAGCCATGCGCAAGGTTGATCACCTCCATCACGCCAACGATCAAGGTAAACCCCAGGGCGATCAGAGCAAACAACAAACCCAGAGTCAGGCCGTTGAAGAGATGTGGCAGGAGTTGCATGCGGCTGTCCGATGTTTTCTGTATCAAGTTGAGTGCAGCCAATAACCTTGGCTGCACTAAATCGTTACCAGTGCGCTTTAGGCGTCAAAGGTTGGCGTTTCCTCAAGGCTCTCAAGATGGCATGCCTCGGGCGCCCCGGTGTCGCGCACATTATCGGGGGAAACATTGTTGAGGATTTTGAACATGTCGTCCTTGTCCTCGGTCTCGGTATTGGCGGTTGCAAGATAGATTGTCTGCTGTACCTGATGCGTAACAGGATCGATCCATGCATCGTGGTGCTGCATCCGGTCGGCGGCTGACATTTTGTGACCTTCCAACTGCTTGATCACGGCAATATTGTTGGTGGTGCCGGCACGCTCAATCGCTTCCAACAGATTCCGGGTTGCCATATAGCCGTTGTAGAACACGTTGCCGGGTACCCGCATACGCGTATCAGGGTACATGGCCTGATAGCGCTTTACGAAATCTTCTACGCCCGGGAGATCCAACTTATAGTACCATGTAGTGCCAAATACGCCGAACAGATTATCCAGCGGCAGACCGTAAACATCCGGCCAGTCCTGCTGGTTGTTGATCCATGCGGGTTTGGACCCCATGCCCAGCTGAGCCACCTGCTGACGCAGCGCCTTTTGGTCATCTCCGCCAATGGCAGCCGCGACAACATCCGGATTGCTTTGCTGAATCTTCAACAATGCAGACGAGAAATCACGGGTGCCTTGTGGCACCAGAATTTCCTCTTTCACTGATCCGCCATATTGTTCCAGCAATGCACGCGTTGCAGCAGCGGTGTTGTGGCCCCAAACATAATCGTTCGTCAGCAAGGTCCATTCATTGCCGAACCGCTCGATTGAGTTCTTGACCGCCGCATTAGCAAAGTTAGCGCCGTTGCCGTCCCAGATAAACTTGACCCGATGACAATTCTTGCCGGACTCGGTGGGCGACGAAGAATTGGTATTGAAGTAGATCACACCATGTTTCTGGGCAACTTGGCTGATTGCGTTTGCAACGCCAGAGCTGACTGCTCCAATCAAAAAACTGGCCTTTTCGCGGCTGATCATGCGCTCTGCAACACGGCTGCCTGTGGCTGGCGTAGTTTCGGTGTCAATATGTGTGGTTTCGATCTTGCGACCTTGCACCCCCCCTTTGGCATTAAACTCGGCAATCGCCATGTGCATGCCGCGTCGGTCACTAGCTCCGGAGTTTGCATATTGACCGCTAGCATCGGATGTTATGCCAATCATAATCGGTTTGTCCGTTGCGGCCGCATAGACACGGTTGTGCTTCCACGGACCAAAAAAGGCTCCCGTTGCCCCAACTGCTGCTGTTGTCTTGAACAACTGACGCCGTGTTATCATTCCTTTAGCCATTTCATCCTCCCGATGATGTGTGCGCATTTGCGCTTTCGAAACCGGCACTGACGTTTTGGCCGGCGTGAATTCGTGAGTGAATATTTATTCTATTATGTGAATGAATATTTATTCTTTAGTCAAGAATAATTTGAATATTCTTTCTCATTTCCTTTTTGGCCTTGAATTCGAACAAAAATTCGATCAGCGTTTTGCCATGA
>CBDTVL010000184.1:0-7826 GCA_965363755.1 uncultured Sulfitobacter sp.
CAGGCTGTCGGGAAATCCGGGTCCGGTTCAAAGGCTTCAAGTTTCCGGGCGGAATCGCCGCCGATGCCGCTACCGGCGCCAACGATCTTTGCAACTAGTTTATCCATAGTTTCAATATTTTGCGAAGGGTTTGAATGTCATTCCTTGGGTTGCTTCAGCATCGCAACGCCGCTTTCGCCCAGCGGAACCACTGCAAAAGGCCCGCCCTGACAAATGTCGCCCAGGTTCTGCGGATCCATCGGATCACTGTCTGCAAGAATTTTGTCGGCGTAGTCTTCGGCGTTATCGCGCGGACGGTATCCGAGAAAGGTTGCGCCGCTGTTGTCGACGGTTGCGCGGTCATTGTTTGACACACCATAGACAATCGAGAATCCGGTGGCCGGCGTGTCGATTGAGCGCTCCACAAGATGCGCAAGGTCGTCATATGACAGCCAAGACCCTAAAGCGCGCGCATTGTTGACCTTGGGCGTGCAGGACAGGATGCGCATGCACACGGATTCAACGCCGCGTTTCTCCCAGTACAGGCTGGCAAGGTCTTCAGCGAAACATTTTGCCAGACCGTAGAATGTGTCAGGCCGATGTGCGACATTTGTTCCGATAAAGTCGTTCTTGCGGTGCATACCGACCGCGTGAATTGAACTGGCGTAGACAACGCGGCGTACCCCATTTTGGTAGGCAGCCTCCCAGACGTTATAGGCGCCAATCATGTTGGCGCTCAGGATTGCATCAAACGGCGCCTCATCCCCTATGGCGCCAAAATGCACAACCATATCCGCGCCGTTCAAAAGCGCGACCATCGCACTCAGATCTGCCAGATCCGCTTTTACGTAGCTCTCGCCAGGGTAAAGTGCACCAATATCATCGGCGAGGTCGGTTGAAACCAGGCTGTCCGCCATCTCCGACAATGATTTTCGCAAATAACCCCCAAGGTTGCCTGCGGCACCTGTCAAAACGATCTTTTTCATCTCAGTTCTCCGCTGTTTTTTGGCGCAAATCGCATCACGAAATGCCGTCTTTGACTTGGGCCATTAATGCGTCTGTGCCTTTGGCCAAAATTCCAATATCTGATCCGCAGGCGACAAAGGTAAATCCGTCCGCCAGCAGTTTTGTGGCAAATGCCGGATCTGCTACCAAGGTGCCAACGGGGATGCCCTTTGCAATCAACCCCCTCGCACAGGACCAGATCTGTTGCCAGACAGCCGGTGCCATTGGTTGGCCCAACAGCCCCATATCTGCGGCAATATCGGCAGGTCCAAAAAACACGCCGGTAACACCGTCAACTGCGCCAATGGCCTCAGCTTGATCAAGTGCTGCAAGGGTTTCGACTTGCACAATCACTGTTGTTTCGTTTTCAACCTCAGCAAAATAATCGCTGACCCGACCAAACTTGTTGCCGCGCGTAGCAAGGCTGACCCCGCGCATTCCGCGTGGCGGATAACGCGTCGCTGCTACCGCCTGTCTGGCCTCATCCGCGGTTTGCACCATTGGAAACAGCAATCCCGGTGCACCGATGTCCAGTAGTCGTTTTACCTTAACCGGATCATTCCAGTCCGGGCGCACAATCGCAGTGGTGGGGTAGCTGGCAAAGACCTGTAACTGACCCATGATCGAAGTCAGTTCACCGGGCGAATGCTCCATATCCAACAAAACCCAATCAAATCCCGCTGGGGCCACAACCTCGGCTGCAAAGGAGCTGCTCAGGCTGACCCACAGGCCGATCTGTTTTTGACCGGCTTTGATGGCGCGGGTGAATGCATTGGGTGTCAACTTCATATTACTGCCTTTTCGTCAAATGGAATGCCCGTTTCGATACGGTCAAAGTGGAATGGTGTTAGGTCCAGACTGCGGTATTCGCCATATGTAATGTGCTCGGCTGTACCCCGCCCCATTGCAGGTGATTGTTGGAATCCATGGCCGGAAAACCCATTCACAAAGATGAAATTCTCAACCTTAGTGTGTGGCCCCAGAATAGCGTTCTGGTCCAAGGTGTTAAAGGCATAATGCCCGGCCCACGAGTTGATAAGTTTGATTGCCTCAAATTGTGGAACGCGGTGGGCGATCGTCGGCCAGACCTTTTCCTCCCAGATGCTGTGGTCCTGTACAAAGTCGTCATAGTCGACCGCCAAGTCATCATCGGGCGGGCACCCCGCCAGATAATAGGCACCATCTGAGCGCATGTGCACACCGCTTGGGTCGATGGTAAGCGGCAGATCGCGGTCAAGCGGCTGTTCTGCGGAAAAGATGAATGTATAACGTTTGCGCGGCTCAACCGGGATGTCGATGCCTGCCATTGCAGCTGTGCGGGCGGCCCGTGGGCCAGACGTGTTCACGACGGTTCCGCAAGAAATCTCTTCACCTGAGGCCAACGTCACGCTCCCTACCCTGGTACCCCCGGCGTTTTTGGTCATCGCGACGACTTCGTTGGTCACATATTCGACGCCGTTCTCGCGGGCCATGCGTTTCCACCAGTCAAACAGGGTGTTGCCGTCGAAATACCCCTCGTCAATCAGATTGTGGTTGGCGCCGACAATGTCGTCGAGATTGTAGAACGGATAGTCGCGCGCAATCTCGTCCCGGCTCATGAACTTTGTACCAGCGCCCAACGCAGCCTGCATTTTTTGTGCCTCCTGCAGAATACCGGCGAAACCTTCGTTGTCAGCCAAGTACATGTAGCCATAGCTTTGCAGAACAACGTCCGGAACGCGCGGATCATTTCCCATGAACTGTCTAAAATTCTTGATGAACTCCGCGCCGAATTGAGAAATCCGAACGTTGATCTCGCGGCTGAACTGCTGGCGGATGCAGCTGTTGGTATGAGAGGTCGATGTGAATTCATACGTCGGATCCCGCTCAACCACGAGGATCGAGCCGTCAAAATCCGGGTTGTTTGACAGGAACCATGCCACCGACGATCCGTACATCGCACCGCCAACCAGCACGACGTCATAGCTTTTTGCCGTTGGCGTTTCCAATCCGCTCATTCCACGTCTCCCCCCTGCCTGACGGTGTCGAGCACCGCTTCGACCTCTTTTTGGGTCAGCCCGTACTCTGCAACCGCAGTCTCTGCAGAAATATAGCCACGCGCAAGATCGCGGCGCACCAGTGCCGGGTCGCGCTCTGCCGCAGGGCCATATCCAGCGCCCCCCGGAAAGGCCAGCATCACGCGCCGTCCGTGCGGGACAAACTGTTTGCCTTTGCCTTTCATTGGCGTCTGATCGTCCTGTGCAATGGTGGTGGGCGCGCCGTTGGCGCCCCCTTGGCGTCCGCGCGCCGGGTGATCAACCCGGTCGAACATTGCCTGAAAATCAAATTCGTGACCTTCAGCGGCGCCAACTTCCATATATTGGCCCAGACCGCCGCGGTATTTTCCAGCCCCGCCACTGTCGGGACGCAGTTCTTTGCGCCAGATGATGACAGGTCCAGTGTGCTCGGTCGCCTCGATCGGCATGGTCATGACGCCGGACGGAAATGCAGTAGCATTCAGCCCGTCGGCACCTGGGCGCGCGCCTGATCCGCCAGAATTGAACGTCAATACTTCGGCGCGGACGGTCCCGACGGGGGCAACCTGATCGGTGCGGGGTCGCAACGACACTTGAAAATTGCACAAGGTTCCGGCGCCTTCGGCAGGCACAAGATTGGGCAATATTTTGTCCAATGCATCATACACCGTATCAGGGATCATGTGACCGATGATGTGGCGCAGCGCCACAGGAGCGGGATGCACTGCATTCACAATCGTATCTGCCGGTGCGGTCACCTCAAAAGGTTCAAGTGAGGCAGCGTTGTTTGGGATTTCTGGGGCAATTGCGCATTTCAACGCATAGCAGGCATAGGCTTTGGTATAGACTAGCGGGACATTGATGCCTTTCTTGTCTACCCCCGACGTTCCGGTGAAATCACACAAGATACGGTCTTCCTGCAGGTCAAGTTTGACAACAAGATCGATTGGGGTGTCATAGCCGTCAATGCGCATCGCGCCACTGGCTGTTGTGCGAGGAAGCGCTGCGATCCGTTCAAGCGTGGCGCGGCGGGAATTTTCCAGAATGAATGTGGCGATGCCGCTGAGATTGGCCAGTTCAAATTCGCGCATCATTTCGCTAAGACGGCGCTGGCCGATTTCGTTGCAGGTGGCGAGCGCATAGATGTCACCCACCAACTGATCCGGTTCCCGCACATTGCCGCGTACGATGTGGACCAGCGTTTTGTCGACGACACCGCGCTCGGCAAATTTCATGATCGGGATATAGAGGCCTTCTTCGTAGATGCTGGCAGCATCAGCCCCAAAACCACGCCCGCCGATGTCTACAATATGGGCGGTGCAGGCAAAGAACCCCACAAAAGCGCCGTGGTGAAACGACGGTGTGACCACGGTGATATCATGCAGATGGCCGGTGCCTTCCCAGGGATCATTGGTGATGTAGACATCGCCCTCAAATATATTCTCCGGTCCGATCCGCCGAATGAAGTGGCCCACGGCGTCAGCCATGGCGTTGACGTGGCCGGGGGTGCCGGTCACCGCCTGTGCCAGCATCCGACCTCTTGTGTCATAGACGCCGGCAGACAGATCCCCGGCCTCTCGCACTGATGTAGAAAAGGCAGTACGGACCAGCGCCTGCGCTTGTTCCTCCACCACCGAGATCAGACGATTCCACATCACCTGATGGGCAACGTCCGACGCTTTTGTGCCAAGGCTGGGCGATGTCATGTGCTTTCTCCCGAAGATATGGCGGTCACATCAATGCAACCATCGGGTTGAGCGACGGCCTGACGGCTGCTAGGGACGACGATGGTGGTTTCATCTTCGGTGATGACGGCGGGGCCGCTGATCGTCTGGCCTGGCCCCATATCGCCGCGCTGAATGATTGCGGCCTGAACTGGGGCCGCCAAAGCAGGATCGAACAGGGTTCGCGTCCCGGTTGTCCGCGCCTCGGACAGGTTTGCCAGTGGCGCGATGGCGCTGACCGGGGCGGGGGGTGTTGTTGCGTTCACCGCCCAGACGGTCATTTCGATGTCCATCCCATCCACAATTCGACCAAACAACATGGCATATTCTTCCTCAAACAGACGCTGAAACATCTCTTTGTCAGGGGCTTCAGCCTGCTCTGGCGTCAGAATAATAGGTATTTCCCAGCCTTGACCGGTATAGCGCATATACGCCTTGAACTCGGCCTTAATGTCGGCCTTTGCATCACAGGAACGTACAAATCCGGTAGCCTCTTGCTTTAGTTCTGCCAACACATCGCGGATTAGGGTCGGCGCAATATCGGAGAGTTTCATATAAAGGCTGCGGGTCGCCTCAAAGCTGAACGGCGCGCGCAAAAAGCCGATGGCAGATCCGACACCAGCCCCCGCAGGCACCAGCAACCGGTCCACGCCCAGCTTTTCACACAGCCGCCCGGCATGAAGCGGGGCGGCACCGCCAAAAGCAATCATTGTGTAGCCTGCAAGGTCTTCGCCATTCTCAACTGCATGTACCCGTGCCGCGTTGGCCATGTTCTCATCAACAACCTCTGCCAGCCCAAAAGCCGCTGTCTGCGCGTCCATGCCCAGTGGCTTGCCCAAAGCACTGTCCAATGCAGATTCAGACTGCGAAATGTGCAATTGAATTGACCCACCGGCAAAATTATCTGGGTCCAGCTTGCCCAACACCAGATCCGCATCTGTAACGGCCGGGTGCTCGCCGCCGCGACCGTAACAGGCCGGACCGGGTTCCGATCCTGCACTTTCCGGCCCGACCCGGATTTGGCGCATAGCATCCACATGGGCCAGCGATCCGCCACCTGCCCCGATCTCCACCATGTCAATAACCGGGATAGAGATCGGCATGCCGGAGCCTTTTTTGAACCGATAGGTCCGCGCCACTTCAAAAACCCGAGCCGTCTTCGGAGTCTGGTTCTTGATCAGACAGATCTTGGCCGTTGTCCCGCCCATGTCAAAAGATAGCACTTTATCCAAGCCGTACCGCGCCGCAATATTGGCGGCGAAGACCGCACCACCAGCGGGGCCGGATTCTACCAGGCGCACCGGGAACTCTGCAGCGCTTTCGATCGAAATAATGCCGCCACCTGAATGCATCAGGAAGATCGGGCAGTTCACGCCTACGTCCGCCAGTCGGCCCTCAAGGCGGCCGAGATAACTTTTCATCAACGGCTTTATGTAGGCATTTGCAACCGTAGTGTTGAACCGCTCATATTCGCGCATCTGAGGTGAGACTTCGCTGGACAGAGACACCATGACGCCCGGCAATTTATCTTCCAAAACGTCGCGCACCATACGTTCGTGGTCATCATTCAGATATGAATGGATTAGCCCGACCGCGATGCTTTGAATGCCAGCAGCGCGGATAGCCTCTGCCAGCACCTCGATCTCCACGCGGTCCAGCGGGATCAGGATCTCGCCTTTAGCGCTCACGCGTTCGCTAAGCGTATAGCGGTTCTGGCGCGGCAGTAGCGGCTCTGGCAGCACCAGATTCAGATCGTATTGTTCAAACCGGGATTCGGTGCGCATCTCGATCACGTCGCGAAACCCGTTTGTGGTAATCAGGGCGGTGCGCGCGCCGCGCCGTTCAATAAGAGCGTTGGTGGCCAGTGTGGTTCCGTGGATGATCTGGCCTATCTCTGATGTTTCCACGTCAGCCTTGGCGCAGACCTGCGCGATCCCCTCCAGAATGGCCTCTTCCGGCGCGCCATAGGTGGTCAGAACCTTGGAGGAAAAAAGCTGGTCGTCTTTCTCGAGGACAACGTCCGTGAAGGTGCCGCCAATATCTACGCCCAGACGGATCATGGATGAGGTCATTTTTGGCTGGTCCTTGTGCAGAATTACGACGCTGACAAGATCCTAAACCGTTCCAGTACATCATTTCCAATTATTTAACACGATACATAAGATCATATTTAGTGATCTTTAGCTGGATTGGTTTCGTTGAATGCACGCGCTGCGTCAGCCGCGAGTTCAGCCGCAGTTGCAACAAAACCCGAGGCCTTTTGTGCATCGTAGCGGGCGTAAAAATCCATGCTTTCAGGCGTCCAGCCATAAGAAAGTCGCACCAGAGAGCCCGCCGCAATTTCTCGGGCGACCATCGCCGCAGGAACTGTCACAAGTCCCATCCCGTTCACCGCCATATGCAGACAGGCCGCAAGTGAGCTGGATGGAACCAGCCGGACCTGCAAATCACGCCGGTCGCTGAAATGGCCCGAAACCTCGGCGTAAAGCTTGGTATCGCGCGCATGGGTAAGGACCGTATGGCGCGCCAGATCCTCAATGGTGATTGGGGTAAGCCGATGCAGGTTCAGGCTAGGGGCGGCAACCCAGATCAGCGGATAGGTTCCAAGGCCTACTTGCCCGCTCATCGCGCGATTGAACGGCCCGTTTTGCAATGCAAGGTCGAGCGAGCGCTCTGCCAACTGCTTTTCCAGATTAACCGACATATCCACTGTCATCTCAACCTGAATGGTCGGAAACCGAGTTTTCAGATTGCGCAGAAAGTTCGATAACCATGTGTGCACGACCATTTCAGTCACACCCAGTCGCAACGTGCCATCAAACAACGCCGCCCGACTGGCAGAATCCACCAACACCTCGGTAGCGTTCAAGACTTTGCGGGCCTGATCCAGCACATCCAACCCTTTGGAGGTAAGCCGCACAGACCCCGCGTCCCGCTCCATCAATGTGACATTCAGCAAGGTCTCAAGCCCGGCAATGCGCGCAGAGATATTGGGTTGGGTTGTGTTCAGCCGATCAGCGGCTTTTCGAAAACTGCCGAGATCGGCAACCCAGATGAGGGCCTCAAGCTGTTTCAGAGTTGGCCGCATCTCAATCCTCAGTCC
>CBDTVL010000185.1:0-7820 GCA_965363755.1 uncultured Sulfitobacter sp.
AGGATCTTGCCCATCACGCCTTCATCGACTGCTTCAAACTCCATCGTTGCCTTGTCGGTTTCGATTTCGGCCATGATGTCACCAGAACTGACTGTGTCGCCTTCTTTGACCAGCCATTTTGCCAATGTGCCCTCTTCCATCGTGGGCGACAGGGCGGGCATCAGAATTTCGATTGCCATGAGTAGTTCTCCTCCTCAGCCCTTCAGGCGTAAATATCTGTCCACAGCTCATCGAGCGCAGGCTCGGGGCTGGTCTTGGCGAATTCAGCAGAGGCATTCACCACCGCCTTGATCTCTTTGTCGATGGCCTTGAGGTCATCCTCGCTGGCGTGTTTGCCCGTCAACAACAAGTCACGGACCTGCTCGATCGGGTCACGCTCGTCCCGCATTTTCTGGACTTCCTCGCGGGTCCGGTATTTTGCCGGATCCGACATCGAGTGGCCGCGATAGCGGTAGGTTTTGATCTCAAGAATGTAGGGGCCTTCCCCCGAGCGGCAGTGTGCCACGGCTTTTTCACCAGCTTCCTTGACGGCAAGCACGTCCATGCCATCAACCATTTCACCCGGAATACCAAAAGCATTGCCGCGATGATAAATGTCGGGTGAGGAGGTTGAGCGTTGCTGTGAGGTTCCCATCGCATATTGGTTGTTCTCGATGACAAAAACGACGGGGAGTTTCCACAAGGCGGCCATATTGAACGCCTCGTAGACCTGTCCTTGGTTGGCTGCGCCATCGCCGAAATAGGTGAACGTCACCCGCCCGTTTTCATTGTATTTGTCGGCAAAAGCCAGACCGGCGCCCAATGGCACCTGTGCCGCGACAATTCCATGACCGCCGTAGAAATGCTTCTCTTTGCTGAACATGTGCATCGAGCCGCCTTTGCCTTTCGAATACCCACCTTCACGCCCGGTCAATTCAGCCATCACGCCGTTCGGATCCATACCGCAGGCCAGCATATGGCCGTGGTCGCGGTAAGATGTAACGCGTTTGTCGCCTTCTTCAGCCGCCGCTTCCAAACCAACGACAACCGCCTCTTGTCCGATGTAGAGATGACAAAAGCCACCGATCAGACCCATGCCATAAAGCTGACCGGCCTTCTCTTCGAATCGCCGGATCAGCAGCATATCTTTGTAGTAGGTCTTCAGTTCTTCTGCCGAAACGTTTGGTTTCTTTGTGGTTTTTCGGGCGGCCATGGCTGCTCTCTCCCATATCTGCGTAGATAGTTTAGTGTTAAACTATCTAATAACGGATTCAGGATTAAGAGGCGAGAGCCAATATGACGCTTCGTCAATTTGTCTGGTTTGTCAGAGCAAAAGGCCTAGCGAATGACGATTTCATCGGCGCGTAATACGCCCAAAACCGCGCGGGCCTGTTCGTCCAGCAAATCGAGATCAAGATACTCGTCCGACAAGCGCAGCGTGACATTTTCCATTTTTGCCACTTCCAGCTGAATCCGGGCCAGCTGAATTCTAAGTTGATCGGATTCTGCGGTGATCTCTGAGCGTCGAAACAGGCCGAAGTCACCTTGAACAGCGGCAAACGTGAAATAGCTGCACAGGGCAAATGCGACCGTGAAAAAAATCAATGCGCCAAAACCGGGACGGGATGCTCGTGTCACTTAAGTCTACCTCAAACGCGTCTCTTTTTGGACGTCGGACAGAGTATGGCACAGGTGATTCGGCTTGTGAATCCCTTAATTATCAAAAAGAAGCAGGGTGCTCGCCGGACTTTGGCCTCTCTGGGCGAGTTTCGCGATCCGCCTCAGGCGCGTTCAACCCAAGACGTCGCCGGTGCCTCGGCTTTACCCCGCAACGGACGCATCGTAGATGCTGCCGATGGACTGCCCTAATAGCTGGTTGAATTCTGCATCGCTTTGCTGTGCTGACAGCCCTTCGCTCAGAGCGCGCGAAAAACTGGCAATCACACCGGCGTTCTGGGCCAGCCTTGCGTTGGCTTCTTCGCGCGAATATCCGCCTGACAAAGCAACCACGCGCAAAACGTTGGGATGATCGACCAGCGGTTTGTAGCGATTGGCGACATCGGGCAACGTGAGCTTCAACATCACTTTGCTATCGCCCGGAAGTGCATCAAGATGGCGCAGGATCTCGCCAAGCAAAATGTCTTCGGCCTCGGCTTTGTCTTTGATTGAAATGGTGATTTCCGGTTCAAGAATGGGAACAAGCCCATGCCCCAGAATTTGCTGACCAATCTCAAACTGCTGCGCCACGTTTGCGGCAATGCCAGTGGGCGATGCCGCGTTGATCACAGACCGCATCTTGGTGCCGAAAATCCCACCTTCAGCAGCCCGTTTCAAAAGGTTGTCAAGATCACCCATTGGCTTCATCAAGCGAACACCATCAGCGTCGTCAAACAGCCCTTTGTCGACTTTCAGAAAAGGCACGACACCGCGATCCTCCCAAAGATAGGCGGCCGATGACTTGCCACCCATCTCGCGGTCCATCGTATTTTCGAACAGGATCGCACCCAGAATGCGTTCTCCGGTAAAATCGGGGGCGTTCACAATCCGCGACCGCATGTCATGGATCAGGCCATACATTTCGTCGTCATTGCTATAAGCATCTTCGCCAATCCCATAAAGCCCCAGCGCCTTGGGAGTTGATCCACCGCTTTGATCCAGTGCGGCAATGAAACCATTGCCGTTTCGGATTTGGTCTGCTTGCTTTTGATCTGACATGTTTGTGGCCCAATACTCGTTTTAAATGCTGCAATACGCGAGGTCATATGTGCATAGGCAAATGTTGCCCTTCATGCAATTGGGTTAGCGCGAACAGTATGTTGCTTAGTCTTTTTTCATCATCAGCTTGGTGATGCGGGGCATCCAAGATCGGGGCAGGAGACGTGGCGCAAACGCGCTGATCTTGTTCATCACGCCCGGGACCACAATTCGTTTACCGACATAGGCGTCAAGCCAGCCTCGCTCTGCAACAACATCAGCGGACATTGGTTTGGACATCTTCAGAAACCGCGCGTCTTCCATCTTGGCATCGGCAAAGAAATTGGTTTGGGTCGCTCCGGGGCACAATGCAGTGATGCTGACCTGTCCCCCGCGCAATTCTTCTGCGACGGCTTCAGACAAGGAAAGTACATAGGCCTTTGTCGCATTGTACACTGCCATATTGGCGCCCGGCAAAAATGCAGCAACAGACGCCACGTTGAGGATATGCCCGCCACCGGCGGCATCCATGTGCGGAATCGCCATTTTCATCAAATACGTGAGTGCGGTCATATTAACGTTTATTGAGGCCAGTTCGCGGGCCCAGTCTTCTCCGTTGCCAAACGGATCATTGCGGCCAAGCCCTGCATTGTTGACGAGCACGTTGATGACGCGCCCTTCACTGGCCTCACTCCAAAGCCGTTCAACCTCGCTGAGGTCTGACAAGTCCGCCGGGATCACAATCACGTCGCGGTGCATTTCGCGTAACTCGGCTGCAAGAAGATTCAGCTTGTCTTCGGACCGTGCCGTCAAAATAATATCGTGCCCGTCTTTTGCAGCCAGATGCGCAAATTCAACCCCCAATCCTTCAGAGGCGCCGGTGATAAGTGTCCAGTTACGCATTCAAAAACCTCAGCTTATTAATGAGAACTATAGGGTTGCACATGGATCAAAACCAAGAGGTTTAATGTCCCGCGCTTTGCAATGCCGCTACGCCGGGCAAAACCTTGCCTTCCATCCATTCCAGAAACGCGCCACCCGCAGTCGAGATATAGGTGAAATCGCCGGCAACCCCGGCCTGATTTAGGGCGGCAACGGTATCACCGCCACCTGCAACTGACACAAGGCTTCCGGCTTTGGTCAATGCGGCGGCTTTTTGGGCCGCTGCAGTGGTTGCGGCATCAAAGGGTTCAATTTCAAAAGCGCCCATCGGTCCGTTCCAGATCAATGTACGCGCAGCCTCCAGCACTGTGCCAATCAGCGCCACAGTTTTTGGCCCGGCATCCAATATCATTGCGTCGGCCGGACAGGCATCAGCCGGGACAACTTCGCTTGGTGCACCGGCCTGAAAAGCGCGCGCAACAACCACATCCACCGGCAGGATGATGTCACACGCGCTTTTGCTGGCCTGCGCCAGAATATCAAGCGCCATGCCAGTCATGTCGTGTTCCGCGAGGGATTTGCCGACGTCATGGCCCTGAGCCGCAAGAAAAGTGTTGGCCATACCGCCACCAATCACCAGATGATCCACTTTGGCTGTTAGGTTACCAAGCAGTTCCAGTTTGGTTGACACTTTTGCGCCGCCGACAACCGCGACTACGGGCCTATCCGGTTTCCCTAACGCGGCTTCCAATGCGCTGAGCTCAGCTTGCATCAATCGACCAGCACAGGATGGCAGCAAGTGGGCGATACCTTCGGTGGATGCGTGCGCACGGTGCGCTGCAGAAAAGGCGTCATTACAGTAGATGTCACCAAGGCGGGCCATTTCAACTGCCAAATCCGGGTCGTTCTGGGTCTCGCCGGGGTGAAATCGCGTGTTTTCCAGCAACAATATTTCGCCCGGAACCAGTGCTGCGACCGCAGCCTCTGCCGCAGGGCCTCTGCAATCAGCGACAAATACAACCGGCGCTGCGAAGGCGGTCTCTAGAGCAGGGACAAGCTGTTGCAGCGACAAAGCCGGATCACGCTTCCCTTTTGGGCGACCAAAATGGGCAAGCAGGATGGGAAGCCCCCCAGCGTCAAGGACATCGCGGACCGACGGCAGCAGCCGCTGAATGCGGGTGTCATCGCTGACACGCCCATTTTCCATGGGAACATTCAGATCGACACGCATCAGAACGCGCTGCCCTTTCAAGGCCATATCATCCAGCGTCTTCCAGCTCATATCCGTGTCTCCAATTTGCGGGCTTAGTGGCGTTTTTTCCCGCATTTAACCCTCTCGTCAATGGGGCACTTGGCAATTCGTCCTGTGCGGCTTAGGTAAATGCCAACCAAAAATACAAGGAATGCCCATATGGCCGAGATTAAAGACCCAGAAAACACCATCCTGGTCGAGTTGACCAACGGAACTGTTGCAATCGAACTGATGGCGGAGGTTGCGCCGAAACATGCCGAGCGCATGAAAGATCTGGCGCGCAGCGGTGCCTATAACAATGTATGTTTTCACCGCGTTATCGACGGCTTCATGGCGCAGACCGGTGATGTGGCGAATGGTAATATGGAAGCTGATTTCAACCTGGGTTCAGCAGGCACTGGTGGTTCTGATCTGCCCGACCTTCCCGCCGAGTTTTCGAAATTGCCACATGATCGCGGCACATTGGGCGCAGCCCGGTCGGCCAGTCCAGACAGCGCAAACAGTCAATTCTTCATCAACTTCAAGGACAATCATTTCCTGAACGGCCAATACACGGTCTATGGACGGGTGATTTCGGGGATGGAACATGTGGATGCGATTGCAAAAGGCGAGCCACCCACCGCGCCAGACCGTATGATCAGTGTAAAGGTGGCCGCTGATGACTAAAAGAAACTGGCTTTGGATGGGTATGTTCGCCTGTGCGACCATGCTGGGCGTGCTGATGATCCTAGTGTTGCGTTCTGGTCCGATGAACGCAGCACCAAACCAGACGGCCACACTTGTAGCCGCTGATGTGGTGGCTCCGGATCCGCCACAGGTTGGCGAACCGGTCGACTGGGACCAACCGGGGCCTTATCTTCAGATTGTTGTCGCCGGCGAGGCAAACGGGACAATCACCATTGATCTGGCAGAAACGGTGGCCCCCGGACATGTGGCGCAAATTACTGCATTGGCAGAAAGCGGTGCTTATAATGGTGTTGTCTTTCATCGCGTTCTGGAGGGCTTTATGGCCCAGACCGGTGACGTCAGATTTGGCAGGATAGGGCCCGACATGGGCAGCGCCGGTATGGGCGGTTCTGATCGCGCTGATCTCAAGGCCGAGTTTTCCGACGTTCCCTTTGATCGAGGAATCGTGGGTATGGCGCGCAGCCAAAAACCGGACAGTGCCAACAGCCAGTTCTTCATCATGTTTGACGAGGGCCATTTCCTGAACGGGCAATACACCGTGATTGGCCGCGTAACCGGGGGCATGGACATCGTCGACAAGATCAAACTTGGCGCTCCTAAAAGCGGCGCCGTGGCGGAAACGCCTGACGTTATGCAGTCCGTCACGATCAGCCAGTAGCCCAACTGCCGTAACG
This sequence comes from uncultured Sulfitobacter sp., assembly GCA_965363755.1. Taxonomy (GTDB): domain Bacteria; phylum Pseudomonadota; class Alphaproteobacteria; order Rhodobacterales; family Rhodobacteraceae; genus JL08. The sequence continues at coordinate 6,169 of CBDTVL010000185.1, forward strand.
CCCCACGGCCCTTCACCTTTGAGTGAGGCGTGGTGGCGTTGCCTGGCCTTTCCCTGCATCATTGCCACTCTGATGCTAAGGGGGAGACATGCGTATCCTGTCCTGTCTGGCCGCGCTGACGATGTTCACAGGGATGGCGATAGCCGATCCCGGTTCATGGTCGCGCGAATGGCCTGATACCAATTTTGACAAAAGCTCGATCACCGATTGGCGCGAGATTCTGTCCGGTGGGCCTCCGAAAGACGGCATTCCGGCCCTCAGCAATCCAAAATTCACCACCGTTGCCGATAAACGCGGGATCAAGGGGGCTGAGCCCGTCATTGCTGTTGAAGTGGGGGATGTGACACCGCGCGCCTACCCAATTCGCTATCTGATGTGGCATGAAATTGTAAACGATGTGGTTGGCGGCGTCCCTGTTGCGGTTACGTTTTGCCCGCTGTGTAACTCAGCCATGACCTTTGATCGACGTACACCCAAAGGCACGCTGACATTCGGCGTTTCGGGAAAACTGCGCAACTCCGATATGATCATGTATGACCGCGAGACTCAAAGTTGGTGGCAACAAGCCATCGGCGAGGCGATTGTCGGTGATCTGACCGGTACAAAACTGAAAACGCTGCCGACATGGCTGGAAAGCTGGGCGGATTTCAAATCCCGCAACCCAGAAGGTTTGGTAATGGCCGAGCCGGAGTACAACCGCGACTACGGGCGCAACCCCTATCGGGGTTATGACAGCCTGTCCAAACCGTTTCTTTATTCTGGTGAACAGCCGCCACATGGCATTGAACCACTCGCCCGTGTTGTGCGGGTTGGGGCACGGGCATGGCCGCTGCAAAGGTTGGCCACGCTGCATGAGGTTACAGAGGCAGGTGTCACTCTGTCATGGCGGGCAGGGCAGGCCTCAGCGCTGGACACCGGTCAGATCAGCAAAGGGCGCGACATCGGCTCGATCCGGGTGCGCGATGCAAACGGGCAGGATGTGGCGCATGACGTGATGTTCGCTTTTGCATTTCACGCGTTTTGGCCGGATGGAGCCTGGATGTTGGACAACTGACCTGACAAATCTGTGCAGTGTCAATAAAAACAGGCACCGCAATAAAGTTGGGTGCCTGTCAAAAAACTCTGTCGGATAGTCAGGTTTAAGACGCGTTGATGTCTTTTGTCGGTTTGGCCGGCGGGATCGCCGATGCCGGAGGCGGCGTGGGCGCTGTCTTGCCTGAGTTCAAAGGATCGTCCTGACGTTGCACTGACCCTTCGAAATGCGCACCGCTTTCGATTGCGATGGTCTTGTGAATGATGTCACCTTCGACCCGCGCCGTCGATGTCAGGCGCACTTTCAGGCCACGCACACGACCAACGATGCGGCCATTGACGACAACATCGTCCGCAATCACTTCGCCTTTGATCGTCGCGGATTCACCGATTGTCAGCAGATGCGCGCGAATGTCACCTTCCACCGTGCCTTCTACCTGAATGTCACCGGTGGTCTTCATATTGCCAGTCACATGCAGATCCGCCGACAGAATTGACGCAGGCGGTTTGACCTTTGGCGCTGACGGTTTGTATTCGTCCTGCCGGGACGCGCTTGCCGGTGCTTCGGGCGCTGCTGGTTTTGCAGCATCGGCCTTGGGGCCGGGCTCATTGATTTTGCT
>CBDTVL010000186.1:0-7813 GCA_965363755.1 uncultured Sulfitobacter sp.
CTTTTCAGAAACTTTTGCCAGACAAGTTCATGGCTTAATGTGCAGGCCATGTCCTGACGCGTGAAGCTGCCCCATGGGCCTTCGTCTTTGCAACCCGCCCGCAGCACGCTTTCATCAAAAGTTTGGGCCGGGGCAGGCGAGCCCAGAAAAAGGGCCGAGACGAGGGTGAGAGCGCGTTTCATCACTGACAGTCTTACCCTTTGACTGCCTTCACGATCTTTTCAGCGCCGTCCCGCAAATCATCGGCGGCAATCACATCCACATCAGAGTTGTTTATGATGGCTTTGCCTTCTTCGACCTTGGTGCCTTCAAGTCGCACGACCAGCGGTACTTTCAAACCGACTTCTTTTACTGCTGAGACAACACCGTCTGCAATCACATCACACCGCATGATCCCGCCAAAGATGTTCACCAGGATGCCTTTGACCTGCGGATCCGACGTGATGATCTTGAATGCCTCAGTGACTTTCTCTTTTGTGGCCCCGCCGCCAACGTCCAGAAAGTTCGCGGGCTCGGCGCCATAGAGTTTGATGATGTCCATTGTGGCCATCGCCAGACCGGCGCCGTTCACCATGCAGCCGATTTCACCATCCAGCGCGATATAGTTGAGGTCATATTTTGACGCTGCCAGTTCCTTGGGATCTTCCTCGGTCTCATCGCGCAATTCGGCAATGTCGGGATGGCGGTAGACTGCGTTGCCGTCAAAACCCATTTTAGCGTCAAGACATTTCAGATCGCCTTTGTCCGTGACGATCAGGGGGTTGATCTCGAGCATCTCCATGTCTTTTTCGAGGAACATTTTATAAAGCGTCCCCATGAGCGCAACACATTGCTTAACTTGTGGACCTTTGAGTCCCAGTGCAAAGGCGATCCGACGACCGTGGAACGCCTGATAGCCCGTTGCCGGATCGACCGAAAAGGACAGGATCTTTTCCGGGGTGGAAGCTGCGACTTCTTCGATGTCCATGCCGCCTTCGGTCGAGCAAACAAATGACACTTGGCTGGTTTGGCGATCGACCAGCAGAGCGAGGTAAAGTTCAGTTTCGATTCCGGCCCCGTCTTCTATATAGATGCGATTGACCTGCTTGCCTGCCGGGCCGGTCTGGTGGGTCACAAGGGTGCGTCCCAGCATCTTTTTGGCTTCTTCGGCCGCCTCTTGAACTGATTTGGTCAGGCGCACGCCGCCTTTGTCGCCAGCGTCGGTTTCCTTGAATGAACCTTTGCCGCGTCCGCCGGCGTGGATTTGCGCTTTGATCACCCACAGCGGTCCATCCATCTCACCGGCAGCGGTTTTTGCGTCTTCTGCGCGCAGCACAACACGTCCGTCTGACACCGGTGCGCCGTAGCTGCGCAGTAGTGCTTTTGCCTGATATTCGTGGATGTTCATGAAATCTGTCCCGACTTGCTGCAGTTGCTGCCATATAGTCCTGCCTTTAACATGGAAATTAAACCGTATTTGCGGGCAGAGGCCTATTTTTGCAAGAAAAGCGACATTTGTGATCACACGTATTTTTTCTGTGATCACAAAGGAATTTCTGCAAGGCCTGAAATGGGTTTGCGCAATAGAATCAGAGGCCAGTGGGTACTGTGGTTCACAAAAGTGAGGAAAGGCGCGGTATTGTCGCGATATAGATTCCAATTCACTCTATGTCGTGATCAATCGCATCCTACGCAGCGCATGCAGAATGGCGGCATCAGGATGCCAATTTTGAACCGTTTGACAAGTTATGTTGTGGCGACACGTTAAGCCAAATTTTCAGACACCCGATTGGGCAAAAAAAATGCAACGCCCAAGGGCGCTGCATTCAACTCACAAAATGTCGTTTTGAGTTAGGCTTTGCGGCGGCGTGCCATCGCACCCAGACCATCCAGCAGCAGGAATCTCGCTGCAGGCAGCGGTATCTGAGAAACTTCTAGAACCGAGAATCTCTTCGCTGCTTCCAGCGCTAGTGAATGTGTAGGTATCGGCGACCAACAGACCCGCGAGGTTAACCTGGCCATTTGACCCGGTTCCGAACACTTCACCGTTGATCGTGTTCGCGTCATCCTCGTTGCTAATAAGATCGTGGTTTGCATCGCGAATTTGCAGACCGTCGATTGCTACATTCTTGCCATCAAAATAAGGCTCAAGAAGTTCTGTAAATAGAAGGTTGTCATCACCCGTGTTCGAGCCGCCGTTGCTGGAACATTCGCTTATCCCGGAAGTTTGAAACCCGCTGGAACAAACACCCAAGCCCGCATAAGGCCCGCGAGAGTCCATAAATGGGTGAGCAAGCTCAAGGCCCGCCTTTGATGCAGTAGCGGTCACTGTGATGCCATCCATCATGTTACCGCCCAAGGTCCCGGCGTCTGACGCTGTGGAATCTCTAGCTAAGTTTGAAATACCATAGACTTGGTCGAAAGTGCCTTCATATCTGTCCGAGTTGGTGTTGGCAAACCAGAATGCGTTTGCATCAGCGCCAAAATCGAATGTTGCAGCGTTGACCTGACGGGCGACAATCGAGAAGGCCACAGCGGTCGTAATTTTTTGAGGTTAGTTTCATGATCTCATCCCTGATCGATAATGGTTACTAACGGTCAAACGGATTGTGGCCAAACTACGGTAGAAATATGTCAGAAACCGGATTGAAAAGCAGGACAAATAGGCGAACCTCTGGAAACAGTGCGTGTCCGCAGCTGCCGGAACAAGAACGGCCGGTGCTAAGGCACCGGCCGTAAACAGAAATAAACAGTTCGCGGTTCAGGCGAGACTTGGATCAATCTCTTTGCAAGCTTTAACGAGCCCTTTGACGGCACCTACGGATTTGTCGAACATCGCTTGTTCGTCTTTGTCCATCTTAATGTTCACAACGCGTTCGATGCCACCGGCACCAATGACAGTCGGGACACCGACATAAAACCCTTTTAGACCATAAGCGCCGTCGACATAGGCAGCGCAGGGAAGAACGCGTTTCTGATCTTTCAGATAGGCCTCGGCCATTTCGATGGCAGACGTCGCGGGTGCGTAGAAGGCAGAACCGGTTTTCAACAACCCGACGATTTCTGCGCCGCCGTCACGGGTGCGCTGAACAATCGCGTCCAGTTTTTCCTGAGTGGTCCAACCCATTTTTACCAGATCCGGCAAGGGAATACCGCCAACTGTGGAATAACGGATGAGCGGCACCATGGTGTCGCCGTGCCCGCCCAGAACAAAAGCAGTCACGTCTTTCATGCTGACGTCGAATTCCGCTGCCAGGAAGTGGCGGAAACGGGCACTGTCAAGCACGCCGGCCATACCGCAGACTTTTTCGTGCGGCAGCCCGGAAAATTCGCGCAGGGCCCAGACCATTGCATCAAGTGGATTGGTGATGCAGATGACAAAGGCGTCTGGTGCGTGGGCTGCGATGCCTTCACCAACAGATTTCATCACTTTGAGGTTGATGCCCAAAAGATCATCGCGGCTCATTCCGGGCTTGCGTGGTATACCGGCTGTGACGATACACACATCTGCGCCTGCGATGTCGGCATAAGACTGGGTTCCAGACAATGTCGCATCAAACCCTTCAGACGGGCCAGATTCCGCGATATCAAGGGCTTTGCCTTCGGGTGTGCCTTCGGCGATATCAAACAGGACAATATCTCCGAGTTCTTTCAAAGCTGCGAGGTGGGCGAGCGTGCCGCCGATCTGACCTGCGCCGATTAGGGCAATCTTGGGTCTGGCCATGAATATGTCTCCGGTCCGTTAGGTTGGTGAAATTTGGCCGCCTGCCTAGTCCCAATATGCGCGCAGCGCAAGTGTGCTGCGCTGCGGCAAAAGCGAGTGTGCGGCTGAATCACCCCAGTTGTTGGCAATAAAGCGTAAGACACTGAGGGATTTAGGCAAACGCAGCGATGCTGGTTCTGGGCTGGACATTTTTGCTAGTGCGGGCCCTGTAGCGGTTTTTGCGGGCGTGTCACAGGCAGGATTTGGGACTGGGGCGGCCTATGCGGCAGCATCGATTCTGGCGTTGGTGATCAAGCCGGGCAGGCATTTGCGCTGATGCTGCCAATCGAGGCCACTCCGCAGCGCCCCGATTGGCGCAATTGGAAATGGCCAGATGCTGCTGGTTCTGGACGGCGTGCCGAGAGTTGCGCCGGGCACCACTATGCGCCGGATTGCGGCCGCTGACGTGCTTTGGTTGCTGATTGGCGCGATACCGATTGGACCTGAGATCTAGCGGACGCACCAGACGCGTGGGGTGATCCGCCTGTATGCAACCCGCTTGCCGCCGTGGGCGGAGAGTGTCTGGGATTGTGACAGGTCTCGCAATTTTTGTCAGCCCTGCGGGAGGACCGACCACTGCCGTTAAATTGCTTTCGCAAAAGATCAGTTAGGCCAAGTATCAGGTGGCGACTTTTTTGGCGGTCTGAGTGATCAACTCGCCAGATCCATTCCCTATGCGTTCCTGGGTATGTTCACGTTGCAAACCGGGCTGGTCAATATTGCGCTTGCACCATTCGCCCTTTTTTGACAGCGCGGCAGGAGTTAAGGGCGAGCCACTAGGCGCCCGAAAGTGTATTAATAGGGCTGATTTATGTGCTGTTGTCAGCGACCGGGGCCAAGCTGATAACGGACGGCGCGGACTCAGGTCAAGTGGAGCCAGAGCTGATGTGCGGCACAGGATTTAGTGCCGTATCTGGCGTTAGACTTAGTTCGTAGTTCGCGAGGTCAGGTGGGTTGGCCACACCTAACCCAATTGTTTCAGGCGTCGTTGCCTTCGGCGGGCACTCGTATCTAATATCTTGGTGTTCCACGGGATGCCGAGGTTTCGGATATTTCCATAATAACTTAACAATTCCTGTCATATGGCACTTCACGGCACCCCACGGCATACTATATGTTGAGGGTGTACGAGAAGGTGGATTATATGACACGAGCATTGAACAAGCTGACTGGTTCGATGGTAAAGGCCGCAGGCCCCGGCAAGTATTCAGACAGGGGTGAGGTCGCGCCAAAGAGCGCCGCTCAATCTTTTGACGCGCTTCTGTAGGACTTTTGTTTCCGAGCAATGAGTGGGATTGAGGATCAGACGTGCGGGTGGATGCGAAGGGGCGGCACATGCACGGCAATGCTATCCTCCGAGGCAATATCACCTTCGCGTTCAACCCAAGCCACCAATCCGCGCCGGTTGATCGCGGCTTTAACGAACCCTTTGCCCTTGCCGGGGTAGTAGCGGTCAATCTCGTCACCGGGGTAACGGCAGGTGGCGTTTTCGTTATCCACAACAAGGGCCGCATTTGAACTGAAAATCAGACGGGTCGAAGGGGGCAGTAGAGTAAGATCGGGGATGCCAGTGATAACCAGATTGGCACCAATCCAACCAGCATCAAGGTGATCGATGCCCATTTCAACGCGAACTTCTTCAAGTTCTTCGGTGGAAAGCAGCGTGACCTGACGGATGTTGCGGATCGGCGAGCCCTTAGCGTATTGGCGGCCATAGCGCACATCTGAGGGGCGCACATATCCGACATGACGATCCCCCTGCATCCCATCAAAGTGCATGGATGCACGCTGGATCAACTGGGTGACAAGGCTTTCATCGTCGGAATTGCAATTGGCATACATCGGGGTAACGGTTCCGCTGAGTTTGGTCGGATTGAGTATGGTCATGGGATGCCCCTTGATAATTTATCTGATCTGAACCGTAATAAAGGCGAATATTTTCGAGTAACAAAGCCGCTGCGCGTTGCCCCAATCAGAACTATGCTTCGAACGCAGACGTTGCGAATTTACAGGTAGGCAGGACAGCCGATGGTTGCTGCTTGGCTGTGCCAATTGGCGACCACCGGCGGACTGTTTAGGCTCTGCCGTCCAATGTGGCCAGCGCACCGTAAAGGTCGGGACGCCGGTCACGAAATACGCACCAATAGTCTCGCGTTCGAGCGATCTCGTCCAAATCGAAACTGTGAGTCAGGATGGTCTCGGTCCTACGATCCGCCTCGGCGACCTTTTCTCCGAACTGGTCGGCAATGAAGGACGAGCCGTAGAACGCTATCTCGGAACCGTTCTTACCTTGCTCGGTGCCAATACGTTTCGAAGCCACAAGCGGGGCAAGATTTGCCCCGGCATGGCCCTGCTGCACGCGCTGCCAATGCCCCGCAGAGTTCCACTGTTCCTCTCCGACTTCTGATCCGATGGCCGTTGGGTAGAACAACATTTCTGCCCCCATCAAAGACATGGCGCGCGCGCATTCAGGAAACCATTGGTCCCAGCAGATGCCGACACCGATGCGCCCAAAGGCCGTATCCCACACCTTGAATCCGGTATCACCTGGTGAGAAATAAAATTTCTCCTGATAGCCAAACCCATGCGGGATATGTGACTTGCGATAGACGCCCAGATTGGCCCCATCGGCATCAATAATAGCGATGGAATTGAACCGTGCATTCCCCGCCCTTTCATAAAACGAAATGGGGAGAACAACGCCTAACTCCTTGGCGACGCCTTTGAAATGGTTAATTGTGGGATGGCCTTCGACGGGAAGGGCTCGGGTAAAGGCAACCGGGTCTTCGTCCTGACAAAAATAATGTCCTTAGAACAATTCCTGCAACAAGATGATGTTGGCGCCCTGACCAGCGGCCTGACGGATCATCGCCTCGCCATGCTCGACACAGTCTTTGCGATCATCCGTACATGCCATCTGTGTGGCTGCGACAGATACCATACGCATTGCTCAAACCTCCTGAGGCTTAGAGGCTGGAACCTGCTGCGTCACGCACCCAATGCCTCCACCACCCACAGCCTGCCATTCGCTACGGCAGGTGGCAATCTCGCGGCCCGGGAAAGCCTGCTGCAGGTTGCCGAAGCCGCGGTCGTCGAGTTTTGGATCAACCTCGGGCGCAATGATTCCTCCGTTGACGACATAAGCGTTGGTATAGGGAATGGCGCAGACCGTGCCATCAGGCCCAGTGGCATAAGGGATCACATCCATTTCAAGGATATCCAACTGGCGGCCCTTGGCATCACGCGCGGTTTTCAGGGTACTCAGGTTCTCTTGCAAAAGGTCATAGTTGGGGTCCGACTTCTCGCAGGTTTGTGCAATCACTTTGCCCGGCGCAAAATACTCAACCACATTGTCTACATGACCATCGGTGGCGGCATCCTCATAAAAGCCCAACGGCAGCCAGATCACCTTTTCGATCCCCAGATACTCATGAAGATGTCGCTCGATCGTGGCGGGGCTCATCCCGGCGTAGCGGTTGACGTTGCGCATGTTCTGCTCGGTAGTGATCAAAGTACCTTCGCCATCCACCGACATGCCGCCGCCTTCGCCGATAAACGGGGTTGAAAAACAAGTCATGTCAAGATGCTTGACGATCAGCGGCGGCATTTTCTGGGTCAGATCGCTGACAGCGCGCCCGCCCCAACCGTTGAAGCCGAAATGCACGCCCGCTGCGTCGCCTGCGCTGTTGCGCACAAAAAACGGACCGTTGTCGCGGATCCAGCATGAATCAACTGGCACCTCAAAAATCTCGGCAACGTCGCCGCATTGCTCAGTAGCGCCCACCACGTCTTTGCAGTCGGCAAGCACCGTTACGGGTTCAAATTTCGCAATGCTGTTAACCATGCTGGCGATTTCGCGTCGAAAGCCCGGCACATCGGTCCCAACCCCTTCTTCAATGGGGGGCCAGTCACCAAAGTACGCGCATGTGCGTCGAACCGTGCCGGCATGCTAAAACCAAGGGCCTGAGGTGTGGTCTGTGTCTGTTGCACCTGTCTATCCAAATCTGAGTGAGAGGAAGGCGGTAGGTCTGTTTCAGTTTCCGCTTTTAAACCTTGTCCATGTCCATGTCC
>CBDTVL010000187.1:0-7695 GCA_965363755.1 uncultured Sulfitobacter sp.
ATGGAAACGCTCGAGGCGCTGGCACGTGATCACGACATTGAACTGCAAACCATCGAGCATCGCCGCAACTTGACCACACGGGACGTGCCTCTCAATCACTTGGTCGGACGGCAGTTCTGGGTCGGGCCGGTATTATTGGAAGGCGGCAGGTTGAACACGCCCTGCCGATATCTGGATATGATCACCCGAAAAACGGTTTGCGATCTGCTGGAGCATCGATCTGGTCTCAATTGCAGAATTGTCAAAAGTGGCACAATCACACAAGGTGACGTTGTTCGCCTCGCCTAGCTGCCGGCTTTTTCTTCCAGCCTCAGCCACTCTTCTTCAGCGTCAGCAATCTTGTCATGGCGCGCGACCAGAGCATCTGTTGCTTTCTGGAATTTGACGGGTTCGCGTGTGAACAGATCCGGATCCGACATCAATTCCTCTAATTTCGTGACCTCGGCCTGCAAGCGTTCAATCTCAGACGGTAACGTTTCCAACCGGTGCTGCTCTGTAAAACTCAACCCGGCTTTTGGCGCGTTCTCTCGCTTTACTTTCTCAGCCTTACGCTTTGTTTTTCCGATACTTTCCGAAAAATCGATGATTCCGCGTTGGGCCTGATAATCGCTCCACCCGCCGGCATAGACTGTGGCCCTGCCATCGCCTTCCATGGCGATGGTTGTCGCGGCGACACGGTCCAGAAAATCACGGTCGTGGCTAACCAAGAGGACAGTACCATCATAGTCGCCCAGCAGTTCCTGCAGCAGATCCAGCGTTTCCACGTCCAGATCATTTGTCGGCTCGTCCAGCACCAAAACATTGCTTTCCCGCGCCATGATCTTGGCAAGCAAAAGTCGGGCCTTTTCGCCGCCCGACAAAGAGCGCACCGGCGCCCGGGCCTGCGCCTCGTCAAACAGAAACTCTTTGAGATAGCCGACAACATGACGGGGAAACCCGCGCACCAATATTTGGTCGGCTTTGCCCGACACCCGCATGTCCGGGTCCCCGGTCAGACTGTCCCACAAGGACATATCCGGATCCAGCCGGGCCCGGGCCTGATCAAATATCGCCGGCTTCAGGTTTGTCCCCAATGAAATGCTGCCACTGTCGGGCTGCGCTTCGCCCATCAGCATTTTCAGCAAAGTGGTCTTGCCAACGCCATTGGGTCCGACAAAAGCGATGCGATCGCCGCGCTGCACCTTTAATGAGAAATTGGTGACGATTGGCTTTCCATCAAAGACCTTTGATATATCAATGGCTTCCACGACCTTTTTGCCAGATTTTTGGCCTGATTCCAGAACCATCCCGGCCGCGCCCTGACGTTTGATTTGCGATGCGCGCTGTTCGCGCAAATCCTGCAACGCGCGCACTCGTCCCTGATTGCGCTTGCGCCGCGCAGATATGCCTTCAACCGCCCAGCGGGCCTCCGCCTTGATTTTACGATTCAGCTTGTGGCGTTGCGTGTCTTCTTCTTCCCAAGCCGCATCGCGCCACGCCTCAAAGGCATCAAAGCCCTTTTCTTGGCGCCGCACCATTCCTCTGTCAATCCAAAGGGTTGCGCGCGTCAACGCACGCAGAAATGCGCGGTCATGGCTGATCAGAACAAATGCCGCACGGGTCTGCGCCAATTCAGCCTCAAGCCAGCCGATGGCCTCGATGTCCAGATGGTTTGTGGGCTCATCCAGCAACATCAGATCTGGCGCCTCGGCCATCAGTTTGGCCAGCGCCGCACGGCGTTTTTCGCCACCAGAAGCGGTTGCCACCAGCCTGTCGGGATCAAATTTCAAACCTTCGCCGGCGCGCTCCACCTTGTAGAGCTCACCCGCATCCAGCTCACTGGTGGCAAAATCCCCCAACGTGGAAAATCCAGCCATATCCGGCTCTTGCTCCATATACCCGACCGAAAACCCGGGCGGTATGATGACGTCGCCACTGTCGGCGTCGACCAGACTGGCCATGACTTTCATCAAAGTCGACTTGCCAGATCCGTTCCGCCCAACCAGCGCCACACGGTCACCCGGCTGCACCACAAGATCGAGGTGATCAAACACAGGATCACCACCAAAGGTCAGCGAGATATTTGTAAGCTGTAAAAGAGGAGCACGTGCCATAGCTGCGCAGCTAAACCGCCGAGCGAAGGGCGTCAACGGCCCATCCGGTGATCTGTTCAAAAATAGTCTCGCGCGGTGGTTTTAACTTTTATCCGGCAACCGCACGGAGCAGTTTCTTGCGCGCCGGCGGGATCGCGGCAATTTCCAATCCGGTAAAGACGTGTATTGTGTCCAACTGCCGGTCAAACACCGCATGATCGCTGACCCATGCCCCCATAAGCAGATACGAGCGAAGCATTGACGGCATGTGCTGCATTGCTTCTTTTACGTCAGGTTTGCTGCGCAGCCCGGTCGAAAATCGGAAAACATCCAGTGCCTTTTCCTTTGGTAACCAGCGTTTGGGCGCCAGATGACGATCCTTGAGCATGGCAAACGCATCAAGATACGGCTCGGCGTCGGTGCCCGCAAACGCAGAGCACCCAAACAGCAGCTCAACAGCCTGCGCATCGACGTAAGACGTCATTGCGCCCCAGGCAACGCGCAAAATATCGGGGTCAGAATGACCAGGTCGCAGACAAAACCGACCCATCTCGACCATCTTGCCCGCAAAGGACTCCAGCGCCGACAGGTCGTAGTACTGCGCCGAATAACTGCGCGAAATCTCTCGGCCATCCGCCATGGGAAGAAATCGGTAACAGCAAACCAGAGCATTGCTGCATTGCTCAAATACCAGAACATGTTCAAAAAATACGTCAAACGCGTCGCGGTCACAGCCGCTTTGATCTTGTGTTGTGAAAGCCAATGCCCGCAGCCGTTGTGCCGCGTCGACATCCGCAGGAGACTGGGCCAATCGCGCCGAGTAGCGGCCCTTGTTTAATGAGAGCATCTCTATCTCCGAAAGGTACTAACAGCGGGTCTCATTCCGACTTCAAACAAACGGGATGGTGCGTCTCACCCAAATCACACAAGGAACGCGTCTAACTTTTTAATTGCCCAAACTAAAGTTTCCGATGTTGCCCAGCAGCTGACGCACAAACCCTTTTCCTTTAGTGGGGCTGTCGGTCACTCTGCGGCTGAGAAGCACGGCACGGCCATCGTCAAGCCCATAGCGTTCAATATTTGTCACGACACCTGCATCACTAAAGTCGATGACAACCAATTCACGATCGACCACCTGAGATGACTTGGGGCCATATGTGCGCATTCGGCTGCGCACATAATAGTACCCATCATCATTCAACACCCCTGTGGCCGACGGCACCCCAATTGTTTCGTCGACACTGGCCTTGGTGTCTATGCCAACAACGATTTCTGAGAGATCTTCTTCGCTGGGTACAAAGCCATGGTTTCGAAATTGGGCACTGCAGGCCCCCAGTGCCAAGAGGGCGGAGGCAAATATGGCCCACTTCATTCCGGTTCTCGTCCCCAACATTGCAGCCCCTTGCATTCGCATCTTGTGCTTTGCTATCCCGATTACAGAAGGAACGCGACCGGTTCAAGAAACGAAAGTATTTCCGCCTATGGCCCCTGCCTCTCTGCCCACGGCTCCAATGCGGGTCGCGGACCTGCCTCAGAACAGCGAAGCACCGTTTGATTTGCGGCCCGGAGCCGCTGAACTAGCTGCGATCGCTCAGGATCTTGACTTGCTCGGCCTGCGCAAATTGTCTTTTAAAGGCGCGCTGCGGGCTCTCGGCAATTCTGACTGGGAACTGAACGGAACGCTTGGGGCAACAGTGATCCAACCCTGTGTCGTCACGCTTGCCCCGGTAACCACTCGAATCGATATGCCGGTGCGGCGTCAATTCATCAAGACCGTCGAGTATTCCGATGACCCCGAGGTCGAAATCCCGGAAGATGACTCGATCGAGCCATTGGGCGCCTTTATTGACCCCGCGAAGGTGATGTTGGAGTCGCTGGCCCTTGCGGTTCCGCTTTATCCGCGAAAGGACGGCGCGCATCTGGACACTGCCGTCTTTACCGAACCTGGCGCTGCTCCGATGACTGATGAAGATGCGCGCCCGTTTGCTGGGCTTGCGGCGCTGCGAGGCACCACCCAGCGGGACTCGTAACCCATGACGTGGCGCCCTAAGCCGATGCAACACCAAAAACCGCTTGCGCCGCGAACAAATAACGGTATTTTCGCGCTTTCATCGTATTTAGAGTTGGACATGACGCGGGCTTGGCTCTAAACGCACGTCACGCTCGTGAAACGCGGCCTGATGCCAATATCGGCAGGCCCATTATAACTGAGGTTGAGACATGGCTGTCCAACAAAACAAAGTGTCAAAATCGCGCCGCAACAACCGCCGCGCCCATGATTCTCTGGTTGCTGCAAACCCGAATGAATGCCCAAACTGTGGCGAGCTGAAACGCCCGCATCACATTTGTGCAGCTTGCGGCCATTATGACGATCAGGAAGTCGTCGCGATGGTTGACGAGGTCGATCTGGACGAAGACGCGGCCTAACAACTGAGCAGGCAGGCATTCGCATGGCGGCACAGCCGGATCAGACAGACGCGAAGACCAGCCGCATCATCATATCTGTTGACGCTATGGGCGGAGATCAGGGACCGGCGGCCGTTGTCGCCGGTATTTCTGAGTCTGCCAGCAAGAATCGAGACATCGGCTTTATCCTGCATGGCAATGCGCAGGAGCTGAACGCTCTTGTTGCCAAGCGCAAACCTTTGCTCGGTCGCTGCGAGATTCGCAATGCGACGGACGTGGTCTCGATGGATGACAAACCGTCCTCGGTCGTGCGTAATGGCAAAAGCACGTCAATGTGGTCGGCCATCGAATCTGTCCGTAACGGCGAAGCAACTGTTGCAGTATCATGCGGCAATACCGGCGCGTTGATGGCTTTGGCAATGATCCGCCTACGCAAATTGCCCGGCGTCAATCGCCCGGCAATTGCCGTTCTGTACCCGTCGCGCAATGCTCACGGCTTCAACGTCCTGTTGGATGTCGGAGCCGATATTCGCGCTGATGCCCGCGACTTGCTGCAATATGCACTTATGGGTACCTCCTATGCGCGCAATGGCCTTGGTCTTTCGCGTCCGCGTATTGGCTTGCTCAACGTCGGAACCGAAGAACACAAAGGCCGCTCCGAAATGAAAGAGGCGCATGAGATGATTGCGCAGTATGCCGACGGCGCAGGGTATGAATTTGTTGGATTTGTTGAGGGCGGAGATATCCCTGGCGACATCGCGGACGTGATTGTTACGGATGGATTCACCGGCAATGTCGCGATCAAAACCGGCGAAGGCACCGCCCAGTTGATCGGCGATTTGCTGCGCCAAGCCTTCAAGTATTCAACGCTTTCGCGGCTGGCCTCGTTACTTGCCCTCACATCGCTCAGCCGACTAAAGAAACGGATTGATCCGCGCAGGGTGAATGGCGGCGTGTTTTTGGGACTGAATGGAACGGTGGTGAAATCACACGGGTCGGCAGATGCTACAGGGGTTTCGGCCGCTGTGAAACTTGCGTTTCAGCTTGCCGAACTCGGATTCACTGAAAAACTGGCCGCACGGGTTGCATCCACCGGCCTGCGTGACCAAGATGAAAGCGCTGTCATGGCCGACCATGACGCAGGCAAGAACGGATAAGAGAATGACAAGACGCGCCGTAGTCAAAGGCGTCGGGCACTATCTACCCGAGCGGGTCGTACACAATAGCGAATTTGAAAAAACGCTTGAAACCACCGATGAATGGATTCGGTCTCGGTCCGGGATCGAACGGCGACACTTTGCCGCCGATGATGAAACCACGTCCGCTATGGCGACTCGCGCGGCGCAGTCCGCCTTGGATGATGCTGGGCTGCAGGCGTCAGAGATCGATGCCATAATTGTAGCGACATCGACGCCAGACCTGACATTTCCGTCCGTCGCAACAATGGTGCAGGCCGAATTGGGCATGACGCGTGGATTTGCCTTTGACGTGCAGGCAGTATGTGCCGGATTTATCTACGCGCTGTCCAATGCGGCGGCTCTGATCGCGTCCAATCAGGCGGATCGGGTCCTTGTGATCGGCGCGGAAACCTTCAGCCGGATCATGGACTGGACTGATCGGGGCACCTGTGTGCTGTTTGGCGATGGCGCCGGTGCCCTGATACTTGAGGCGCAGACCGGCACTGGCGCGGCAAGCGACCGGGGCATCCTTGCCACAGATCTTAACAGTGATGGCCGTTACCGGGATCTGCTTTATGTCGATGGCGGTGTCAGTACCCAGTCAACCGGGCACCTGCGCATGCAAGGCAATCAGGTGTTTCGTCACGCGGTCGAAAAACTGGCCAGCACCGCAGTATCTGCAATGGAAAAGGCCGGTGTCACTACCGAAGACATCGACTGGATCGTCCCACATCAGGCCAACATCCGGATCATTCAGGGCACGGCCAAGAAAATGGGTGTGTCGATGGACAAAGTTGTGGTGACTGTTCAGGACCACGGCAATACGTCTGCAGCGTCGATTCCATTGGCTCTGTCGGTCGGCAAAGCCCGCGGGCAGATCAAACAGGGTGATTTGGTCGTGACCGAAGCCATTGGCGGTGGTCTGGCTTGGGGAGCCGTTGTTTTACGCTGGTGATCGGGAACAAATGGTCACTTAACCGCTCTGCCTCAAGTCATTGATATTGACTCGGAATTTCCAAAACCTCTATGGTTGGGAAAACGAAGGGGACAGAAATGACCGAAAAGACGTTAACTCGTATGGATCTCAGCGAAGCCGTTTTCCGTGAAGTTGGATTGTCGCGCAACGAAAGCGCACAGCTGGTTGAGGGGGTGCTGGAACATGTCTCCGACGCCCTAGTGCGTGGCGAGCAGGTCAAGATCTCGTCCTTTGGCACCTTCAGTGTCCGTGACAAATCTGCGCGTATCGGGCGCAACCCAAAGACCGGCGAAGAAGTCCCTATTAACCCCCGCCGGGTCCTGACCTTTCGGCCTTCACATCTGATGAAAGATCGTGTTGCGGCTGGCAACAAGCGATAAGGAAGACGGACAGGCATGATGGCGAAGTCACCCGAAGCCTTCCGCACCATATCCGAGGTGGCCGAGTGGCTGGGCGTTCAAGCCCATGTCCTGCGGTTCTGGGAAAGCAAATTCACCCAGGTAAAGCCGGTTAAGCGGGCGGGCGGACGGCGCTATTACCGCCCCACAGACATGTTGCTTTTGGGTGGTGTCAAGAAACTGCTGCATGATGATGGCATGACCATCAAAGGTGTTCAGAAGGTGCTGCGTGAACAGGGCGCCAGCTATGTTGCAGACCATTCCCCATCACTTGATGATCTGACGATGGCCCAGCTTGACGGCGAAATTGTCGACACCCGAGTCGCACACGATGCTGCTGTCCTTCCCTTTGAAAGCCGCCAAGTCGCCGACTTGCCAGGTGAGAGCGCTACAGAAGACGCGCCAGTAGCGGAAGATCGAGAAGAGGCAGAGGTGATATCTGTCGAACCAGATTTGCCCAGCTCAGAAAGTGACGCCGAACCGATTCAAAACCAAGATGCTGCAGCTGCGGAGCCAGAGGCGGCCGAACCGGTGCCAGAAGAAGTGGCGCCAACGGAGCCTGAGACAGAAGAACCTGAGGTGACAGCTGCAGAGCAGGAGGCCGTCGAATCTGAGGAGACCGTCGAAGAGCCGCACCAACCTGAACCTGAACCTGAACCTGAACC
>CBDTVL010000188.1:0-7687 GCA_965363755.1 uncultured Sulfitobacter sp.
TTAAAACAAACACCGGTTTATTCTATTGCTGTTTTTGGAATGCTCAAGAATAATAGTGCCTCATTTTTGCCTTTTTCTGGTCAACTGTCTCGTGGTGCGAATAAATAATGCTGACGATAAATGACTGTCCCCAAAAGAGGGTAAACCTCTCGCGAGGGACTTGCTGTTCTTCGATTGATGTAGACGTCGACACCACCACCCAAGGCGTTATCATCAAATCCGAATTGGGGAAGTGAAGTGATGGCCGGACTATCTGAAACCAAATTGTACGACCCGATAAAGATGTTTCTTGAGCGGCAGGGATATACCGTAAAAGCAGAAGTCGGGGCCGCAGATGTCGTTGCCATCCGGGGCTCGGAGCAGCCGGTCATCGTTGAGTTGAAGACCACTTTCTCGCTGACTTTGTTTCATCAATGTGTTGCGCGTCAGGCGATCACGGACGATGTTTATCTGGCGGTGCCCCGGCAGACTGGGAAACGGTTTCAAAAGGCCCTGAAAGACAACAAAGCGCTGGCGCGACGGCTGGGATTGGGTGTGATCACCGTTCGTCTGTCGGATGGCCGCGTCGAGGTGCATCAGGATCCCGGACCGTATTCTCCGCGACGGTCGAAACCAAAACAACAACGGCTGTTGCGTGAATTCGACCGGTTACAGGGCGATCCGAACATGGGAGGCGCAACACGCCACGGTATTGTCACAGGCTATCGGCAGGATGCACTGCGCTGCGCCGCCTTTCTGGCAGTGACGGGGCCGAGCAAGGGGGCGGATGTGGCCCGCGCTGCACAAGTGACCACAGCGACGCGGATCATGGCCGACAATCATTACGGTTGGTTTGAACGAGTCAGAACCGGAATCTATCAGCTAACAGATCAGGGTTCAGAGGGGCTGAAACACTGGGCTTATAGTTGGGATGACACCGGCGCGACTTAAAACCTCTCCCGACTCAGCTTAAACCCTGCTGTGCTTAGCCACTGCAGCAATCCGTTCTTGCCGATCAAATGCGCGGCACCAACAGCGACGACAATATTGTTTTCGGGCGCACTTTCTATTCTGGGCATCCACGCCGCGTTGCGTTGCGTCAGCACGATATCCTCCAACTCGGCAAACAAATCTTCTATTTCAGCCGCAGGTAGCGGGATCCTCTGGTGCGCCAGATATCGCGAAAACTCCCATGCTTCAGCTGTGTTTTGGTCGAAAAAGCTCTCTGTTAAAGTGAACAGTGCATCTTCGGACTCTTGATCCGGCAGGATGCTCATGATGAGCAATTTGATCTGATCTTCGATCGGCTCGGCTGCAAATAGACCAAAAAGCGTATCAAAGTCTTCCAAGGGACGCATTGGAATGCCTGCCTCGGTTGCCTGCGCCATGATCAAATGATCCAGACCTCGCTTGCCTCCGGCGATCTCTCGTATGGCGCAACCGGGAACGCCCAACAACAGCGACAGATACCAGGGTTGAAATTTTGACGCAAAAAACGGCGGGATTCCGCGCGATTTCACGGCCAACGACAGGTTTTGCCAATCGTCCTCGGGCATCAGTTCTGGCAACGTAGGGCCGTCTGTCAGAAAAATCAGTTCCGGGCGGGTGGCGACAGCTGATTGCAATGCCTTCTCTTCGACCGGAGTTGCTTCGAGCAGGATGACATCCGCCGAAGTGATCGTTGAGCGCAATCGACCCATCACAGGGTCCAGACGAGGATCGCCGACATGCATGGTCCCGATCAGATGCACTGTCTTTGCACCTTTGGTTGCGACCCAGTGATTGCCTTGCGCATAAGGTGTTTCACGCACAGCTTCATCCATTTTGGCGGCCGCATCGTGAGCCATCAATGGACGCAGGTCCTTGCCTGTACATTGTGCAAGAGCGGGCAACGGGCCGACGCTGAACAAGAAAACCAGAATTAAACGCGTGATCATGGAAGCCCTTTTGATTGTCTGGTGACACGCTAGGCGTCCCGTGCCGTAAGCTCAACAAAACGATCTAGGAAAGGTGAGGGCATTTTTGCCAACCGACTGGTTGACTCAAGCTAATGCCGCCCCTACTTAACCGTTGTTGTCACTCGTGCATCATGAGTGATAACGGCCTTTCGGAAGTCGAAAGGTCCAAGGAATAACTTTGAGCCTTAAGGAGCTGCAAAGATGGAATTGAAACCGCTTCATGACCGTGTGCTGGTTCGCCGCACAGAGAGCGATGAAAAAACAGCCGGTGGTTTGATTATCCCCGATAGCGCAAAAGAAAAACCTTCCGAGGGCGAAGTTGTCGCAATCGGCGAGGGCGCGCGCAAAGACAGTGGAGAGCTGATCGAAATGGCAGTGAAAACTGGCGACAAGATCCTGTTCGGCAAATGGTCGGGTACAGAGGTCTCAGTCGACAGCGAAGAACTGCTGATGATGAAAGAAAGCGACATAATGGGCATTCTTGCCTAAGTCGTCTGACCCTCTTTTTAACGAAACTCTAGACATTCAGGAGCAAGCACATGGCTGCTAAGGACGTCAAATTCGACACAGATGCCCGTAACAAGATGCTGAAAGGCGTCAACATTCTGGCGGATGCTGTCAAAGTCACGTTGGGCCCCAAAGGCCGTAACGTAATCCTCGACAAATCCTTTGGCGCACCGCGCATCACCAAAGACGGTGTAACGGTTGCCAAAGAAATCGAACTGGAAGACAAGTTCGAAAACATGGGCGCGCAGATGGTCAAAGAAGTGGCCAGCCGCACCAATGACGAAGCCGGTGACGGCACAACAACCGCGACAGTTCTGGCCCAGGCCATTGTTCGTGAAGGTCTGAAATCGGTTGCTGCTGGCATGAACCCGATGGACCTGAAGCGCGGTATTGATCTGGCAACAGTCAAAGTTGTTGAAGCGATCAAAAACGCGTCACGCGAAGTCAAAGACAGCGACGAAGTTGCACAGGTCGGTACGATCTCTGCGAATGGCGAAGCAGATATTGGTCAGCAAATTGCTGGTGCGATGCAGAAAGTCGGCAACGAAGGCGTAATCACCGTCGAAGAAAACAAAGGCCTCGAAACAGAGACCGATGTTGTCGAAGGTATGCAATTCGACCGTGGCTACCTGAGCCCATATTTTGTCACAAACGCTGACAAAATGACGGCTGAGCTGGAAGATTGCATGATCTTGTTGCACGAGAAAAAACTCTCGTCGTTGCAGTCAATGGTTCCGCTGCTTGAGCAGGTTATCCAGTCGCAAAAGCCGCTTTTGATTATCGCAGAAGATATTGAAGGCGAAGCGCTGGCAACTCTGGTTGTGAACAAACTGCGCGGCGGCTTGAAAATTGCTGCTGTCAAAGCTCCAGGTTTTGGCGATCGTCGCAAGTCGATGTTGCAGGATATCGCCATTCTGACCGGTGGTCAGGTGATCTCTGAAGACCTTGGCATGAAGCTTGAGTCCGTCACCATGGACATGCTGGGTACAGCCAAGCGCATCACCATTACCAAAGATGAAACAACTGTCATCGACGGCAATGGCGAAAAAGCTGAGATCGAAGCACGTGTGACGCAAATCCGCGGCCAGATCGAAGAAACCACATCTGACTACGACCGTGAAAAGCTGCAAGAACGTGTTGCCAAACTGGCAGGCGGTGTTGCTGTGATCCGCGTTGGCGGCATGACCGAAGTCGAAGTGAAAGAGCGCAAAGACCGCGTTGATGATGCCCTGAATGCGACCCGTGCGGCCGTACAAGAAGGTATCGTTGTCGGTGGTGGTGTTGCTCTGATCCAGGCCGGCAAATTGCTGGACGGTCTTGAGGGCGCGAACAGCGACCAAAACGTTGGCATCACAATCGTACGCAAAGCGCTCGAAGCGCCACTGCGTCAGATTGCTGAAAACTCTGGTGTTGACGGTTCAGTTGTTGCGGGCAAAATCCGCGAGAGCGACGACCTGACGTTTGGTTTCAACGCACAAACCGAAGAATATGGCGACATGTTCAAATTCGGCGTTATCGACCCTGCCAAAGTGGTGCGTACAGCACTGCAAGACGCAGCTTCGATCGCGGGCCTGTTGATCACAACAGAAGCCATGGTTGCTGATAAGCCAGCCAAAGAAGGCGCTGGCGGCGGCGGCGGCGGCATGCCTGACATGGGCGGCATGGGCGGCATGATGTAAGCCAGCCCGGCTTTTGAGAGATGTGAGAGGGGCCTTAGGGCCCCTTTCTTTTTGCGACACTCTGATTTCAGGATCGATGGTGGTCGCGATGAATTGCGTCGGCGCCTTGTACGCGTATGGTGCATTCATAACCAATAAACGGATGGTGCCATGAGCGAGCGGATCGGTATTGTTGGCTTACGATGAGGCTTAGTTCAATTTCACTCATATTCTTAACAGCGATAGTCATGATTGCCTTCGCGGCCAATTCGGTTCTGAACCGGCTGGCAGTTGAGGGCATGTTCATGGACCCAGGCAGCTTCGCCCTGATCCGGGTTGTGTCCGGGGCCGTTGTCTTGGGGATGATCCTGACAGTCCGAGGAGGCGGGATGTCGCTGCGGGCGGGGCCAAGGCTTGTGGGCGCACTATCGCTTTCGCTGTATATGGTCGGGTTTTCGCTGGCATACCTCACACTTGATGCCGGGCTGGGGGCGTTGATCTTGTTTGGCACGGTTCAATTGACGATGTTTGCCCACGCCGCCCGGAGCGATGGCGGCTTGGGGCCACGACGAATGGTTGGCGCCGCCGTTGCATTTGTTGGGCTGTCATATGCTCTTTGGCCTGGAGGTGGGGCACCAATCGACATGGGAGGTGCTCTGCTGATGGTGGCTGCGGGAGTTGGCTGGGCGATCTATACAATCGCCGGGCGCAGGGAACGCGATGCACTGGGCGCGACAGCCGCGAATTTCTTGATCGCGACGCCCTTTCTGGCCTTGCTGTTGATCGGCGGTGGAACGGATGTCACGTTTACCGGCGCGGGGCTGGCCATACTGTCGGGGGCAGTCACTTCCGGTTTGGGGTATGCTCTTTGGTATTCGATATTGCCTCGACTTGAGACAAGCGTGGCTGCCGTAGTTCAACTGAGCGTGCCGGTGATCGCCATCATTGGAGGGGTGGTATTATTGGGCGAGGAACTGAGCATTCGGATCGTCTTGTCGGCGATCGTCGTGCTGGGCGGGATCGCAATTGCGATTAGGTCGTCACCAGTTCCAGCGGGTCGTACAGCGGCGCCCGCCCCGGATCAAAAGCCAGAAGGTTAAGGCTGTCAGGTTTGTAAGGCAGTACGGCCAGTTCCTCGGCCGTGACCCAGCGCCTTTCGGTCACGATACCTTCGGGGTCCGTCCAGTTTTCAGGTTTCGCACCGACGATGATCCGGCAGCGAAAAAAGACTTCGACCTGATGAAAACCTGATCCGGGGTCGTGAAACTCGTTGATCATGCAAGGCTGCCCGACTTCAATCGTCAGCCCGGTTTCCTCGTAGACTTCCCGGGACAGATTTTTTGGTAGTGATTGCCCCGGATCAACGCCGCCGCCCGGGGCGCACATCAATGGACTCTTACCGTCGGGCCAGGCGTTCACAATCAGCAAACGGCCATTTTCCACGATCACTGCGCGGGCGGCCAATCGAACAGAGGTGTTGCGCATGATGTTGTAACCTTATCGCTGAGGAAGCCTGCAGAGGCCCTTTTGTACCGTTGCATTTGCGGCTATCTCAACCCTATGCGGTACTTGATAGCCTTTTTGACAGTTTGGCCGGGCGTGGTCTGGGCGGACTGCGTTATTTTGCTGCACGGCCTGGCGCGGTCTGACGCCTCCTTTGCCCTGATGCAAACGGTGCTTGAGGCAAAGAACTACAAAGTCGTCAACCCTGGTTACCCATCGACAAAAGCAACGGTGGAAGATCTTGTCGCTGAGACGCTGCCCGACGCAGTTGCTGAATGTGGGAGCCAGACAGTTCATTTCGTAACGCACTCAATGGGCGGTATTCTGGTGCGCCAGTGGTTGTCTGAGTATCGGCCCAAAAACCTGGGCCATGTGGTGATGCTTGGCCCGCCCAATCAAGGCAGCGAACTGGTCGATGAACTTGGAGATAAGGCCACATTTGAGTGGGTCAACGGACCGGCAGGATTGCAACTAGGGACCGGCTCGAACAGCTTACCTCAAAACCTGCCGCCAGTGAATTTCTCGCTTGGTGTCATCGCCGGGGATCAGTCGCTAAACGCTTATTATTCCAGTCTTATCGACGGTCCGGATGACGGTAAGGTGTCTGTTGAATCAACCAAAGTTTCGGGTATGACGGACCACATTGTTCTTCCGGTGACGCATACGTTTATGATGAACAACCCACGTGTCATTGCGCAGTCGGTTTTGTTCATCGAGAACCAGCGTTTCGATCCAGCTCTGACATGGGCCGAGGCTGCCCAGGAGATAGCCCTCGTTATCGGATGTGAGGCCGGATTGTGCGGTTCTGCGGACGCAGGTTCTGAGTTGGAAAAGAATGACCGCTGAACTCAGTCTTAATCTGGTCGGCGCGCAAGTGTTGCTGGCAGAGGGTTTGTTGGATGCCGAACTGTCCGTCAGGGGCGGATTGATTTCCGACGTTGCCAGCAACCGTACAATTGATCTGAGCGGATATCTTGTGCTCCCGGGCATCGTGGATGTGCATGGAGATGGGTTCGAGCGACATCTCGCGCCGCGCCGTGGCGCCATGAAGCAAATGGCTGAAGGCATCGTCGCCGCCGAAGCAGAATTGGCGGCAAACGGAATTACAACCGGTGTTCTGGCCCAGTTCCTGAGTTGGGAAGGTGGCCTGCGCGGGGTAGAATTCGCTGATCAGGTGCTCTGTGCCATTCGCGATACAAATACGGAATTCGCAACTGATTTAATTGCTCAGTTGCGTTTTGAGACCCACCTGCTGAACGAATATGCGACCCTAGCCGACAGGATTGCCGAGTGGCAGGTGTCTTACGTCGTATTTAACGACCACCTGCCCCACGACAAACTGGCAGCAGGAAAACGCCCGCCACGCCTGACCGGGCAGGCGCTTAAGGCGGGGCGCAACCCCGAAGCTCATCTAGCACTGTTGCAGGAATTGCACGCCCAGCGTGGCGAAGTTGGCGCGGCACTGGATCACCTTTGTGCCGATTTGGCAGTGCAGGGAGTACGGATGGGCAGTCACGACGATGCTATGACGGAGAGCCGAGCTCTCTGGAACGCGCGTGGCGTTCGGATCGCCGAATTCCCCGAAACGCTCGAGGCGGCCGAGGCGGCGAAATCCACCGGAGATTACGTAATTCTGGGTGCCCCCAATGTTGTGCGCGG
Organism: uncultured Sulfitobacter sp.; assembly: GCA_965363755.1. Lineage (GTDB taxonomy): Bacteria > Pseudomonadota > Alphaproteobacteria > Rhodobacterales > Rhodobacteraceae > JL08. Next base: position 7,265 of record CBDTVL010000188.1, read on the forward strand.
GGGATCGCACAAAGGAAATGCGAGCGCCATCGATCTGATTGCAATGGGTCTTTGTGATGCCATCGCCTCGGACTATCACTACCCTTCTCCACGCAGGGCGGCTTTGATGCTAGCTGCCAGTGGCGTTACGGATCTTGCCGGCGCTTGGCACTTAGTGTCGTCGGGCCCCGCGAAGGTTCTTGGATTGCAGGATCGGGGTGCATTGCGACCCGGGCTGCGGGCCGATCTGGTTGTGTTGGATGCGCAGACGCATCGCGTTGCAGCAACAATGGCGGCAGGCCGATTCAGCTATGTGACGGGCGATGTGGCCGGAAGGATCGTTGGATAGTTCCGTGCCGAGGCGCTGGACACGTCTGACGCAGCACATCGAACAGGAGAGATTGGGGTAGATCAGGCGTTGAGACGAACAACCCGATTGACGTG
>CBDTVL010000189.1:0-7554 GCA_965363755.1 uncultured Sulfitobacter sp.
GGTATCCATTCATCACAACTGATTGCCCGATTTTTAACTCGACTGATCTATGCGTGGGTATTTTGTTGTTGGGGTCGGCATTGGCAACTGAACCGAACACCAAGCAAACCAAAAAAAAGCTGCGGAACATGGCCTACCCTCCAAAAAACTCTTTCTACAATAGTTGCTCGCGCGATGCAGTCAAACACAATGCCCAACTGCTGATTTGTCCCGCGAAGCAGACCTTGGTGCATGGCGCAGCGAATGCCCGGTTCCCGCCCTTAATGCCAAAATGTGCATGACGCAGCATTGGTTACTAACGGCCTTTTGCGGACCTTCGTTGGCGGCGTAGCGAAGGTCTGGTTTGAGCCAAAGCAGCCACCAATACACCGCATCATATTGGTTGAAAATCTGATGAAATCCGCTCCCAAACCTCTTGGATGACCGCATAAGCCGTCATTACATCGTCACGTGTTGTGTCGAATTGGCCCACTTGGAACCGAATGATCTTACGGCCATCAAACAGGCCCTGTGTCACGTAAATTCGTCCATCGTCATTGAGCGCATCCACAAGTCGCTGTTGATCGGCATCATCCCCGGGACAGCGAAATGAAAACAGGCTTAAAATTGGGTTGGTCACGATCTCAAAGCCCGCAATGCCACGCAATACCTCGCATAACTCACCCGCCCAAGCGACATGGTTGCGAATGCGGCTACGCAGGCCATCCAACCCATACGAGCGGATGAGAAACCAGATCTTCAACGCACGAAAACGACGACCAAGAGGGATCGTCCATTCCGAATAATTCGTTACACCTTCAACGGTTGTTTTTAAAAATTCAGGTTCAATCTTCAGCGTATTTAACTGAGGTGTTGCGTCTTTGAGGAACTGGACAGAGCAATCAAATTGCGCCCCCAACCACTTGTGTGGGTTAAAAACGATACTGTCAAACCCATCTACATCAGCCCAAAAGTCCGCCTTAAATTCAGGACAGATCATGGCGGCTCCGGCCCAAGCAGCGTCAAGATGGGTGTAGAGGTCTTCAACCTTAGCCGCCTCAAGAATTGGCCCCAAGGTGTCGCAAGCGCCGACACCCGTGCCCCCAGTAATGGCGATGATGCCTGCCGGGATATGTCCTGCCGTTCGGTCAGTGGCAATTGCCGTCTTGAGCGCCCGAACGTCCATCCCGTGCCGCGCACCCATCGTTGGGATTTTTACAAGGTTAGCCTGACCAATACCAGCCACCCAGCAGGCGCGGTCGATCGAAGTATGTACCTGTTCTGAGCAATAAATGCGCAGGTATCCTTTATCCGATATCCCTTCGCGGTTGCCGGTATACCCTGTCGCCCGTTCCCGCATGGTTAGCACTGCCGACAATGTTGCCGACGACGCACTGTCCTGGATCACTCCTGTGAACCCTTCCGCCAACCCCAATGCTTGCCGAAGCCAGTCAACCATTACAGTCTCAACTTCTGTCGCAGCAGGCGACGTCTGCCATAGCATGCATTGCGCGGCGATTGTCGTCACAAGCATTTCCGCCAGCATCGACGGAGGCGCTGCATTGGCGGGGAAATACGCAAAGAAACGCGGGTGCTGCCAATGAGTCATGCCCGGCATCACGATCGTTTCAAAATCCGACATGATGGCGTCCATTTCTTCGGCATGATCCGGCGGTGTTGCAGGCATCTGCGCCGCAATCACACCAGGCGCTGTCTGCGCGCGCACAGGCCGGTCGCGCAGCGTCTTATGATAGTCCGCGCTCCAATCAGAGATGTGCTTACCCCAATACGCGAATTCATCCCAATTCATGAGCTGGCCCCTTCATCAATGTCGCTCCAGCAGATGCATTTGAATGCAGGGCAACCATCCGGCGCTGCATGTTTTGTCGTGATTATAAAAGATCAACGTCATCAAGGAGCGACCGACATTCCCAAGGTAGAACGTCCTCTGGTCGACGTTGCGGCAGTATTGCGTTTCGATCAACGCTCTTGGGCCAGTTTGACAGTTTTTGGGCATGTGAGGGCCGACCTGAGTGCGATTTCTTGCCCCAATGGTCGGTTTGGCCCAGATTTCGGTTTGATCAACACCGGGTGGAAGAAACCACCTTAGCCGCTTTTCCTCACGTATATTGCTGACTTTCTCATGTGGGAACCAGTGGCGAGCGCAGCCTTTGGATGGCCGCAAGGATGTTGTTGAACAGGTCATCTCTGATGCCATACCAGAGACCTTTCGGCGTCACATTCTTGAACAGTCATCTCCTATTGTGTCATGCGGATAAGGTAACCCTCACGCTGAGATGCAATTATGAACACGTTTTTGCGTTATTTGCGACCTAGTATGTATGCGGGACCATGGCCGTCAATGGGAAACCCGCAGACAAGCAGAAGGAGCAATATTCCAATACATCAATGGGTTCTGCAATCCACGCAGGCGACAAGTCCACCAACTTAAAGCCGCTGACCAGCCGCTACCTGTCTGCGGAAGGCACGCTCTTCTTGATACCGACGTTGTGGCGCATAAGAAGGGTCGCTCAGGAGGGCTCGGGCCAGACGAACTCCGGGCGCAGGCTGTCGTAGACTGGACGGCCGTCCGAGGGTTTGGGGTAACCTTTCGACGTGTCGTAGAAGGCGTGGTAGGTGGCTTCGGGGAATGACGTGTCATCGTAGCCCATGACGTTTGGAACCGCTACTCGGATGCGTTTCTGCTTGTCGTCGAGCATCAGGACAGCGCCGCAATCGGCACAAGTGCAAAGCTCCAGTGGACCGTTCGGATTGTCCTTGTTGAACGGCTGGCGGTTCATCTTTTCGGGATGGTCGACCGAAATGTCGCTGTGGTTGAACATGGCAACATGTGTGGTCTGTTGGCCGGTCACGGCCTTGCAGACATTGCAATGGCACATGTGGTTGTCGAACGGCTCTGATGTGGCATTTACGTGGACATGGTCACACCCACCCGCATAAGGACTGGACATAATCTTTCCTCCTGTTGTGCGTGTCTCAGTGGACCGCAGGCCAATTTGACACCTATTGAGGGCCAAAAGCGACAGAAACTTTCGCGGCGGCGTCCATCGGGGGCAAACGCAGTTTAACAAAAGTATCATTCTGCGCCGCAGAGCGCTTTGAAAAGGGACTGCCTGATCATGTCTGCTCTGACCCCACTATGCAGCCCCTTGCCTTGAATAGTCTTGAGACTGACTATTGAGTGGCCCGTGCCAAAAGAACCTATAAGGCCCTCAGATCGTCGAGAAATTCTGAGACCGGCGCGCACGCTGATTTCCATAAACGCCCACGCGCGCGGAGGCGTAGCGCTGCATTGCTGAGGAGCCACGGGACCGCATCGCCGACATCTGCTCCCCTTACGTGAGCACGTCTGAATACCAAAGAAGCCCACGTTATCGGAAAAGATTCAGCTGACACTTGTCAGGACCTACCGAACCAACTCACACCCATACAGATCCACTGAAGCGACCCGTCCAAAGCAATCAAGCCAAAAACGTGAAAACCCCAATTTTACATCACCAATCTCATGCACTTATCACCGCAACATCAATCTCCAAGCATCATAAGAACGGCAAGTAGCGTTGCTACCGCACTGTGCTAGGTGCACGGCGCTAGGGCGTGTTCGACGAGAGCGTTCGGTCGTGAGCAAATTAGGCGGTCTGATTGAAGCGGAAGGTATTAGCATGACCTACAAGCAAAAATGAGGCTAATATCAAGTATTAAGGGGGTATCGGCTGCCAACTTTCGGCAGCGGGCAGGAGATCACGTTGCAAGACATTCAAAGCTGGTTGGCTGAGCTCGATCTGAAAAAGTTCGCTTCTGCATTTGTTGAGGCAGAAGTTCGGTTTGCCGACCTTGCAAAACTTACCGATGAGGACTTGAAAGAACTAGGTTTACCTGTCGGCCCTAGGCGTAGGGCGAGCAGTGCCATCAAAGCCATGAATGCACCCCATGCTTCAGTGACGGCCGGCGCGTCGATCGAACCAATCGAAGATCCCCAACCAGAAGATCAGTCGGGCTTACACTCTGACGCCGAACGCCGCCACCTGACTGTGATGTTCGTCGATCTTGTTGGCTCGACCGAAATGGCGACGAGGATTGATGCGGAAGACATGCGCAATGTAATCACTGGCTACCAGAACACCGTTGCCGGTGTCGTTGGCCGCCATGAGGGTTTTGTGGCCAAGTTCATGGGCGATGGTGTGCTGTGTTACTTCGGCTGGCCACGCGCCAACGAGGACGATGCAGAACACGCCGTGCGCGCGGGGCTGTCAATCATTGACACTGTCAGGGTAACAGCAGCGCCTGATGGCACACAGCTAGCGACGCGCATCGGTATCGCTAGCGGGGTCGTGATCGTCGGTGACCTGATAGGCAGCGGTTCTACACAAGAGGCTGCGGTTGTCGGCGAGACACCTAATCTGGCGGCGCGGCTGCAAAGCGTAGCTGAACCTAACCAACTTGTGCTTCCGAAAGAAACGCAGCGTTTGTTGGGCAGCACCTACAAACTCAGATCAATAGGTGCACCAGACCTGAAGGGCGTTGCGGCTCCCATTGAAGCCTTTGTCGTCGAGGGTGAAACCTCGATTGAAAGCCGCTTTGCCGCGCGCCATGCCGGAACTCTGGCCCCAATCGTAGGTCGGGATCGGGAGATCGACCTAGTTCTGGAACGCTGGTCGCTGACCTGCTCCGGTCAGGGCCAGATGATTATAGTCAGCGGCGAGGCTGGCATCGGCAAGTCACGCATTACGCAGGCAGTGATCAACAAGTTTGCAAAGGGCGATCAAACCCGAATGATCTGTCAATGCTCACCCTATTACACCGACTCTGCATTCCACTCGGTCATTCAGCATATGTCTTTTGCGGCTGGGTTCGCGTCTTCGGATAAGCTCGATGTCCGGCTGGACAAGCTAGAAGCTCTGGTTGGTAAAGACCAAGACACGTTGAAGCTCATCGCGTCGATGATGGGATTAGACGGAGCCAGACGCTATGGTGATCTAGATCTGACGCCCCCGCAACAACGCGCCCAGACCATGCAGACACTGATCAGGCTGCTCGTTCAGCGGGCCCAAGACAAACCTGTTCTTTTGGTATACGAAGACCTGCACTGGATCGACCCGACATCGCTGGAATTTCTGGACCTCCTGCTGGACGCCATTGCCGATCAGCAGATCATGATCCTCGCCACGGCCCGTCCTACTTTTGAATACGGTTTTGGCGGCCACCCCACCATGACTCGATTTGCGCTCAACCGGTTGGGCAAGGATCAGATCGGGGCGATTGTATCAAAGATGACGAACGGCAAGGCTTTGCCGGACGAGATAATGGAAATTATCGCCCATCGCACTGATGGCGTGCCACTCTTTGTCGAGGAACTGACCAAGACAATCCTGCAATCTGGAGCCTTGAAGGACGGCGGCGACCGGCTGGTTCTTAATGGATCACTGAGCACCATCGCCATCCCAGCTACGCTTCATGACAGTCTGATGGCGCGTCTGGACCGGCTGCAACCTATCAAGGAATTGGCCCAGACGGCGGCCTGTATCGGGCGCGAGTTCAGCCACGGCCTTTTGACTCAGATCTTGCCACTGTCCAAATCCGAACTAGGCACTGCGCTAGACGGTCTGATTGATGCCGAGCTGATCTATCGACGCGGCGTGCCGCCTGAGGCGACCTATCTGTTCAAGCACGCACTTGTCCGGGATGCGGCTTACGAAAGCTTGCTCAAGGAAAAACGCAGAGCAATTCATAGCCGCATCGGACGCGCGCTGGAGGTCGAGCTCAACAGTCATATATCTGCAGAACCCGAAGCACTGGCCCATCACTTTACAGAAGCGGAAATGCCTGCGAGGGCGATTCCACTCTGGCTACGCGCGGCAAGCCAGTCGACAAAGCACTCAGCCGATCGCGAGGCTGCGAAGCACCTCCGCAAGGCGCTGGCTATGCTGGCCAAGCAGCCCGATGACCCCGACCAACGACGCCTCAAACTCGACGCACTGATCGCCTTGTCGTCGGCAATAATGAACACCAACGGCTCCGGATCACCCGAGGTGTTAGAAACACTCCTGCGCGCCAAGACGCTGAGTGACAAAATCGGCGATGCAGCACTTTCCTTTCCAGTCACATGGAGCCTTTGGATGAATAGTACTGTGTCCGGGCGTATGGCTGAGGCGCAACATCTAGCGGATCAGACGCTCATATTGGCTCGGGAAACCGGAAATCCGGAGTTTCTTTTGCAAGCTCACCACGCCGCGTGGACGGTTAAGGAAAGCCATGGTGACTTCCGTGCGGTTGAACACCACGCCTCAGAGGGTTGGAAGCTCTATGATCCTGTCCTGCATGCCCAGCATGTGTATCATTATGGCGGCCACGACCCAGGTGCGTGTGCGGGTTTTCATCTTGCGCTTTCGAAGTGGTTTCTTGGCTATCCAGAAACATCACGCGCTCATGGGAGAGCCGCGCTCGAACTGGTCAGGGCGCAAGGACATCCGTACACTATTGCGGTCACGCTCCTCTATTTGGCAATCACAGAGCTGTTGGCGAGGGATGCCGAAAAGGCACTGGATTACATTAAGGAGTTGATCGCCTTTAGTGAGACAGAAAATCTCCAAATCTGGCTTTTAAACGGACGAACATTAAGGTGCTGGGCACTCTCCGAACTCGGTCGGCAGAACGAAGTAATCGACGAGTTTCGGAGTGTTATTGAGGAGCGAGAGGAGACCGGGTCACGCCTGCGTCAGCCTGTCTATCTAGGTGCATTCGCACACGCGCTGTTTCTCGGAGGCGATCTCGAAGGAGCTGAGGCGACCATCCAGCGTGCACGAAGCTTAGCTGCTGAGACTGGAGAACACACGTGGGATGCCTGTTTGATATGGATCGACGCTGAGATCGTTCGTGCAAAAGGGCCAGAACACACTGCGGAAGCGGCGAAACTATATCACAAGGCTATCGCGATCGCCGATAGCCAATCAGCTCGTTCGATCTCTTTGCGCGCAGCGACAGGCCTGGTCACGCTGTTGCCCGGAGACAACGCTTCGATGGCTACCCTCAGCGAGATCTATTCTACATTCATCGAAGGGTTCGACACCCCTGACCTAAGGGAGGCGCGGGCGGCGCTCAATGTTTAGCATTTGACAATGCCTTGCCTTCTCAGTTTTAAACAGGATTAGTTCGTAGCCTCGCCACCGATCGGCCACCCGGTCCTGCCGAGCATATTGGTGCCCGCCCCTTTTTGCACGCGTTTTGAGCCAGCAACATGAAAAGTACTCTCGCAACAATTCTGACATTGGTTCACGCCTGCGGCCACCCGAATATCTACCCACCGGTCACCGCTGAGTGGCACAAGAAGATCCAACTTGAGGATGTCCCGCATAGCAGACCTTGGTGCATCCTGCAGCGAAAATCCGGTTACCGACGCCGCGCAAACCATCTCAGGCAAAGTATCGAAGGTCCGCGACGCCGATACCGTAGTTGTAAAAGGTGTCCCGATCCGCCTGAATGGCGTCGATGCGCCGGAAAACGGCACGAAGGCAGGCAACGAGGCCACTGCAGCAATGAAACGCTATCTGCGCGGCA
>CBDTVL010000190.1:0-7539 GCA_965363755.1 uncultured Sulfitobacter sp.
TGGGTCGATGGAAGCGGCCGCGCAGTCGCCTCAAGCTTCATCGCCAGTGAAATTAAAGGACTGGACTGTCGTGGCAGCTATGGGCTGGCCCAAATAAATCACTATCCCGTTCGAACCAAAGAGACTTATCTGACCAAGTCACGCAAAGGCAACGTAATTGCTATCGATAAATTTGTTGGACTCAAATATTGGAAAAGGCGCAACAAGAAACATGCGCGAGATACAAGTATTGCCGGGCATATTCCTGCGATGCAGGATGTTTTAAGACGATTGCTTGCTGAGCCAGGCGTGCTCGAACTGCACAATAATGCGGTCGCTCGGCACCGCGAGGAAATCGCCGGGTTGCGCGGTGATGCCGAAGCTATGACCCTTCTGGATCAAATGAAGTCAGTCGGCGAGGACGCATAAAATGCAGCTAAAACCGGAAACATCACAGCAACTCTGGCCCCATGATTTGTTGCGAGACATTTACAACACGCCAGATATGCCGCGCAAAATCCGGAGTAAAATTCGGCACTCCATGCCCCCTGTCGAGCTCGACTATCGCGGATGTCGGATGCGCGTACATCCGTCTGACAATAACACAGAATTTCAGATATGGCGTCTTGGCCGAACCCACGAAGAACGCGCCATCCGAGATATTTTGGCGCGCTTAACCTTAGGTCCATTTCTGGCTTATGATATCGGTGCGAATGCAGGTTCGTTTTGTGTCCGCTTCGGCCAAGTTGCGCCAGAAGGAAGTTTCATTCGCGCCTTCGAACCTAATCCAACCATGCGCGCCAGACTCACGCACAATTTGTCACTCAATCGCTCTGACCAAGTGAGTGTGCACGACTGCGCGATTGCGAACACAGCAGGTGAAATGGATCTTTGGTTGCCGGAAGTAAAGAATCTGGGTCAGGTTCGCCTCAATATCCCGTTTGAGAATGGCGAGTGTATTCGCGTTCCCGTGCCCAATCTTATCGAGTTCGCCAAGATGGACGCGCCGCGCCGGATCGATTTTATCAAAGTTGATATCGAAGGTTATGAAGATCAGGCGATTTGCCCGCTTTTGGATGGGCAGTCGCCGGATACTCATCCGCGTCTCCTGTTCTTCGAACACAAACACAAAGACCTCTGGCAAGAAGATCTTACTGAGCGGGTTTTGAACTGTGGCTACCGAATGGTTAAGGAATACGGTCGGAATGCCCTTTTCGAGTTAGTCGTGTAATTTGGCGGATTTCCTACACGCTAAATGCACTAGGCCAGAAACGTATTAGACGGCCCAAATTTCACCACATGGCAGATCCGGTAGATTTCAACCTGATGGAAAGTCGACCGGGATCGTATTGAAATCAAATTTGAACCCGATGTCACCCGGATCTGTTCACTGAATTTGCTGTTCAGCGAGTCCAAACAAGAGAATTGAGGCAATGGCCTCAATGTTGATTGTCCGAGCGTGGTCATATGAAGTGGGGCATCAGAGCGGCCAGAGCAGGTTTGGCGCAGGGTCAATCAGTCTCACAATGTAAAGTCAGAGTCTGGTGGTCACCCCCCCTTTGGTCTCATTCGGCGCGGCGGGAAAAAGGCGCTGGCGGATCGAATTGTGTGTTCGGAATTCTTGTCAGGCCGTCGCGTAAAGTTAGCGTTTCGTCACGGGTTGATGTTTGGAACCTGAGCGCAATTGATTCGTGTTGCACGCGTGCGCTCAGACCCAACGAGTCCACAATACATCCAGAATCGGCTGTATTGGTGCCAATGTGGGTACAACACTTATGGGCGATGGCCGACCGTGGTTTAAAAGTTCCTGATCAACTTTTCTTGATCACGAAAAACTGTTGCACTCAATTGTGGACAATCGCGAATCACCGGGACCTAGGAATTTCGTTTTAAATAAGGCGGTTGAGCAATAACCCGCTCATTGGGGACCATTATTGCGCTCGCCGTTGGGTTGTGTCGCGCCAACAGGAGTATCGCATAGTCAGAAATCGGTCCTGATTTCGACCAGTTTTAGGAGATTTTTCGCTTTGTGTTGGCGCAATGGATCGCTAACACTTGAGGTGCCCAACTGGGGGGCGGTGTTTGTAGGTCGCAGAGCCGGTCGCACCAAATCGCATCGATAAGATGCGCTAAGGTGGCAGGCCGCAACGTTAGTAGCGTAATGATTGCATCATGTTCTAGGCAAATGGCACGTTGCTTTTGCTTGATCATGTGGTGAGACGATTACCTGCGACTACGGCATCCCCCGCGGGTGTACGATCTAAGTGACAAAATGCCGCTTGGGGCAACTGTAATGTTCGACACGAGTACGAGTGAAATTTGTCCGCCAGAATTGCGGGTTGGTGCATTGGCACCGATAGTGGAGTTAACGATGTCGACTACTCACGATGGCCCAATGGCTGCCAACTTGCTTGGCAGGTGGGAATTCACGAATCATAGTGGCGTCATAGATGCCGGATTGATCGATGGTATTCCGCAAAAGGATGCAGCGTTTGGGCAAGCCAGTCTTTGTGCTGGCCGGTTTAATACAGGCAGTGACCGCGATGCTCCAGTTGACTTATCCGAAGGCACCATAGCGGTCCAGTTCACACCAGATAGAAATCTTGGACTGTCGTCCGATACGCTGGTCAGCCACGGCGCATTTGAACAGCGCAGTACTAAAGGGTTCTTTGAATTTCGCATTACCTACAAGGGCCACATCAAGGTCATGCACTTCGCCAATGGCGAAAATATCACTCTTGGGACTGAAAGTGATTTCTTCAATCCGGGCGACATCGTTGAAGCAACCTATTGCTGGTCGGCCGCGGAAGGGGGGACCCTTTTAGCAGAGAACCTATCGCAAGGGACCAGTCAGACTGTTTATTCTGCGACAACGGGCCTGACGAGGACATCGGAAATATTGACAATGTGGCGTTCACCTTTGCGGCGTGCGACAACGATGATGAATTCTTTGACGGATCGATTGATTATGTCGCGGTCTATGATCTCGATATTCTCAACGCCAGTCCCGGTCGTATTGCCTCGGGCAAGCATGGGGACGACATGATTGATTTGAGCAAGGCCGGTGGCCCAAGTAGAGATAGGATTGCCACGCTCAGCGAGAAAGATGGTTTTGGCAACGATGCGAGTAATGACGGCCATGGGCAGGGTGCGCCTGTTGGCAGCATGATCGATTGTGTTGTGGATGGCGACACACGCACCACGATTGGCAAAGTTCTGCGCGGCGTAGACACGCTTGATCTGACGGGCGCTGGCGAGGCCAACAACCCGGAAGGGTTTGTCGTTGTTGATTACGATTTGAGCCCAGAGAACGGCGCGGTTCGCTTTATGAATGCACTTGGCGCTTTGACCGGTGAATTGCGGTTTGAGGATATTGAAAACGTTATCGAAGATGCGGCGCGCTTTGTGCCGGGTACGCTTATTGCGACGCCAAAGGGCGAGCTACTTATAGAAAATCTGAAGGTTGGCGACAGGGTGATCACGCGGGACAACGGCCTGCAAGACATCAAATGGATCGGTCAGCGCTTCCTTTCCGAAGTCGATCTTTTACTAAGCCCACGCCTGACGCCGGTGATGATCCGGGCCGGAGCTTTGGGCCCCGGGGTGCCAGAGGCAGATACCATGTTTAGCCCCAATCACCGCGTTCTCGTCTCGGATGGGTTAGTTGCGCCTCAAACTGACGAGAAAGCAGTTCTGGTTGCCGCGATGGACTTGACTGAGCTGCCGGGCGTTGAACTCATGGACCCGCAAGACACGACATACGTTCATATGATATTTGCGCGCCATGAAGTGGTTCTGTGTAACGGCGCATGGACGGAGAGTTTTCATGCCGGTGATCAATCATTTCGTGGCGCTGGGAATGCGCAACGTATGGAATTACTGGAGCTCTATCCAGAGCTGAGGACCCGTGAAGGTCTCGATACCTACAAATCTGCGCAACAGTCATTGAATAAACACAAGGTATGACCGCTTATCAGTCAAGTTAACTCATTCACATTTGGAATATGCATCTGTTCTGCGGGCTCCGGCGGGCATGCAGATAAAGCGGGACAGGATAATGTCCCGTTTTTTTTCCGTCAACGGCAGGCAACTCGATCCATCACGTACGTAGAGTAAGAAAGCCGCTGCGGCGCTGCAGGCCTCTCTTTAGGATTTCAAATGCCAGTTCTCCCAGTCTTCCGGCGTGTCCAGATCCGATGTTGCATGGTCGCCTGGTAAGGTGATGTGGCGTAACTTATCCTGATTGGTGCGGATCACATCCTGCGCTCCCCTGTCGCCCGTCAAATGGGTGAGACTTTCAAAGACACCACTTGGGAAAATCACCGGATGTCCCGGCTTGCCGGCCCCATTCGTTGCACGCAGGATCAAATCAATGTTGGTTTGGTAGGCATCTGCCATCAATTCGAAATCGGCAGTCTCCAAAGTCGGCATATCAGCGGGCACCACCATGACCGCCAGAGTGCCCATTGGGAGCGCAGCGACGCCAGCCGCAATCGAGCGCGCCATTCCTTGGTCAGCGTCAGGTACCGGCACGCGGATGAGGTTCAGCCCGACAAGCGCGGCATTCCTGGGATGCAAGAGGTCCGGAACTGTAACGATCAACCGCAATTTCGCATCCAAGACACGCATCGCCATCTCACGCAGGCACGGATGGCCATTGACCGGTTCCATCAGTTTGTCTCGCCCGCGCATTCGGGCGGACCGGCCTGCGGCCAAAAGAAGGACGATCAATGACATGTAGGGCCTTTCGATCGCGTTGGAGGATCAGCATCCACTCTATCAAGCGGGCATCATTGCGATAGGGGCAAACCGATCATCCGCGCATCCGCGTCCCATCTGCGTCAAACAGGGGCTTGGTGATCAATGTGGCCGGACGCAGTTGACCCAAAATCTCGATGTCGACCTTTAATCCCTCTGCGGCACGATCAGTGGGCACAAACCCCAGAGCGATTGATTTACCTGCAAAATGTGAATAGCCGCCAGAGGTGCAAAACCCCTGGACCTTGCCATCCAGCCAAATCGGCTCGTAGGCGCTCACATCCGCATCTGTCGCGTCAACCTCAAAGGCACAAAGTTGTCGGGCAGGGCCATTGACCCTTTCGGCCTCTGCCGCTGCGCGGCCAATGAATGCAACGTTCTTCTTGAAACTGATGAACCGGTCCAGCCCGGTTTCGGCGGCAGTGTAGTCGGGCGAGAATTCTGACAGCCAGCTGCCAAAAAACTTGTCAAGCCGCAGCGACATCATGGCCCGCATGCCAAACGGAACCATCCCGTGGTCCTGTCCTGCAGTCCAAAGAGAGTTCCACAGGGCACGCTGCCCCATGGGGGCGCAGTAGATCTCATAGCCCAAGTCACCGGTGTAGCTGACCCGCTGCACAAGACAATCAACCATGCCCACCGTCATCGGGCGGACATCGAGGAATTTCATGTCTGAGATGTCAGTACGGGTGCAGGCGGTCAGAACCTTGCCCGCGTTTGGCCCGGCAATCTGGAAACCGTTTCGTGTGTCGCTGATGTTTTCGATAGATACACCGTCGTCCAGATTTTGCAGGAACCAACGGTAATGAAAGGCCTGTGAGCCATAAGAGGCGGTCAGCTGGAACTCTGTTTCGCTCAGGCAAGACATGGTGAAATCGCCAATAAGCTTGCCCTTGGGGGACAGCATCGGGGTCAACGACAAACGGCCCGGTTGCGGCACCCGGCCCGCCATGATCCGGTCAAGCCACCCGCGCGCTCCAGTCCCTGTCACCAGATATTTGCCAAAGTTATGCACCTCATTGATTCCGACGGCAGTGCGCACAGCAGTGACCTCGCGCGCGGTTGCGCCAAAGGCATCTGAGCGGCGAAACGATGGTGTTTCATAGGTCGGCTCAGCGCCCCGCGCAAAATAGTTGGGCACTTCAAGGCCAAATTGCTGGCCCCAGACAGCCCCCATGTTTGTAAAGATGTCGTACATCGGGGTTGTGCGGTTCGGGCGTGCGGCAGGAAGCTCTTCGTTGGGGTAGGCGACAGAAAACCGGGTCTGGTAGTTTTCGATTACTTTAGGCCGGGTGTAACCGGGGCTGATCCAGTTGCCAAAACGGGCGACGTCCATTGCAAAAGTATCACGTTCGGTCTCGCCTTCGATCATCCATTGCGCCAGCATCAGACCCACGCCGCCGCCTTGGGAAAAGCCTGCCATGACACCACAGGCTGACCAGTAATTGCGCAGACCCGGCACCGGTCCGACCAGCGGGTTACCATCGGGCGCAAAGGTGAATGGTCCGTGGATCACCGATTTGACACCAGCGGTTTCCAGAACAGGAAAGCGTTTGTAGGCAAATGTGATGCTGTCTTCGATCTTGTCCAGATCATCTGGCAACAACTCGTGACCAAAATCCCAAGAGGTTCCGTCAACGGCCCAGGGTTTGCAGGTCTGTTCGTAAAACCCGATACACAAGCCGCGCCCTTCCTGTCGCAGGTAGCTTTCTCCGGCAGGGTCCATCACGTGGGGATGTTCGCGGCCGGCCTCATAGATTTGCGCAATATCGTCGGTGACAATATATTGGTGCTCCATCGGATGCAGCGGGAAATAGACACCTGCCATTGCGCCAACCTCGCGGGCCCACAGGCCAGCGGCATTTACAACATGCTCTGCGTGGACGGTGCCTTTGTCGGTGACGACATCCCATGTGCCATCTGCGCGCTGATTGGTTTCGCGCACCATGCAATGGGTTTCGATAGTGGCCCCCCCCATACGTGCAGCCTTGGCATAGGCATGTGTGGTGCCGGAGGGATCAAGGTGCCCGTCCAGAGGATCATAAAGCGCACCAATGATGCCATCGGTGTTTGTGATAGGCGCGATTTTCTTGATCTCTTCTGGGCCGACAATCTCGGTTTCCAGCCCCATGAACCTGTGTTTGGCCCGCTCTGCCAACAACATATCGAACCTATCCTGATTGTCCGCAAGAGTGATTCCCCCGACATGGTGGAGGCCGCAGGACATGCCTGTGATCTCCTCCAACTCTTTGTAAAGGCGGATCGTATAGCCCTGAAGGGCGGCCATGTTGGTGTCACCATTCAACGTGTGAAACCCGCCAGCCGCATGCCAAGTCGAGCCTGACGTCAGCTCAGAGCGCTCCAGCAGCAGGACATCCGACCAGCCCAGTTTTGTCAGATGATAAAGCACCGAGGCGCCGACAACGCCGCCTCCGATCACTGCGACGCGCGTTGTGGTTTGCATAAAGGGACTCCGAGAGCTGGGTTGATCGGCAGAATTGTGCGCTGAGCGCTACAGAGCAAGTCCAATGGCGACACAAATTGTCGCTCCGGTCGGGTGTTGAGAACTCCGGCGTCGACCAGCCAATTCAGAAAGGTGCCAGTGATCTGTGATGTGTCTTGGCCGGCAAGGCGGTATGGATCTGACTGTCATATTGGATCCACGCTCCAGACCAGACATCGGTTGAGGGATCAGGCATCGTCAATCTCGAAAGCTATCGCCAACTGCCTCAAGAGTTCGGTTTCAAGTTCCGCAACGTAACGCCGTCCGCGCACATAACTGAGGATGTCATCATCCGAAAC